>JADLEU010000088.1 GCA_020845955.1 Anaerolineales bacterium
CCGGCCGTGGTGGTGCGCAATACCTCGGCCTGCAATCGCAGCCCAACGGGGGCCGCGACGCACGCGATCTTGACCAGCCTCATGCGGACCTGTCGCAAGCAGGGTCAAAGCTTTCTCGCCCTGGGCCCCGCGCTATGGTGTCGCACACCGCTACCGTTGCCCAAGGCGCTGCGCCCCCGGTTGGACGCGCCTTCCGCGCCTGGCGATGTGCGCCAGGTGTCGCCGGAAGCGCTGCCGGCCATTGCACTGCCACAGATGCCAACCCGGTAAACAATTACATGCAGACAATGCGCGTCATCACGTCGACGATTGGCAAGTCCGCCGGCTCGCCGCTGCAGCCCACGGTCAGTGGAGAGGACGAGTTATCGATCGGCCTGCCGGTGGCTTAGTGGCAGGCCAGCCGGGTCATCGTCACGTCGTCCACCTGCAGCTCAGAGATGATGGCGCAAGCGCGTAAGGTCGTCTCGCAGCAGACCCCGCAAAGGCAGGCCGAACTTGCGCTAAGGCGCGAGCGTTGTCGGCGCAATCGGACTGGTGACTGTCAGCGGCGCGCTGGGCGTAGGCGCCACGCCGGCAGCGTCGGGCACCGTGGCAGTCGGCAAGGGGATAAGCACCTGCTGCCCCGCGGGCAGGTACATGACCTGCACATTCGGCGCCAGCTTGTCGATGTAGCGGAAGGTCAGCACATCTGGGTTATCCTGCAGCGATTCGCCAACCAGGCGCAACGACTCGGCCTCGGCCTGGGCCTGGAGCACGGTGGCCTGGGCGCGGCCCTCCGCCGCGATGATGGCGGCGTCGGCCTGGCCCTGCGCCGTCACGCGCGCCTGCTCAGCCTCCTGGCGGCGCTGTTCGACCACGAAGGCCGCCTGCTGCGCCTGCTGCTCGGCGATCTGCTTCTGCTCCACCGCGGCCGCGTACTCGTCGCTGAAGTGAATGTCGCGCAGGACGAAGTCGATCAGCAGCAAGTCATTCTCGGAGAGCTTCTCGGTCAAGACCTGCGTTAGCATCTGTTCCATCTCAGCCCGCTTGGAACTGACGATCTCCTCCACCCCGTACTGCGAGGCCGAGTCGCGCACAATGCCGCGGGCCAGCGGGCGCACCACGCCTTCCTCATAGCGGTTCTGCCAGGCAATGTGCAGCGCGACGACCTTGGTCGGATCAACCGCGTAGATGACAGAGGCGTCGATGAAGACCTCCTGCCCATCCTTGGTGCGCGCCCGGACCGAGTCTTCGCTGCCTTCCTGGCCTTCCAGCGGCGTGCCCGACATGGTGTAGGTTTGGCGCGATATGTCATAGCCCTGGACGCGCTCCGCAAAAGGGATGATCCAGTGAAGGCCGGGCCCCAGGGACTGCGTGCGGTACCCGCCGGGCTGCAGCGCCGAAATGACGACGCCGCGCTGCTCCGGCTCGATGAAGACCAGGCCAGCCGCCGCCGTCGTGATCAGCAGCGCCACGACCACCGCGCCGATCACCAGCGTGGCGTTTCCGCCGAACTTGCGCCCGCGAGCGACGTTGAACGCCAAGAAACCGAGCGCTCCTAGAGCCGCCAGCCAGGCCAGGCTAGCGATGGCCGACAGTAGGCTTCCAATGTTCATCGTTTTCTCCTTGTAACCCACAATGCCTGGACCCGATTATACGGCATCAGGACTAGGGGCTTATTCAAAACAGCGTAGCCCAGACTGGGCGCAGCCGCTGGCCGGCACGAAATCGATCACGTTATGATTGGCCAAAAGGTTCGTCACTTGGCTGGCCCAGCCGTGAATTTGTGCTACTATGCGGGCCGTGCGCGAATTTGACCTGCGCGTCGCCGAAGTGGCCGCTGTGGGGAGCGCCGTGCGCGTGACCTGCGCCGGGCCCGGTGCCGAGGTGGCCCCGGGTCAGGCCTGCCTGGCGTGGGCCGACATCCCCTCGCAACCATTTCTGCGCGTGCCGCTCTTTCTGCACAGTAGTCCGGACCCCGGTCCCACGTTCTTTGTGCCTGGCGGGCACCCTTACGCCCGCTTAGGGCCCGGCGCGGCGCTCAGGCTGCTGGGGCCGGTGGGCCGCGGTTTTCGGCTGCCCGGGGCCAACGGTCACCTGCTCGTTCTGGCCGGGTCGCTCGAACGTCTGCTGCCCACCATTGAAACCGCGCTGCAGCGAGGCTTGGCCGTCACAGCGCTGACGCCGCGCAGCGCCGATTTGCTGCCCTCCGACGTGGAAATTCACCGCGGCCCGCTGACGGCGGAACTGGCGGCCTGGGCCGACCTGGTGGCCCTGGACGTGGCTGATCCTGGCGCCAGGGCACAGCACGTCCGCGCCCTCGCGCCCACGCGCGGCCCCGGCTATGTCCAGGCGCTGGTCACGCCGCCAATCGTGTGCGGCACCGGGGCCTGCCAGGCCTGCTGGGTCGAACTGCCCCACGCCCGCGGACGCCGGCTGGCGTGCGTGGATGGCCCGGTGTTCTACTTCTGATGAGATCCGAAGGACGGACGGCCAAGCCCATCGTCTTTGGTCCCCGGTCCCCCGTCATGCGGCCCGACGATTGACATGCCCGCTGCCCTCTGTTTTGTAGCCCATCCCGACGACGAAACCATCTTATGTGGCGGCACCCTGGCACTGCTGGCGGCGCGTGGCGTGGACGTGCACGTGGCCTGCCTGACCCGCGGCGAAGGCGGCGAGTTGGGCGAGCCGGCCCGCTGCGAGCGGGCTGAGCTCGGTCGCGTGCGTGAACAGGAGTTGGTATGCGCCGTGGAGAAGCTGGGCGGCCATAGCCTGACCTTCCTGGGCTACGTCGACCCGCCGGTGGGGGCTGACGACCAGGTCTACGCCCCCGAGCATGACCCGACAACACTCACCGGACAGGTAATCGCCGCCATCCAGCAGACCCGCGCCCAGGTGGTGCTGACGCATGGCTCGCGCGGGGAGTATGGTCACCCGGCCCACCAGCTGGCGCACACGACCGCGCTGGTGGCGGCAGCGGCACTGGAGGGCGCGGCGCCGCTGGTGTACTCATTTGCCGCCCACTATGCCGAGCACCCCTACCCGCGCCTGGCCAACCCCGACGACCCGGCCGACCTTGTCGTCGACGTGGCAGCGTTTCTGGCGCAGAAGGAGGCCGCCGCGCTGTGCCACGCCACGCAGACGGCCCTGTTCGTGCGGCGGCGGTCAGAGGCGGCCGGCCGCCAACTGAGCGTGCGCGAGGTGCTGTTGACGGAGGAATCGTTCCGGCGCCAGTGGCCCCCGGCGCCCGCCCCCACCGACGTCTTCCACACTTGGGTCGCCGGCTACGAGGCGGCCACGACCCGCTGATCTGATGATCGAGATCGATATCGCCCCGCGCCACAAGCACGGCCTTATCCTCACCAACCCGGTGCTCAACGCGGCCGGCACGCTGGGTTTCTCCCACGAGTACCGCGGTCTGGTTGATCCGCGCTGCCTGGGCGCGTTCGTGACGAACCCGTTGACCTTCCGGCCGCGCACGCCGGCCCGCCCCCCCAACGTGGTGGCGACCGCCGACGGCGTCCTGGTACACACCGGCCTGCCCAACCCCGGCGTGTCCGCGGCCCTGCGGCACTGGGACCGCGAGTGGCGCCGGCTGGGCGTGCCCGTCATCGCGCATCTGGCCGCGACCTCGCCGGGCGAGACGGCGCGCAGCCTGGCGCTGTTCGAGCGCGCCAACGGCGTCAGCGGCATTGAACTGGGCCTGCGCGACGATGTCGAGCCCGCGCAGGCCAGCCAGCTGGTGCGCGAGGCGCTGGGCGGCCAGCCGCTGATCGTGCGGCTGCCGCTGGCTCGCGCGGCCGAACTGGCGCCCACCATGGCGCAGACCGGCGCCGACGCCCTGACCGTGGGCGCACCGCCGCGCGGGGCGGCGGTGGTGGCTGGCGACGAAGCTGGGCGCAGCGTGGCCGGCCGGCTGTACGGTCCCGGCCAATTCGAGGCGGCCCTCAAGGCTGTGGCGGCTGTGGCGGCGCTGGAGCTGGGGCTTCCTCTGATTGGGGCTGGCGGGCTTTATCGGCTGGAGGACGTGCGCGCCATGCTGGCCGCCGGGGCAGTGGCCGTGCAGGTAGACGCCGCCGCCTGGACGCGGCCTGGCCTGCTGGCCGAGTGGGCCACGGCCTTAGGCGCCGCCAAGTAGCGGCGCCTCCCGGCCGGCGCATGGGCCAGGAGCCTTACCGCTCGAGCAGAATCGTCACCGGGCCGTCGTTATAGATTTCCACCAGCATGTTGGCCCCGAAGACCCCGGTCTGGACGGGCACGCCGCGCAAGGCCAAGCATTTGCCCAGGTAGCCCACCAAAGGCTCGGCCTGGGCGGGCAGCGCGGCGTCGATGAAAGAGGGGCGCCGCCCCTTCTGTGAATCGGCGTAGAGGGTGAACTGGGACACCACCAGGGCACTGCCCCCCGCCTCGAGGATAGACCGGTTCATCTTGCCGGCCGCGTCTTCGAAGATCCGCAGATTGGCGATCTTCTCGGCCAGCCAGTCGGCCTGGCTCTTGGTATCCCCCTGGCCTACGCCCACCAGGATGACCAGGCCGCGGCCGATCTCGGCCACGCGCTGGCCGGCGACCGTCACCGCCCCCCGCGCCACCCGCTGCAGAACCGTCCGCACCTGGGCAGCTATTTGCGATCGACGACGGCTTTGACGAGCTTGATGGCAATGCTGCCGCCGGGCACCAGCATGCCAACTGCGTCGGCGGTGACGTCAAAGAGCAGGTCGCGCGTGACCATGCCCTTGATCTGGTCCTGCAGCTTGCGCCCGCCGGTGCGGGCCTCGCCGGTGAGAGCGTCGTACTCGACGATCACCTTCTTGCCCTTCGGCGCCCAATCGTATTCAAAGGCGTAGACGGGCCGGAAGCACAAGTGGATGGCCTCAACGTCCACCCGCTCCTCGTGGATGATCTGGGCCTGCACCGGCTGCACGACCTCACTCATCACCTGGCGCACAACCGCGGTGGCCCGCGCCTGGGGCGTCACCACGAAGACGCCCTCGGGCGCGAAGCCCTCCAGGTTGGTAATCTCCTGGCTGGGAAAGCCCAGGTATTTGGAAAAGTCGGTCTTTTCTCCCGTCAGGCCGTCGAACTGCCGGCTGACGCGGCGCTCCTCCAGGCAGTGCTCCACGGCCGTCAGCGCGATGCTCGGGCCGCCCTTGGCCTTGGGATCAACCGTCACCTGGTGGTCGAGCAGCGTCACCTGCTGCACCTCCGGGCCGCTGACCGCCAGAGAGAAACTGCGGTTGCGATCATACCGGGTGCGCGATGCAATCGTGACGAGCCAGAATGGTTCCATACGGCTTTCCGTGGAAACCAGGTGGATGTCGTCCGGCTTGGGGCGCGAAAGCAGGGTCCCCATCACGCCGGCTACCAGGTTGGTGCGCTTGTCGTCGACGCGCACCCGAGCGACGTCGAACGAGACCTGCGGCGCGATCTGAAAGGCTCGTTCCTCGGCAAGAGAGATGTCCATGGCGTGCTCCGGCTAGAGCGGCCTCCTTACGGGATTACGGCATAACCATAATAGGCGGACCACGCGGCGGCTGACCAATGGCCCAGGACCGCCGCCGCAAGGTCAGGGCAATCCCACGGCCGCCTTAACGTCCTGCAGCGTCGCGTCGGCCAGGACCCGGGCGCGGCGGGCGCCCTCGTCCAGGATGTCCCACACCAGGCGCGAATTCTGGGCCAGCTCGGCCCGGCGGGCCCGGAAGGGCGCTAGGCCGGCGTTGATGTTCTGGGACAGGATCTTCTTGCAGTCCACGCAGCCAATACCCGCCGCGCGGCACTCCCGCTCGATCGATGGCGCCTCGGCGGGCGAGAAGGTCTGGTGCAACGTAAAGACGTTGCAGACCTCCGGCCGGCCGGGGTCGGTGCGGCGCGCGCGCTGGGGGTCGGTAACCATGCTCATCACTCGCTGCAGGGTCACCTCGGGCGTGGCGGCCAGCTCGATATCGTTGTTAAGGCTCTTACTCATCTTCTGGACACCGTCGGTGCCGAGCACCTTGGGGAATTCGGTGTTCTTCATCTGCGGCTCGATGAGGGCCTGGGAGCGAGTGCGGTAGTTGAAGGTGCGCACGATCTCGCGCGCGAACTCTAGGTGGGAGGCCTGATCGACGCCTACCGGCACGATGCCAGCGCGGTACAGCGTTATGTCGGCCGTCATCAGCACCGGGTAGCCCACCAGCCCGTAGTTGACGTTATGGGGGTGTTGGGCGACCTTTTCCTTAAAGGTCGGCAGATCGGTCAGCTTGCCAAGCGGCGTGAACATGGACAGGATGGTGTGCAGTTCAGTCACCTGCGGCACCTGGCTCTGCACGAAGATGATGGTCTCGGCGGGCTCGATGCCGGCCGCTAGCCAGTCGAGCGCCATTTCGGCGCAGTTCTGCCGCAGGTCTTCGAACTCGTCCAGGGTGGTTAACGCGTGCAGGTCCACGATGCAATACAGGCAGTCGTAGTCGTCCTGCAGGGCCACGTAGTTCTTGATCGCCCCCAGGTAATTGCCCAGGTGCTGGCGCCCAGTGGGCCGGGCGCCCGAAAACACACGGCCTGTCTTCATGCCGATCGATACCTCTCCAGTCAGGCGCGCTCTTCGCCCAGGATGATGCCGGCGATATTGTTGAGTTCTTCGTCGTCGTAGAAGTGCAGCGTGAGCGTGCCGCCCTTGCGTCCGCGCCGCAGGTTCACTTTTGTGCCCAGCCGTTCGCGCAGCCGCGTGGCCAGGGCCTCGGTCTCGGCGCTGCGCGCCGGCTGGGCCGCACGCGGCGGCTTCTGGCCCTGCAGCCGGTGGACCAGTTCTTCAGCCTGGCGCACGTTCAGCCCCTGGCGGGTGACGGTGCCAAAGGCCGCCAGTTGGGCCTGGTCGGTGGGCAGCATTAACAAGGCGCGGGCGTGGCCTTCGCTGATTTCCTCCACCACCAACGCCTCCAGGATGCGCTGGGGCAACTTGAGCAGCCGCAGGGTGTTGGTAACGGTCACGCGCTTCTTGCCGACCCGGGCGGCGATGCCCTCGTGGGATAGGCCAAAATCCTCGGCCAGGTGCTTGTAGGCCAGCGCCGTTTCGAGCGGTCCGAGGTCAGAGCGCTGGATGTTCTCAACCAGCGCCACTTCAAGCAGCTGCTGCTCGGTAGCTTCTCGAATCAGGACCGGCACTTCGGCCAGGCCGGCCAGTTTGGCCGCCTCCAGGCGCCGCTCGCCAGCGATCAGGGTGTATTGGCCAGGGAAACTGGTCTGGGCCACGATCAATGGCTGAAGAACCCCGTGCTCGCGGATGGAGTTGGCCAGCTCCTCGAGCTGGTTCGGATCGAGACGACCCCGCGGCTGGCGCGGATTGCGCGCAATCGCCGCGATGGGCGCCTGGGCTGCTCCGGCCGTTAGCGGCGGGGCCTGGCCGCCCGGGATGAGGGCATCCAGGCCCCGCCCGAGACCACGCTTGGCAGACATGGGCATATCAGGCTTCGGTCACTACGCGGTCACCCTGCAGGACTTCTTCGGCCAGGGTCTGGTAGGCCTGGGCCCCGGCCGAGTTCGGCGCGTAGAGCGAGATAGGCACACCATGCGAA
Organism: Anaerolineales bacterium; assembly: GCA_020845955.1. GTDB lineage: Bacteria > Chloroflexota > Anaerolineae > Anaerolineales > UBA6663 > JADLEU01. The sequence continues at coordinate 7,527 of JADLEU010000088.1, forward strand.
GGCGCCTCGGCCAGGCGCACGCTGCGGGGAATGATAGTCTGAAACACTTTTCCTGGGAAATGGCTCTGCACTTCAGCCACCACTTGCTGAGCCAGGCTGATGCGGCTGTCGAACATCGTCATCACCAGGCCGCGCATCTGCAGATCGGGGTGCAGCGCGGCGCTCACGCGCGAGAGCGTGTGGGTGAGTTGGCCCAGCCCCTCCAGAGCCAGGTATTCGCACTGCACCGGGATGATCACGCCGCCGCGGGCGGCCACCAGACCGTTGATGGTCAGCAGTCCCAGCGAGGGCGGGCAGTCGATCAAGATGTAATCGTAATTGCCCTCGAGCGCAGCCAAGGCGTTGCGCAGCTGGCTCTCGCGGGCCAACATGCCCACCAATTCGACTTCCGCGCCGGCCAGCGCGGGCGAGGCCGGCAGCAGCGCCAGCTTGAGCTGCGGGCTGTGCAGCACGTGGGCGTGCGGCGAGGCGCCGTCGATCAAAGCCTCGTAGACACCGCTGGTCACCTTGGTCTTATCCATGCCCAGCGACGAGGTGGCATTGGCCTGGGGATCGAGGTCGACCAGCAGCACGCGCTGCTCGCGCTGGGCCAGGTAAGCGGCCAGGTTAATGGCGGTGGTGGTCTTACCCACCCCGCCCTTCTGATTAACGAGGGTGTAGACGTGTGCCATTTGCGACAGCCAGCTACCCTACTATCGCCCGCGTGCGGCAGTAGCCGACCTCCTCGTGCGTGGGCACGCTGGCGAGCCCGGCGCGCGTGACCGACAGCGCCCCAACCTGGTTGGCGAGGCGCGCCGAAGCCCAGGGGTCGCCGGTTTCGTAATAGTTGATGAAGAATGCCGCGGCAAAGATGTCACCAGCTCCGGTGGGGTCGACCTCGCGCTGCGGCGGCGCCAGGAAGTGCCGAGCCCCCTGCCCGCGCACAAAGACGGTGCAGCCTTCGGCGCTCTGGGTGATGACCAGCACGCGCGCATACCTCGCCCAGCGCTCGGCCACACTCCAATCGCGGCCGATGTCGTCCACGCTCAGCACGACCGCAGCGGCGTGGGCCAGCGCCTCGGGCGCCTCGGGCCAGGCTTCGGCCGAGGTCGTCACCCGGCCAGCCGCGTCCCACTGGCGCATCCATCCCTGCGGCGTGAGGCCGACAAACGACCCGCTCAGGCTGGCCGCCAGGTCGGCCGCGACCTCGCGCGCTAGCGGCGCCAGGTGGATGACCGGCGCCCGGAGACAGTGGAGAGGGACGGCAGAGACGGTCAATGGGGCAGCCTGCGCCCGAATGAATTGGGTCCGGCCCTCGGGCCCGTACAAGTTCTCAAAGGTCGTCGTTTCAGCCGAGGGCACAACGGACAGCGTCAGGCCAGCCAGCGGGCTCAGGTCAAGATCAGGCGCGCAAGCCGTGACCACGCCAGGCATGTAGTCGAGGGCCTGGGCGGTCAGGGCCGCAAACGACACGGTGCCGCCCAACAGCGGGCCGGCGGGCGTCAGGTCTTTGGTGACGTGCCCGATCGCCAGGTAGTGTACGGCGTTGTCGGCCATCAGATCGCGTGAGGGTGGGCCGCGGCTCCCCTGGGGCGGGCGGCCGGGGCAGCTTAGCGCGGGTGCGGGATAATGGTGACCTTGCGGTGGGTGCCCTCACCCACGCTTTCCGTCTGAACGCCGGGGTAGTCCCGCAGCGCGAGGTGGATGATACGGCGCTCGTTGGCCGGCATAGGCTCGAAGCTCATCACGCGCTGGCGTTCGACGGCCTGCTCGGCCAGACGGTGAGCCAGCCGGCCCAATTGCTCTTCGCGGCGCTTTTTGTGACCCTGGACGTCGACAATCAGATCGACACTGCGGCCGGCCTGCTTGGAGACAATCAGGCGCGCGATGTACTGCAGCGCGGCCAGGGTTTCGCCCTTGTGGCCGATCAGTTCGCCGAGATCGAGTCCCTGGATGTCGAGCACAATGGGCGTTATGCCGCCATCGGGCTCGCCGCGGCTAGCGTGGATCTCGGCCGCCACGCCCATACGGGCGAGCAGCTCCGCGAGCACCTGGCGGGCGCGCGCCAGATCTTCGTCGTCGTCGCCGGCGGCGACAATCGCCCCGCGCGCGGCCATCACGCGCACGCGCACCTGGCCTGGCGCGCCCTCGTCGGGCCGGGTCTCCACCCGCACCTCAGCGCGTGCCAACCTCCACTCGGCGCACGTGCGGGCCACGGCCGCCTCCACCTCGTCGGCGGCAACGCTCAGTTCCACGGTGGGTTGTTGCTCGGCCATAGTCAACTTCCTCAGTTTGTGCGCGGCCGCCAAAGGCGCCAGCCACGCAGAGCGCGGCCCGCTCCACTCCCGCCCGCTACTTGCGGGCGGCGCCCTGCCCTGCCTTGTCGGGCTTGCTCTTGTCGCCCTTGCCTTTCTCGCCTTGGCTCTTCGTGACGGGCGCGGCCAGCCGCGCCCTGTCTGCCTTGGCCTTGTCAGTCTTGCTTTTCTCTGCCTGGCTCTTACCGGCCGCCGGAGCCGCGGGCGCTGCCCGAAAGCTGAAGACTCGCCTCCAGTCGGGTGGCGTGGTGATCGCCTGCTGCACGATGCTGACGACGTTGCCGATGACCCAGTAAATCGAGAGGCCAGAAGGGAATTGAAGCGACATCCAGCCGATCATCAATGGCATCATCAGCGCCATCTGCTGCGACATGGCCGCCGCCTGCGAATCAGCGGTGGCGGGCGGCGTCATCAGTTTGGACTGGAGCCAGGTGGTTGCCACCACCAGCAGCGGCAGCACATAGAACGGATCGGGCAGCCCCAGGTTCAGCCAAAGGAAGCGGTTCTCCAGGGGGATCAGGCTGGAGGCGCCCGACAAGAACGGGTAGATGTGGCGCGAAAGGTCGAGCAACTGCACGGGCGAGGCCGCCATGGCCAGGTTGATCGCCTGGTAGAGCCCAATCAGCACCGGGAACTGGATCAGCATCGGCAGGCAGCTGCCCAGCGGGTTGACGCCAGCCCGCTGGTAGAGCTTCATCTGCTCCTGGGTCAGCTTCTCGCGGTCTTTAGCGTACTTCTCCTGGGTCTTCTTCCACTCTTCGCTCTGCTGCAGGGCGGCCAGCTTCTTCTGTGACTTCTGCGTCTGGTTCGTGAGCGGGAAGGTCAGCAGACGAATGAGGACAGTAAAGACCAGGATCGTCAGCGTGAAGTTCTGAAACAGCAGCTGATACAAGAACAGCAGGCTGTTCAGCATTGGGTTGAGGATCAGGGCATCCCACATGAGCGTTACCTGCTTGGCGCGTAGGCCCAGCGCACGGCGTCGCCCGCCAGGCTATAGGCCACCAATAGGTTCTCGCCGTTGAACGGCGCCACCAACACCTTGTCTTCTAGCACCACGGGTGAGGCCAGCAATTGGCCTTGCAGCGTCTGGCGCCAGACCTCGGCGCCGCTGGCGCGGTCGAGCGCGAAGAGCGTGCCGTCGCGGTCGCCGACGATGATCAGGTCGCCGGCCACGGCAGGGCGGGCCCGCATCTTGCCGCCCGGCTGCGCCCGCCAGGCCTCGGTCCCTGTGGCCGCCTCCACGGCGAAGACTACGCCGCTCACGTCCGTGAAGTATAACATCCCATCGTCCAGGGCCGGCCCGCTCCACACCCAATGGGTGGCCGTGAACGGCGGCCAGACTTCCTCTCCGCTGGCGCTGTTGAGGGCGTATAAGCGGCTGCCAAACGTGCCCACGTACAGCGTGCCGCCGTCGCTGCTGAGGGCCGGCGCGCCGGCCACCGCCGCGCCCATGTCCTTGCTCCAAACCACCTGGCCGCTGCCGGCATCGAGCACATAGATGTGATGGTCGAGCGAAGCCACGTAGACCCGGCCAGCGCGCACCAGCGGCGGAGCCCACACGTCGCGCTCGGCTTTGAAGTGCCACAGGTCTCGGCCGGTGGCCGCGTCGACGGCGTAGACCGCGCCATTCGCCAGGCCGACGAATGCCACACCCTCGGTCACCGTCACCCCCCCCACGATGCGGTTGTCCACCGCCGGCGCCAGCCCCAAGAACCCGCTCTGGGCGCCGCCGGCGGCGAGCGGGCAGTTCTCCCGCTGGGCGCCCTTTTGGTCGAACGCCAGGCACCACTGACGGTTGCCAGACAGATCCAACCCGTAGAGCACGCCGCTGTACTGGCCGGTTGGGCCTTCAGATCCAACTACGATGCGATCCGGGCCAAGGCCGGCTTCAGCCGCAAACACGCCGGTCTGGTTGCTGCCGGCAGCGGGGAAGGCCCAGACCTGGATGCCGTCGGCCAGCCGGATGGCGTGGACCTGTTGGCCTTGGGCGATGAAGGCCAACTCGTCGTTTGTAGCCAGTCCCGGCCACATCTGAGTGGGCGCGGCCCCGCAGCCGGCAACGGCCAGGGCCAACAACAGCCCAGCGAATATCAATAGCTTGGAACGCAAGGGAGTCTCCTAAGGCACCGGGTCAAAGCCGCCGGGGTTGAATGGATTGCAGCGCAGCACGCGCCAAGCGGCCAGCAGGCCGCCGCGCAGAGCGCCGTGCTTGCGCACGGCCTCGAAACCATAGCGCGAGCACGAGGGATAGAACCGGCAAGTGTTCGGCGGCATCAGGCGCGAGAGTGTCAATTGGTACAGCCGAATCAGGCCGAGAAGCAGCGTCTGGGGCAGATGCGCCGGCCGCCAATCTGGCCGCCACGGAGGGAGGCCGCGAACGTGTTCGAGCTCGGTAGTATCGTCAATCATTCCTGTTCCAGGCGGGCCCGCCGCAGCAATTGCCGCACGGCGGCCAGCACTTCAGCCAGGCGGGAGCCAGCCAGCGGCGCGCGCGCGATCAACAGCAAGTCCCAACCAGGCGCCACCTGGGGCTCGCAGGCCCGGGCCGCCTCGCGCAGCAACCGCTTGGCGCGGTTGCGTTGGACCGCCCCGCCCAAAGCCTTGCCGGCCACGAACCCGAAGCGGGGGCGCAGGCTGGCCGGCTGGCCGGACGCCGCGGCCAACTCGGGCGGATCGCGCCGCCGGGCGATGAGAACGACAAGCGGGTGGGCGTGAGATCGTCCATCGCGCCGCACCCGCTCGAGGTCGGTTGCGCTTTTCAATCGCAGCAAGGCGTAACGCGCACGCGCTGCGTGCCCCGCTCACGACTTACTTCTTCTTGGCCTTGCGCCCAACAGGCGCCTTGGCGGCGTTCCAGTTGACCTTCTTGACGTGGTTGTTGGCGGTGACGGCCAGGCGCACGCGCCCCTTCAGGCGGCGGGCCTTGAGCACCTTGCGGCCCGACGCGGTCGCCTGGCGCGCCCGGAAGCCGTGGACGCGCACGCGGCGGCGGATTTTGGGTTGATAGGTTCGCTTGGTCATGCCTTCATCGCAATCTGTGTCTTGGAATTGAACAGCGTGGAATTATACAGTACCGGCGACGGGTGGTCAACGGTGGAGATTCTAATCGGGTCGGTCCCTGGACAAACGGGCGCGGATGGTTTAGAATTTCGGGCCGTTGACTTGCTTCGTGTGATTTGGGAGAAATTTCCTTGGCCAACACAGCTTCAGCGCTCAAGCGCATCCGATCGAACAACCGCAAGCGTATCCGCAACAGGATCGTCCGCACCCGCACCCGCACGGCTATTCGGGCGGCGCGCGAGGCCGAGCCGGCCGACGCCCGCGCCGCTACGCTGGCCGCCATCAGCGCCCTCGACCGGGCCGCGCAGAAGGGCGTCATTCATCGCAACAACGCCGCGCGCCGCAAGAGCCGCCTGATGAAGCACCTGGCGACTATCGAGGCCGGCGAGTAAAGCCGCCTGAAACAACTTGGCGCTTGCTTTGCCACGTCCCCTGGCGGCGCCAAGGGACGTTTTGATTCTGGCCCTGGCTGCGAGAATGCCAATGTGATCGTTCGGAAATTGGTCAGCCGACCAATTGCCTCTTGACCTAGAACATAAATTCTAGTATAAAGGAAGCGCACCCTCCTCACGCCTCCCCAGGCCTGCCTCCACGCAATTCAGGCCCGGGGAGGCCTACTCGGCCACCGCGCGCAAACCGCCGATCGCGTTCGTCCTAGCCCTGCTGCGCCGGCTTCGTCATCTTCACAGCAAGGCGGAGACCGGCCATGGGCAGCGGCGCCATTACCCGCGAGTATCTCAACTTCCAATCCGACCGCATTGAGCGCGTCCTGGCGGCGCACAAAGTGCCTGTGCGTGTGGACGGCGGCTCGGTCACGCCGCGCTGGATCCGCTTTCACGTGGCCCCGGGCCTGGGCGCCAAAGTCGCCAGCATCCGCAATCTGTCGGAGGAGCTGGCGCTGGCGCTGGGCGCACCCGACGTGCGTGTCTCACGCGATGGCGAGCAGTTGGCCGTGGAGGTCCCCCGGCCGGACGCCGCGCCCGTTCTGCTGCTGCCGCTGCTACGCCGGATGAGCGCCAGGCCGCCTTACACCGCCTGTCTGGGCCTGGCGGACGACGGCCGCCCACTGCTGATCCGCCTGCCCTCGCCCGAAGTAGCCCACATTCTGGTAGCCGGCGCGACCGGCTCAGGCAAGACAGAGCTGATGCGCGCTATCGTGACCTCGTTAGCGCTGCAGCACCGCCAGGCGCAGCTGCAGATCGTGCTGATCGACCCCAAGCAGCGCGGTTTTGGGCCACTGGCCAAGTTGCAGCATTTGCTGGCGCCGATCGCAACCGGCCCGGCCGAGGCTTTGGCCGTACTGGAGCGCTGCGTGGCGGAGATGGAGCGCCGCGACCAAGAGGACCGCTGCACGCCGCGCATCCTGATCGCCGTGGACGAGCTGGGCGACCTGTTGGCTACGGGGGGCAAGGCCGTGGAGGCCGCTCTGACGCGCCTCGCCCAGCGTGGGCGCGAAGCCGGGCTGCACCTGGTGGCCGGCACGCAGAAGCCCTCCTCGGCGGCGCTGGGATCGATGCTCAAAGCCAATTTTCCGGTGCGGCTGGTGGGACGCGTGGGCAGCGCCGAAGACGCGCGTGTGGCCTCCGGCCAGGCCGGCACCGGCGCCGAGAAGCTGTTGGGCCGCGGCGACTTCCTGGTGGTGGCCGGCGGGCACACGACGCGCTTTCAAGCCGCCTGGGTGCCGCGAGGCGATTGGGAGGCGCTGGCGCATTTGATGGTGGCAGCGCGCGGATAGGGTAACATTGCGCCATGGACATCTCCTCTCCACCCCACCTTGATGCGCGCCCGCGCTGCGCCTGGGCGCGGCGCGAGCCCAACCTGAGCTATCACGATCACGAATGGGGCGTGCCGCTGCACGACGACCGCGCGCTGTTTGAGTTCCTGGTGCTGGAGGGCGCTCAGGCGGGCCTGAGTTGGGAGACGATCTTGAAAAAGCGCGATAACTATCGCGCCGTGTTTGATCGGTTCGACCCGGCCAAGGTGGCGGCCTACGACGACGCGAAGGTCGCGGCCCTGCTGGCCGACCCCGGCATCGTGCGCAATCGGCTGAAGATCGCGGCCGCTATCCAGAACGCGCGCACCTTCCTGGCCGTGCAGCGCGAGTTCGGCAGCTTTGACCGCTACGTGTGGGGCTTCGTCGGCGGCCAGCCGAAGCGCAACGCCTGGGCCAGCCTGCGGGAGATCCCGGCGAAGACGGCGGAGGCAGAGGCGCTGAGCCGGGATCTGTCGCGGCGGGGCTTTAAGTTCGTAGGCCCGACAATCTGTTATGCCTTTATGCAGGCCACCGGCTTGGTCAACGACCACACGGTGGACTGCTTCCGGTATGCGCAGATCTAGTTTTGTCTACTTCTGCCTGCTGACCTTCACGGCTGTCCTGGCGCTGGTCATCGGCTGGCGCCTGCCGGTTGAGGCGCGAGACATGATGCTTGGTGTGCTGGCCGGCGTGGCCGCCAGCATCCCCACCAGCCTGCTGGTGGCCTGGCGGGCCGCGCGCGCGCTGGCCGCACCGAGGCGGTCCCGGCAGACTTGGGTCAGGGAGGCTCCGTCTTGGCCAGGCGTCATCATCGACCAGGCAGCGACCCCGCCGGCACCTGGCCGCAGCACTAACGCTGGCGGGTCACGCTGCAGCCTCACCCACCCGACCACCTGGCAAGACTGACACTCCGCGCCGAAGCGCGCCGGAATGATCGTTGTGCTCGACGCGCCGCCGCCGAGCGCCAGCTGGCCGAGAAACTCGCCCCGCCAAGAGCCTGTTCCGAACTTATGGTAGATGGGCCAGCCCGTGCCTGAAGCGTGTCAGTATCAGGCAGCGCTCATCAGCAACGCACGGGCGCAGACACGTCCGCGCCCAGGTGAAAGGCCAGCATTTGCAGCTCGGCGTCGGGTAGCGCCGCAATCAGCGGCGCGGTGCGAACGGCATCGAGCAGGCGCGCATCGAAGGGTGCCATACCATCGTTTGGACGACGCTAATTCCTAGCCCGCCTGGCCAGCCGTCGGATCCGCGCGATGTCCAGGCTGCCGGCGGCGCCCCAGCCTCTCTCGCCCTCCGGCACGGCCGGCCGAAACTGCTCATAAAGCCCGTATGCCTGATCGGCCAGCTCGTCGGGTGAATAGGCCTTGGCCAGAGCCTCCATCGCCGCCCGCACCAGCGGCAGATCTTCGCCGAACTTGCTTGCGAGATAGCGCTTGACCGCTTCGGGCTTGATCGCCTCGCCCCCGATGGCTGCGCGCAATCCGTCCTTTGTTGTCACCACCGGCACAGATCGGCCCAACACCGTGACAGTCTTTGGTTTTCTGGCTGGCTTCTTCTGCTCGCCCTCCTGGGGTCGTTCCTCGACCAGCCCGAGACGACGAGCCTTCGACTGGGCGTTCAGACCCGCGACAGCGCGGCCCAAGGTCAGCGCTGTCTCTGGCGAGTGCCCCTGCCGCTCGGCAACGACGGTCGCCCACAGGGTCATTACCGGGGCGCGGTTAATCTTGATCATCTTGATGGGCATGCTTGACCTCCTATGTCCGGGCGCCGATAGGCCTGGCGGGCAAGTTCCTTGATTGAGTATAGCCTGCGAACAATGAAAACGGCGAACCATTCGTCCAACCGTCCAACCTAGCGTACGGCCCTGCCGCGCGCGTGCGGCCGGGGATCCGCCGTTGTGGAGCGCCGCTGCCGCCCGTGGAGTGCGCCGATTGCGAGGCGCGCCTGGCACGTGTTCAGTCGGCGTTGGGCCACGCCTCGCGGGCGCATCCTGCTCCCCAACGACTGAGGCATGGCGCCCTATTCAGACCATCAAGGGCCGCAATGACCGCCCGGCCTGCGGCGCGCACGCCGAACTCGGCGCCGTCGCCGTCATCAATCCTCATGTCCTCAGCGTGACAGATGGTACTAGAAACCGCCCGGACCCTGGCGTAACTTAGTTGGAAGGGACTCGCTCTCGGCCCGCGCAGCCCGCTCTGACCGGCCGCAACGCGAGCGCTGTCCCGCTGACCCGGCTTCACTGTGGCTGTCCAGCCAGGTGAGGATCCCATGCCTGGATCCACGTCTACTTCGCTCAGCGCGCTGCCCGGCCTCGCGCAGGTCTGGCGCCGCGCCTGGGCCTGGCGGGCGAGCGGGTCTCCCCATTCGAGCCTGAATTCTTAACGGATCGCCTGGCATGAGCCGCTCATTTGAGGAGGGTATGGAGATGGACGACCTGAGAATAGACACAAGCGGGCCGAGAGTCCTGCTGGTCGGCTACAGCGGCGCAAACAACACTGGGGCCGAGGCCTTGCTGCTGGCCGACATCGAGGACATGCGGGCGGTCTTTGGCCCCGGGGTGCGCATCACGGTCCCCACGATCAACCCGGCTAACCTGCGGCGCTATGTGAAGGAAGGCCCCGATCTGCGGATCGCCCCAATGCCCACGCTCTTCTTGGCGGCGCTGCGCCGCTTCGTCCAGGACAACGACCTGGTCTTCCTGGTCGAGGGCAGCACCTACATGGACACCTGGACCTCGGTCATGCTGTGGGCCTACCTGTGGGTGACGCACTGCGCGCACGAGGCAGATCGGCCCTGCCTGGCCTACGCGGTGGATGCCGGGCAGCTCAAGTCGAGCCTGAACCGCCGGCTGGTGCGCAACGAGGCCAACGAAACCGACCTGATCATCGTCCGCGCCCGGGCCGCGGCCGAACGCCTGCGCGGCTGGGGCGTGACCGCGCCCATCGAGGTGACGGCCGACAACGCCTTTACGTTCGTGCCGGACCCGGCCGACGCGGGCCTGTTCGACCGGCTGTGGCCGGAGGCCAGCGGCCGGATCATGGGCCTAGCACTGGTCGATTTCTACCTCTTCCCCGTGGTGATGCGGCCATGGGGCCCCAAGGCAGAGTGCTACAAGTGGCCCTACTACTTCAACCCCTCGCCCGGGCACCGCCGCGGCAGCGAGGCGCTGGCCGATTCGTACGCGGCGCTGGCCGATCACCTGGTGCGCGACCACGGCGTGGCGCTGGCGTTAATCTGCATGGAGGAGCTCGACGAGCGGCTGGCGCGCCAAGTCCACGCGCGCATGGAACATGCCGGGCAGGCGCGCCTCTTCTCGGCGCGCGAGTACAACGCCTCCAAGATGACGAGCCTCCTGCGCAGCCTGGACTTCCTGCTGACGGCGCGCTATCACGCCTGCGTGCTGTCGATGGCGGCGCAGGTGCCGCAGATCGCGGTAGGCCACGACCTGCGGCTGAAGAGCATTTACTCCGACCTGGGGCTGGCGGATCTGTTCGTGGATGCCCGCCAGCCGGACCGCGACGCCAGGCTGATGGCGAACCTCGACCGGGTACTGGATGACCCGGAGCCGGTGCGCGCGGCCCTGCGCCGAGGCTATGCGGAGCACCTGGCCCGCGCGCGGCATAACCGGGAGCTCTTGCGGGAATTCGCCCGCGCCCAGCACGCGCCGGTTATGGAGGTGAGGGCGTGAGTGCTGCCAGCGCTGGCGCGCGGCCCGGGGCGGTGCTGCTCACCGGCCCAACCGGTTTCCTGGGCGCCCAGGTAGCCCGGCAACTGCTGGCGGGCACGGACTTCGCCATCCACGCCCTGGTGCGGGCCGAGGCCCCAGCGAAGGCCAAGCAGCGCCTGTGCCGCGCCTGGTGGGACTGGCCCGAGCTGGCCCAGGCGATCGGGGGCCGGGTGCAGGTGTTGGCGGGCAACGTGGCGCAGCCGCGCCTGGGCCTGGGCGAGGACGACTACACCGCGCTGGCGCGCGGGGTGACGCACATCGTTCACACGGCCGCGGACCTGCGGATGAACGCGCCGATCGCCGAGCTGCGCCGGACGAACCTGCAGGGGACCGAGCACATGCTCGAGCTGGCGCTGGAGGCCCAGGCCCACCACGGGCTGGCGCGTTTCTCCCACGTCTCGACCGCCTATGTGGCGGGGGGCCGCAGCGGGCCGGTGCCCGAAGACGCTCTGACCAGCGACTACGGCTTCTCGTGCGCCTACGAGTTCAGCAAGTTCGAGGGGGAACGCCGGGTGCAGGCCGCCCGCGAGCGGCTGCCGATCTCAGTCTTCCGGCCGGGCATGATCGTCGGCGATGCGCGCACAGGCGAGATCGAGACGTTCAACACCCTCTACTTTCCGCTGCGGCTCTACCTGACCGGGAAGCTGCCGGTAGTGCCGGGCAGCTACGCCCAGCGGGTGAACCTCGTGCCGGTCGATTATGTGGCCGAGGCGATTGTGCGCTTGACGCTGCGGCCGGAGGCCGCGGGCCTGAACTTCCACCTGACGGCTCCGGCCGCGAGCCTGCCGCGAGCGGGCGAGCTAGTGGCGTTCGTGCGCGACTGGGCCCGCGAGCGGCTTGGCCTGCGCCTGCCCCACCCCATCTTCGTGCCGCTGCCGCTGCCCCCGGGGCGCTACGATCCCCGGCGGCCGCCGCCGGATGACGACGGCGGGCTGGCCGCCCTGCTCAGGCTACTGCCGTACTTCAACGAGCGCCTGGCCTTCCAGCGCGACAACGTCGACCGCCTGCTGGGGCCGTATGCGCTCGACTGGCGCGAGTTCCTGCCGCGGCTGCTGGCCTACGCGGTCGAGGCAGGTTTCATGCACCGCTCCGAGCGCACCGTACACGAGCAGATCCTGCACCGTCTGGGAAGCCGCAATAGGCGGATCACCTACCACGACATTGGCCGCGACGGCCTGGTGACACGCTCTGGGCTCGAGGTGCGCGACGACATCCTCAAGGCGATCGCGGCGCTCAAGCAGTTGGGTATCCGGCCCGGCGACCGCGTGGCGATAGCCGGCACGAACAGCACGCGCTACCTGACGCTCGATGCGGCCATCGGCCTGGCCGGGGCGGTCAGCGTGCCGCTCTACTACACCAGCCCGCCGGCCGAGGTCGATCACATCCTGGCAGCCAGCGGCGCGCGGCTGCTGTTCGTGGGCTTCGCCCGGATGTTGGAGCGGCTAGGCGAAGTCCGCGTGGACGTGCCGGTGATCTCGTTCGGCCGGGACCCGGCGCCGGCTTCGCTGGGCCGGCCGGTCATGGGCTGGGCGGCGTTCCTGGCCTTGGCCGGCCAGGAGCCGCGCGACCCGCGGCCGAGCGCGCTGGCCGGCTTTGGCGACCTGGCGACCCTGCGGTATACCTCGGGCACCACCGGCCGGCCCAAGGGAGTGATGTTCGATCACGCCGCGCTGCGCTGGATGGGCCAGACGCTGGCGGCGCTGCTGCCGTGGCCGGCGCGCAACCGGCACGCCCGCTACCTGTCCTTCCTGCCGCTGAACCACGTGGTGGAGGGCATCCTGGTGGCCTATGCCGCTTACTACCTCCCGGGTGCGGTCGACCTGTACTACCTGGAGGATTTCAGGCAGGCGCAGCGCTGGCTGCCGCGGGTGAGGCCCACTGTCTTCTTCGCCGTGCCGCGGGTCTTCGAGCGGGCCTGGGAGGGGCTGGAGGCCAGCCGGGCGGGCCGGTTCTACCTGAGCCTGGGCGCGGGCCCGGTCAGGAACGCCCTGCGCCCGTTGCTGCGCTGGACCGTGCTTGGCAAGCTGGGGCTGCGCGGCGCGGCGCAACTGACGGTTGGTTCGGCCGTGGCCAGCGAGGCGCTGCTGCAGCGCTTCCGCGAGCTGGGCATCGAGCTGCACAACGCCTACGGCCTGACCGAGGCGCCGCTGGTCACCCTCAACCGCGCCGGCGCCAACCGCATCGGCACGGTCGGGACGCCGCTGCCGCGCACCCGGGTGCACCTCGCCGAGGACGGCGAGGTGCTGGTGCAGGGCCCGCAGGTCACGGCCGGGTACTTCGAAGCGCAGACCGCCCCGCCGGTGCAGGACGGCTGGCTGCACACGGGCGACGTCGGGCGCCTGACCGAGGAGGGCTGCCTGGTCCTGGATGGGCGCAAGAAGGAGCTGTTCAAGACTTCGTACGGCAAGTACGTCCAGCCGGCCAAGATCGAGGCGCTGCTGCGCGACCTGCCCGGCATCGCCGAGGCTATGCTGGTGGGCGAGGGCCGGCCGTACTGCGCGGCGCTGCTGTGGGCGGCCGACCCCGAGGCCGTGCCTGCGCCGGAACAGATCGCGCAGGGCATCCGGCAATCCAGCCGCGAGTTGTCGCACCCCGAACAGGTAAAGCGCTGGGCCGTGCTGCGCAACGATCTCTCGACCGAGCGCGGCGACCTGACGGCGAACCTGAAACTCAAGCGGCCGGCGGTGGCCGACCGGCTTCAGAGCCTGATCGACGCCCTCTACGGCGAGTCGCCGGCGGCAGCCCCGGCTGGCAGCCTGGGCGAGAATTTCCTGTTTGGCGGTGAAGCGGCCAGGGATTGAGGGCATGCGCGCCAGGCTGCTGCGGCTGTTGGCCAAGCTCCCCGTGAGCGCCAGGCGGCTGGCGTTAGCGCGGCTCTTCCGGTCCACGGCCGCGGCGTTCCAACACGAGATGGTTTCGTTGCGAGGGCTTTCGCGGGAGCAGTGCCTGCGAGAGTATGCGCGCTTCACGGCCGAACGGGCCGAAGCAGCGCTGCGCGGCGAGGACGATCTCGCGCGGATCGAGGCGCGGCTGTACCGGAACGCGTACCGCCTGGGCCGGGGCCTCGGGCGGCTGCTGGGCATCCGCGGTATCGCCGACGCCATGACGGTTGGCCGGCTGCTGTATGACCTGCTCGACATCGACTTCGAGGGCAGCGCGGGCGGCGAGATCACCATCAGCCGCTGCTACTTCAGCGCGGTCTACTCGCCGGAGGTGTGCGGGGTGATGTCGGCCATGGACCACGGCCTACTGGCCGGGTTGGCTGGCGGCGGGGACCTCGTCTTCGTTCAGCGCCTCAGCGAAGGAGCGCCCTGCTGCCGAGCCCGCTTTGCGCTGGCGCCCTGCTCCGCCGCGGCCGGGCGCAGACAGGAGCAGAGACCATAAAACGCGCGCTTGTGATTGGCAGCGGCGCTGGCGGCGCCACCGCCGCCAAAGAGCTGCAGGGGGCCTTCGACGTGACCGTGCTGGAGGCCGGCCGGGCGTTCAAGCCTCAGCCGCTCAGCCTGGCGGCGATGGAGAAAGTGAAGGGCACCGGCCTGCTGTTCGACGAGCGGCTGATCGAGTTGATCTTCCCCAGCATGCAGATCCGCAAGACGCCGGACATGGTGCTGGTGAATGGCCTGGGCACGGGCGGCACGACCCCCGTGTGCACCGGAAACGCGGTGCGCATGGACCAGGACCTGCGGGCGATGGGTATCGACTTGGACGCCGAGTTCGAGGCCATCTTCCAGCAGATCCCCATTTCGACGGGGCACCAGCGGGCCTGGCGCAAGCACACCCGGCGGCTGTTCCAGATCGCGCTGGAGCTAGGGCTGAACCCGGCGCCGATGCCCAAGATGGGCGCTTACGAGCGCTGCAAAAGCTGCGGGCGGTGCATCTTTGGCTGCCCGGAGGGCGTGAAGTGGGACAGCCGGCAGTTCCTGAACGCGGCCGTGGAAAAGGGCGCAGCGCTGATCACGGGCTGCCGGGCCGAGGCGGTGGAGATCCAAGACGGGCGGGCGACGGGCGCGTGGGCCAGGCAGGGGCTGGCGCGGCGCTTCTACCCGGCCGACCTGGTGGTGCTGGCGGCCGGCGGTTTCGCCACCCCGGCGATCCTCGACGAGTCGGGCATCGCCTGCGAGCCCCGGCTGTTCGTGGACCCGGTGCTGACCGTGGCGGCGCACTGCCCAGGCAGCTACCAATGCCGCGAGGTTGCGATGCCGTTCGTGATCCAGATGCCGGGCCACATCCTGTCGCCCTACTTCGACTTCCTGAGCTTCTTCTTTAACGACGAATGGCATTATCCGGCCAAGGACATCCTGGGCATCATGATCAAGCTGGCCGAGACGCCCGCGGGCCGTGTCAGCCGGCGCGGGGTCGAGAAGATGCTCACTGAGGCCGACCAGCAACAATTGGCCGCGGCGCGGAAGACGGCGGCCGAGCTGCTGTGCCGACTGGGCGCGAAGGAGGAGGACCTGTTCCTGGGCACCGTGAACGCCGGACATCCGGGCGGCAGCCTGCCGCTGACCGAGCGCGAGGCGGCGACGCTGCATCACGCGCGGCTGCCGCCCAACTTGTACGTGGCCGACGCCACCCTGCTGCCGCGCCCGCTGGGCAATCCGCCCATCCTGACCATCATCGCGGTGGCCATGCGGGTGAGCAAGCTGTGCCGGGAGAAGCTGGGCTGAGGGTGTCAACGGAGGCGGGATGATGGAAGAATGGCTCGCGGCGCCAAGGGCCTATCCCGAGGCGCGGTCGGCAATCGGAGCACTGGAGCCAGCCGCCCGGGAGGCGCTGGACCGGGCTTTAGAACCCATCGATGTGCGCGCCGGCGAAACGCTCTTCGCGCCCGGCGACCCGCGCGACGCGACCTTCATGATCGTGAGCGGGCGCGTCGCGCTCAGGGCGCAAAGCCCCGAGGACTCTGCCCTGCCCGAGCGCGTGTTCGTTGCGGGCGAGGGGGTGGGCGAGATCGGTCTGTCGGCGCACGGCCCGCACACCAGCACGGCGCGGGCGCTGGACAACGCGCGGGTGCTGCGGCTGGGCCGGATCGCCTTTGAGGGGCTGTGCGAGCGGTTCCCGGAGGCCATGTCGCACCTGGCGGAGTTCATCACCCCGGTGGCGCACGAGACGCTGCTGGCGCGCGTGATCTGCGACCTGCTGGGGGAGCACGACGCCGCGCAACTGGCGGCGCTGCTGGCCGAAGCGCAGTGCGTGCAGCTCAAGCGCGGCGAGGTCTTGGTGCGGGAGGGCGAGGACACCGACCGCCTGTTCGTGGTGATCTCGGGCCGGCTGCGCATCGTGGGCCGCGATGCCGAGGGGCTCGAGACCGTAATCGACGAGATCGGTCCCGGCGACACCTGCGGCGAGCGGAGCCTCCTCACCGGGGAGCCACGCTCCGCCACGGTCTACGCCCTGCGCGACAGCGCGGTCGGTGTGATCACGCGGCCGGTCTTCGAAAACCTGAAGCGGCAGTATCCCGAGGTGATGGCGCGCCTGACGCACATCGCGCTGCGCCGCGTGCAGCGCCAGACGGCCACGCCCGGCCTGGTCCGCACCCCGAACGCCGTGAGCTTTGCGGTGCTGGCGGTCGGCGCGCGGCGGGGCGGCGTGCCGCTGAAGGACTTCGCGGAGCGGCTAAGAGAGTCCCTGGTAGCCGAAGGCAGCGCGACCCTGCACCTGAACAGCGCTCGGGTTGACGAGCTGCTGGGCATGCCTGGCGCAGCCCAGGCGGGCGCGGGGCACCCTGCCGGTCCCAGGCTGGCCGGCTGGCTGCTGCGGCAAGAACAGGGCCACTCCTACGTGATCTACGAGGCCGACGCGGGCTGGTCGCCCTGGACTGAGCGCTGCCTGCGGATGGCCGACCGGGTGCTGTTGGTAGGGCTGGGCGCGGAGGCCCCGGCACCCACCGAACTGGACGAGCCGCTCGCCAGCCACAGCGATTCCACCAACACCGAGCTGGTGCTGCTGCAGCCCGACGAAATCGCGCGGCCGGCCGGCACGGCAGCCTGGCTGACGCGCTACGCGGCCGCCGGACATCACCACGTCCGGCTGGGCCGCAGGGAAGACTTCGAGCGCTTCGTACGCCGGGTCACCGGGCGCGGGCTGGGGCTGGTGCTGGGCGGCGGCGGGGCGCGCGGCTTCGCCCACATTGGGGTCTTCAAGGCCCTGGCCGAGTGCGGGGTGGTGGTGGACCTGGTGGGTGGCACCAGCATCGGCGCCATCCTGAGCGGCACCTTCGCCATGGGCCTGTCCTACCAGGACACTCTGAAACTCGCCCGGCAACTGGCCTCGCCTTTCAAGCTTTTCGACCCCACCGTGCCGGTGGTGGCGGTCTTCGCCTCGCGCAAAGTCACGCACGTGCTCGAGCGGCTGTTCGGCGACACGCGCATCGAAGATCTGTGGACGCCGTGCTTCTGCGTCTCGAGCAACCTGACCCACGCCGTGGCTATGGTGCACCGCCGGGGCCCGCTTTGGCAGGCGGTGCGGGCCAGCATGGCTGTCCCCGGCGTCTTCTCCCCGATCCTGGCCGATGGCGACCTGCTGGTGGACGGCTGCGTGCTCAACAACCTGCCGATCGACGTGATGCAGCGACTGAACCACGACGGGCCGATCATCGCCGTCAACGTGTTCCCCGACGTAGACCTGCTGCGGGACTACCGCTTTGGCCCGAGCGTCTCGGGTTGGCAGGCGCTGGCGAGCAAGCTGAACCCGTTGCGGCGCCAGGACGAAAGCGCGCCGCTGATCTTCGAGAGCCTGGTGCGGGTGCTGGCGCTGAACGACGTGCACCAGGCCAAGACCAAGCGCGCGTTCGCCGATGTCTACATCCGCCCGCCGGTGGAGAAGTACAACATCCTGGACTTCGGCGCCTATACCCAGATCGCCGAGATCGGTTACCGCAGCGCACGGCGGGCCCTGGAGGCGTGGCTGGCCTCGCGAGGAGGCAAGGGCGCGCCGGGCGAGCGGACCGCTGGCGGAGCCAAGACCGGACCTGCCACACGGAAGCGCGTCACCACGCGCCTGCGCGAGACGCTACAGGAGTTAGAGGCGGTGCTGAGGCGGATGGAGGGGGGCCGCGGCTGAGGTGGGAGGCGAGAAGTCGGAGGCTGGACGAAAGGGCCGGAGGCAGAAAGCAGTCGGCAGTCGGCACGCGAAGCGGTCGGGCGGCAGGCGGCCGTGCCCAGCGCGGATCAGCTTGGCGCGCCGGGCGGATCGCGGTGCTCGGGCAAGTCTCCGCTGGCCGCCATCCGTGCCAGCTCGCGCAGCACCTGATACTCATCGCGGCACACGCCGCACTGCGCCAGGTGCTGGCCCAGCGCCGGCAGACGCTCGGCCACGGGCTGGCCGGCCAGTTCCAGGTCGACGTAGTCAGAGAGTTGCTCAAAACACTCCGAGCACGACAGCTCCTCATCCTGGGTTTCCGCCAACTGGCGCAACAGCCGGCGCAAGCGCGCCGCCATGGAATCCTGGCTCATGTCGTTGTCTCGCTGAGCGTTAGTGCCGCCACCCATCTCACTCTTACCTCGGCCCGCTGAAGAGATCCAGAATGTCAGCAACCGGGTAGCCCCGCGCCTCCAGGCCCGCCTTAAGCTTGCGCCGGGCATCGCGCACCAGCTTGTACACGTACACGGCGTTCCGGTTCGACCCCAGGTGCCGCACCACCTCCTCCAGGGGCACGTCCTCGAAGATCATGGCGCGCAGCACCTGGCGCTGGCGCGGAGTCCGTCGCCTCGGATGAGGCCGCGTTTGGATCTGCTTCCAGCGACCAGGCCGGCGCTTCACGGTCTTCCAGCAGGTCGTCAAGCGAGACGGTCTTCCAGCGTTCCCGGCGCGCGGCGGTCAAGGCGATGTTCACGGCGAACTTGTAGGCAAAGGTCGCAAACTTGCTCTCGGCGCGGAAGTTGTGCAGCCGAGCGAGGAAAGCGACCAGCGCCTCCTGGGCGCACTCCTCGGTGAGCGCCTCCACCTGGCCCCGCAACAGGCTGGCGCCGTGGATGCCCGTTCGGCCGAGCGTGTAGCGCGCCGCCTGGCGCAGCAGCCAGTGCAAATCGCGTATCCCGGCGGTCTGCTCGTCCCCCTCGCCCGGCAGTT
Organism: Anaerolineales bacterium; assembly: GCA_020845955.1. GTDB lineage: Bacteria > Chloroflexota > Anaerolineae > Anaerolineales > UBA6663 > JADLEU01. The sequence goes on from JADLEU010000088.1 coordinate 26,431, forward strand.
CGCGCAGCCAGACCTCGTTGGTCCGCGCGGCCACAGGCTTCTCAGTGCCCACGCGGGTCACGGTATCACCCCTGAGTGGTTCCTTGAAGGGCGCGCGCGCCGGCTGCCAGCGCTGCGCCACTCCGCCGCGCCGAGCACGTGGACGTTGTGGCAGCGTGGGACACAATAAAATTGACAAAACGGAGGGCGTTTGTACACTATAGGCAACCGCCGTGAGCAAGACAATGGACAATCCAGTCGCGCCCACCGTCTCGTGCCCGAACTGCGGCGCCGCCGCGCCAGCTTCTCAGCGCTTCTGCGGAGAGTGCGGGAAGTCGCTGCGCGTCAAGTGCCCGGCCTGCGGCGCGGAGAACGCGCCAACCTTTCGCTTCTGCGGCAACTGTGGATCGGGGCTCGAAACGCCGGCCGCGGCACCCCAGCCGGCCGCGGCCGGCCCCGCCCCGCGCCCTGAGCTAGAAGAGCGGCGCTGGGTGACGGTGCTGTTTGCCGACCTGTCCGGGTTTACAGCCATGTCCGAGGGCATGGACCCCGAGGACGTCAAGGACTTTGCCGACCGTTGCGCACGGCGGATGAGCGACAAGGTGCGCCAGTTCGGCGGGACCGTGCTGCGCGTCCTGGGCGACGAGGTGCTGGCCGTGTTCGGCGCGCCCGCGGCGCACGAGGACGACGCCGAACGGGCGGTGCGCGCGGCGCTGGCGATGACCAGCCAGAACCTGTCCGGCGACCCGGAGCGGCCGGTGCAGGTGCACGTGGGCGTCAACACCGGCCAGGTGATGGCCGGCCTGATGGGGCCCGACGAGAACCGCGACTACACGGTGATGGGCGACATCG
>JADLEU010000089.1 GCA_020845955.1 Anaerolineales bacterium
CAAAAGCGTTGGTCCACGCCCACATGTCTTGTCGTAAAATTCATCTGGCGGCTCCGAGGCTGATTTCAGGTTGGCACCCGAAATATGCCTCAGAGCCGCCTTTCTTGCTTATCTGAAAGGTATTGTGCCAAGACAACCAAACACCGAGGAAGGTCACGATGGACTATAGCATACTGGCTGAGGGCATGCCGCACGACGCGGCTGGACTGGTGGTGGATGTGCACAGCGTGTATGCCCAGCTGTTGGAGATTCCCGACCCGCGCCAGCGACGGGGCTGTCGCTACGCGTGGGCGTTCATCCTGTTGCTGATCGTGCTGGCGAAGCTGGCCGGGGAAGACAAGCCGCGCGGCATCGCCCAGTGGGTGCGCGCGCGGGCCGCCTGGTTGGTCAAGACGTTTGACCTGGCCCGGCCCGACTTGCCGTGTGCCAATACCTATCGGCGCACCTTGAGCCGACCCGATACCGCCGAGGCGTTGGACGCGCACGTGGAGCGCTATTTGGCCCAACTGCCGACTTCGGCATTGGGCAGGCACATTGCGCTGGACGGCAAGACCGTACGCGGCACGATCCCCACGGGCGAGAGCCAGGGCTTGCATTTGTTGGCGGCCTATGTTCCAGCGCAGGGCCGGGTGCTGCGGCAGGTGGCCGTGGATGGGAAAGAGAACGAGATCAGTGCCGCGCCGCGGGTGCTGGACGGGCTGGATTTGCAGGGGAAAATCGTGACCGGCGATGCCATGCTGGCCCAACGGAGCCTGTCGGCTCAGGTGGTGGAAGCCGGCGGGGACTACGTCTGGACGGTCAAGGACAATCAGCCCAGCTTGCGCGCCGACATCGCCGAGTTGTTTGCGCCGACCGCGCCCCTGGCCAAGGGCTTCAACACCGGCCCGACCGACTTCCGCCAGGCCCGCACGACGGGCACCGGCCACGGCCGGATCGAGACGCGCACCCTGACCGCCAGCAGCCTGTTGGGCGGGCTGCACGACTGGCCCGGCCTGGCGCAGGTCTTTCGCCTGGAGCGCAACGCTCGCCTCCTCGCTCGCGGGACGACCCGTCACGAAGTGGTCTATGGCATCACCAGCCTGAGCGCCCCAGCCGCCAGCCCAGCGCGCCTGCTGGACTTGGTGCGCCAGCACTGGGGCATTGAGAATGGGCTGCATTACCGACGCGATGTGACCTTCCACGAAGAAGCCGGACGGACCAAGTGCTGGCCCTTGGCGCATGCACTGGCCGCCATCCACAACTTGCTGCTCGGCCTGCTGCCACACGCCGGCCATCACGACTTGGCCCAAGCCCGCCGGCACTTTGCCGCTCATCCCGATGACGCCCTGCGCCTACTCCTGGCCCGCCCTGGCTGACTTTGGAACAGCCCTGACCGCCACAATGGGCTGTAGACAATGACTGGTATCCTATGCTATTATAACCAACACGAATATTTTGTACAGAATCGAATATATAGAAAATCAAATATCTGAGCAAGCTACCTGGTGGATTCAGTTTGAGCTCACCTAACCCGTAGAAGGTCATCCAATTCGAACAGGCATTTGTTACGTGAACATAACGTGAAATCCATTAGCGGGAAGCACGCACCGCCTGATTGCCACCCGAGCTGTCGTTTCTTGGGTGTCTGGCCACGCGAAAATGGGAGCCCATGAACGATCATCTGCCGGGCCGCCCTGCTGGCCTCATAGCTGCTCTCAAGCGCTGCGGGACATCGCTTCTAGTATATGTGCCTGACAGTTGGCTGGGACCGGTGGTTGACGCGGCTCAGACCCAGGCGGGAATTCGCGCCGTGTGCGCCACGCGCGAAGAAGAAGCTCTGGCTATCTGTTGCGGTGCGCTGTTTACCGGTGCCAAAAGCGTCCTCCTCATTCAAAACGTCGGCCTGCTCTCCAGCGGGGCCGCCGCCGTCACCCTGCTCAATCGTTTCCGCCTACCCCTCCTTATCTTGATTAGCCAGCGCGGTGGCCTAGACGATCCCCGGGCCTCCCACATCCCCAAGGGCGAAGCCATCCGGCCGGTGTTGGCGGGCTTGGGAATACCATATAGCCAGGCCGACCCGCATGCCGATCTTGAGGCTCAGGTGGCTGCCGCCGGCCAATACGTGGACGAGGCGGACGGTCCCTTTGCCCTCCTGCTGTGCAAGGAGGACTTGCGAGGTGGCTGACTCTCGGCAGGCGTATATAAAAGCCCTGGCCTCCGCGGTAAATGACGAGATAGTGGTCTGTTATCTAGGGCCGAGCGCCGTGCTATGGGCCAACGCCCGGCCGCGTCCGGCCAATCTCTTCCTGCGCGACGGTATGAGCCTGGCCATTCCGGTGGCGCTGGGTGTTGCACTTAGCCTTCCCGATCACCACGTTTTCGTGATGGAAGGCGACGGCAGCCTGCTAATGCACCTGGGCGCGCTAGTGACGGCCGGTGTTGAAAACCTGCCCAACCTGACCATTCTGCTCTTCAATAACGGCATTTATGAATCGTCGGGCGCACAATGGATCCCAGCCCGCGGCCTGGACTACGCCGCTCTAGCCCTGGCCTGCGGCTTGCATTTCGCCGAGACGGTGAACGTTGCTGTCGAGCTACCCGGTCGACTGCAGGCTGCCCGGCAGGCCGGCGTAACCGGCCTGCTGTCGCTGGCCACCGAGCCTGTGAGCAACTTCACTCCGCAGCCGTTTCCGCTCAGCCCAGTGGAAATCCGCGTAGACTTCCTGCGCTGGGCGCAGGCCGCGCGCGGCACAAGGGTTACCGGGGCCGGGAGCGCCTCGGGTGAGAGGAGGTAAGCGACATCATCCTTCTTTGCCAACCAACACGTTTGTCCACCTGGTCGTGCGAGACCCGAAATAGGAGCCCACAGGAGAAATTGTCATGAAGAGTCGTACTCTGCCCGTGTTCTCGCTCTTGGTGATTGTCGCCCTGCTCTTGGCGGCGTGCGGCGGTACACCCACTACCACTTCCCCGACCCAACCGGCCGCTCAGCCGACCGAACCTGAATCTGAATCCCAGCCTACCGAGCCGCCGGCTCAGCCCACCGAGGCCCTCGCCGCTTCTGAAGTCCCGGCGGGTACCGAGGCGCCCGCCGCCACTGAGGCCTCGGCCACCGGCGGCAATCTGATTTACGTGCTGCCTACCGACATTGCCTCGCTCGACCCGCACGCGTTGATCGAAACGGTCAGCGGCATGGTTGACCTGCAGATGTTCGAAACCTTGCTGGCGCTGCTGCCGGATGGCTCGGTGGGCCCGCGCCTAGCGACCGAGTGGTCGGTGTCGGATGATAACTTGCGCTGGACACTGAAGCTGCGCGAGGGCGTGGTGTTCCACGACGGCGAGGCCTTCGATGCCAATGCAGCGAAGGCCAATTTTGACCGCATCTTAAACCCGGACAATGCCCTGCCTGCTGTCCGCGTCCTGGCCGGTGTGACCGAGGTTAACGTCATTGATGACTTCACCCTTGAGATCGTCACGCAGGCACCTTTTGGCCCGCTGCCGTTCCACCTGGCACATTACTCCCTGGCGATGGTCAGCCCCAGAGCTCTGCAAGAGATGACGCCCGAAGAATTGGCCCAAAACCCAGTGGGCACAGGACCATTCCGCTTTGTGAGCTACACGCCCAACGAGAGCATCGTACTGGAGCGCTTTGACGACTACTGGGGCGAGAAGGCGAAGGTGGATATGGTCACCTTCCGGCCTATACCTGAAACCGCCGGCCGCGCGCTTCTGATCGAGACTGGCGAAGCCCACATTGCGGCCAAGATCGCGCCCCAAGACGTGGACACCCTGCGCGGCGTCGATGGCCTGCACGTCGACGTCAACGCTTTCCCTCGCGTGATCTTCGTGCACATGAATGAATCCCACGCGCCCCTCGATGACGTGCGCGTGCGACAGGCGCTGAGCTGGGCGGTGGATCGCGAGGCCATCGCCAACGACTTGCTGCGGGGCCTTGCCGTCCCGGCCACCGGGCCGGTGGGCAGCGGCGTGTTTGGTTACTCCAAGACCGAGAACTACGGCTACGATCCGGACCGGGCGCGCGAGCTGCTGGCCGAGGCCGGCGTGGAGGGCCTGACACTTAAGATGTTGGTGCCGGCCGGACGCTATCAGGGCGGTGAAGAGGCCGCCCAGGCTGTCCAGGCCCAACTGGCCAACGTCGGTGTGACGGTCGACCTCGAAGTGCTGGAGTTCTCCACTCTGCTGCAGGCCATTCGGAAGCCGGCCGCCGAGTCGGAGTGGGACTTGCTTGTGTTTGGCTTCATCCCAGCCACCAACGACGCCGACTGGCAGGTGTACTCGCAATTCCACTGCGATTCGCAGGCGCCTGTGTCGAACAACTTCTCCTACTACTGCAGCGAGGAGATGGACGCGCTGCTTGAACAAGGCCGCTTCACCATGGATCAGGATGAGCGGCTCAAGGTCTACAAGCAGGTAATCCAGCTCGCGCTGGATGATGCTATCCAGCTATACCTGTTCGAAAACACGGACATCTATGCCGTCCGCAACAACGTGCAGGGGCTCGTCTACATGCCAATCGACTACCAGTTCCTGAACACGGTCAGTTTGAGCGGAGGCGACTAACGACTGGTCGGATTGGGGCGGCGTGGCCGGCTGCAGCCGGCCACGCCGCCAGGGCGTCCGCGCTAGAAAGCCGCCATGCTGCGTGTCATCCTGAGCCGTCTGCTCCAGGCGATCCCAGTCCTGTTTGGCGTCAGCCTCATTGTGTTCCTTCTACTACGCCTGGTCCCTGGCGACCCAGTGTCCACCTTTTACGGTTTCGACGTCGGGCGCGTTGAGGACCTGCAGGCGATGCGACACCAGCTTGGGCTCGACCGGCCTATGTTGGTGCAGTACGTCGACTTCCTGGCCGACGCCATCCAAGGCGATATGGGTACCTCGATCAAAACCCGCCGGCCGGTGGCAACTGAGCTCGTCCGCTACCTAACCAATACAGCTCAGTTGGCGGTGGCGGGCATGATCTTCGCCGTGGTGGGCGGTATCTTGCTGGGCCTGATTGCTGCCGCCCGACGCAACTCGATCTGGGACAACCTCTCGCTGGCGATCTCCCTGGCCGGCATCTCATTGCCTATTTTTTGGCTCGGGTTGATGCTGGTGTGGATCTTTGCTGTGCAGCTCTCGCTGCTGCCTTCGGGGGGCCGCGGGGATTGGCACAACCTGATTTTGCCGGCAATCACCCTCGCCGCGCCGTCGGTGGCAGTTATCGCGCGCGTGACGCGCGCTAGCCTGATGGAGGTGATCAACCAGGACTTTGTGCGCACGGCCTACAGCAAGGGCCTATCGGAGGCCTTTGTGCTGCTGCGCCACGTGCTGCCCAACGGTCTGCTGCCCGTGATCACCGTCACGGGCATTCAGTTTGGCTACCTGTTGGCGGGCACGGTGCTGACCGAGACCGTTTTCGCCTGGCCGGGCCTAGGCCGTTACCTAGTGGATGCGATCAAGTTCCGGGACTATCCGGTGGTGCAAGGCGGAGTGTTGGTCATCGCCCTTATCTTCGTCACGATCAACTTGGTGGTGGACGTGCTTTATTTCCTGATCGACCCGCGACTGCACTCGGAGGCGGCCAAATGACCGCGCGGGTCAAGGCTTCGGGTCAGCCCACCGCACGCCCTGGCCTGGGTGCCCGGCTGGCGGAGGCCACCACCGGCCGGCAGGCGTTAGGCCGGCTACTACACAATCGCATGGCTTTGCTCGGCCTGATCATCATCGTCGTCTACGTTGTGTTGGCTGCCTTCCCGAGCATCCTGACCCAACACGATCCGAACGTGCAGAACCTGGCACGTACGCTCGAGCCGCCGTCGGCCGAATACCGGCTGGGCACCGACGAGTTCGGCCGCGACGTGCTTAGTCGAGTGCTGCACGGAGCCCGGCTGTCGTTTACCATCGCTGGCTTGGCCGTGATCCTAGGCGGGCTTTCTGGGTTTGCCATCGGTCTGCTGGCGGGCTACTTTGGCGGAGCCGTCGACACGGTGCTGATGCGTCTGATGGACGTGTTGCTGGCCATGCCGGGCATCTTGCTGGCCATCGCAGTTATCGCGGCGCTGGGCGCCGGCATCGGCAACGTGATTATCGCGATCGGCATCTACAACATCCCCCAGTTCGCGCGTCTGACGCGCAGCACTGTGTTGGGCGTCAAGACACAAGACTTCGTGTTGGCCTCGCGCTCAATTGGTAGCAGTGCGCCCGAGATTCTCGTGCGGCATATCATCCCCAATGCCTGGGGTGCGCCGTTTGTATTTGCCATGCTGCGTTTCTCGACGGCTATCCTGACCGCCTCGGGCCTAAGCTTCTTAGGGCTTGGCGTGAGCCCACCCACGCCGGAGTGGGGCGCGATGCTGGCCGCGAGCCGCGGCTATATGCGCCTTGCGCCGCACCTCGTGTTGGCCTACGGCCTGGCCATCAGCACGCTGGTACTGGGCTTTAACGCGCTGGGCGAAGGACTGCGCGATGTGTTTGACCCGCGGACGGCCCGCTAAATCGGCCAACGCGACTGGAGACCAAGAGCGCTGGTGCTTATGGCGAGACTGCTCGAAGTGCGCGATTTGACCACCTGTTTTCACACGCCCGAAGGCGTGGTACACGCGGTGAACGGCGTGTCGTTTGACCTGGCCGAAGGAGAGACACTCGGGATTGTCGGCGAGAGTGGCAGCGGCAAAACTGTGAGCATGCTTTCCCTGTTGCGGCTCATCCCCGAGCCGCCCGGGCGCATCGTGCGCGGCCAGGCTTTGTTCCAGGGCAAAGACCTGTTGAAGCTGGATCGCGAGGCCATCCAGAAGATGCGTGGCTCGCAGGTAGGTTTCGTGTTCCAAGACCCGATGACCTCCCTCAATCCGCTGATGCGCATTGGCGAGCAGCTGTCCGAGCCCATGCTCAAGCACCTGCGTCTCACGCCGCGCCAAGCGCGCAATCGGTCGCTTGAGCTGCTCAAGCTGGTGGGTATCCCCGGCGCGGCCCACCGGCTGGACGACTACCCGCACCAATTCTCCGGTGGCATGCGCCAGCGCGTGATGATCGCCATGGCTCTGTCTTGCGAGCCCAAGATATTGATTGCTGACGAACCGACAACGGCTCTGGACGTTACGATCCAGGCGCAGGTCGTGGCGCTGGTCAAGGACCTACGCCGTCGCCTGGGGATGGCCGTGATCTGGATCACTCATGACCTGGGGGTGCTGGCGGGGCTGGCCCACCGGGTGGTGGTGATGTATGCAGGCTCAATTGTTGAGCAAGCGCCCGTGCGCCAGCTGTATAAGGACCCGCGCCACCCCTATACGCTGGGCCTGCTGGGCGCACTGCCACGTGTGGACGGACAGCACGCTGAGCGCCTGGCGAATATCGCCGGGCGCCCGCCGGATCTGCTGAAGCCCATCATTCACTGTCCCTTTGCACCGCGCTGTCGGTTTGCGATTGCGCGCTGCTGGGAAACTAATCCCGCCCTGTTGCCAGTGTCGGATGCGCACCAGTCGGCTTGCTGGGTCTTGGGCGGGACAGGTGAGCCATTCGGAGAAACACAAGTTGACTGAGCAAGAAGTCCTTGTTCGGGTGGAGGATCTAATAAAGCACTTTCCGGTCGCGCGTGACGCCGTCGGGCGCCGCCGGCCCGGACACATCCGCGCGGTCGATGGCATCAGCTTCGAGATCTACCGGGGCGAGACGCTGGGCCTGGTGGGCGAGAGTGGCTGCGGCAAATCGACGGCCGGACGTACTATCCTGCAACTCTACCGGCCCACGGGCGGTCGCGTGATCTTCCGCGGGAAAGATCTGACCGAACTGAAAGGCCGCGAATTGCGGGGCGTGCGGCCCCATATGCAGATGGTTTTCCAGGATCCGTACGCCTCACTCAACCCACGCATGACAGTGGGGCAGCTAATCAGCGAACCGCTGCTTGTGCACACCCGCCAAAGCCGCGCCGAGCGGCAGCGGCGCGTGCGCGAGCTGCTCGAGCTGGTGGGGCTTGACCCCGATCTCGATCGGCGTTACCCGCACGAATTCTCAGGCGGGCAGCGGCAGCGTATTGGCGTCGCCCGGGCGCTAGCGCTCAACCCTGAGTTCATCATCTGTGATGAACCCATCTCGGCCCTGGATGTGTCGGTGCAGGCCCAGGTGGTGAACCTGCTCGAAGACTTGCAGGAGCGCTTCGGGCTGACCTACCTTTTCATCGCTCATGACCTGAGCATGGTGCGCCACATCTGCACACGGGTGGCAGTGATGTACCTGGGCAAGCTGATGGAACTGGGGCCGCGCGAAGCCGTGTACAACCGACCCCTGCACCCCTACACCCGCGCCCTGCTTTCGGCCGTACCCGTGCCCGACCCGGATCTCGAGGCCGAGCGCGAGCCAGCCCTGCTGACCGGCGATGTGCCCAGTCCGGCGGACCCGCCCTCGGGCTGTTTCTTTCGCACGCGCTGCTCGCTGGCTGCCGACATTTGCCGCGCCGAAGTACCGGCGTTCCGCGAGGTGCGGCCGGGGCACTACGCTGCCTGTCATTTTGTGCCAATGGAAGGCTGGTAGTTGATTGGACCTGCCTTAGCTGCCAACGAGGCCTGGCATGGCTGACCCCTTTCCGCTAGCTCGGTTAGGCAACAACCGTAGTCTGCTACCGCAGACCAAGGTTGACGCGGTGGTAGATGTTGTGCGCGAAGCGATCATCACCGGCCGCCTGATGCCGGGCCAACATATCGGCCAACTTCAACTGGCCCAGCAGCTTAACATCAGCGCCACGCCCATCCGCGAGGCGATGCGCAAACTGGAGGCCGCGGGTATCCTGAACCATGAAGCGCACCGGGGCGCACGCGTGCCAGTGCGCGATCCCGCTACGGCCAGCGAGATCTACCAGGTACGCGCGCTGCTTGAAGGCATGGCTATTGAATACACGGTCCGGCACATAAGCCCAGCGCAGTTGGCTGAGGCCGAGGAGTTGGCTTATCACGGCATGCCGGCAGCGGTAGCGCGGGGCGCGGCCGACCAGGACTACACGACCTTCCGTTCGCTGAACTATCAGTTCCATCGGCTGCTGCTAGAGGCTTCGGGCCTGGAGTGCCTGCCGGAACTGGCCAAGACGCTCTGGGCGGCTGTGCCGGTGGCGACCAACATGCTGGTGCTGGTACAACTGCGCCCGCGGATGGCTGTTGACGAGCACATGGGCATCATCAGCGCGGTGCGGGCGGGCGATGGTGTCCGGGCGCGGGCCCTGGTTGAAACACATGTCGACCGCTCACGCCAGGCGTATTTGACTTACCTCGAGCAGATGGCGGAGTTGGAGAACAACTCGTGAGCCACTCGAATACCGTGTGCTACCAACCATATCCGCGTTTTGCCGGTTGTGTCGCCCTGCTACCTACCGTCTGAATTCTGAAAGTTGGCGGCGTCTTCTGGCCTTTACATCAGGCGTAAGGCTGGATCATCTTTTCATGATGAGATGGTATGACACGACCCCGGTTTCTGGCAGAACCATCACTCACCACTAACGCGCTGTTGATTATCGACATGCAGCGTGGTTTCTTTGAGAAAGTCAGGCCAAGTCAGCCGATGCCGGGCCAGGCCATGATACCGCCACTGCTTGCCTTGCTTGGTTCGGCGCGGCAGCCCGGCATCCCAATTGGTCGTGTGACCACTGTCTAGCGGCCCGACGGAATCGACGAGCAACCATATGCCAGGTCGATGGGCGTTATTGTTCCCGCGCTCCACGAAGGCAGCCGAGGCGCTGAGATCATTCCCCAGCGCGCCCGAGTCTCGGGCCAATGCCGCGTGGTGAAAAAGATGTACTGCGCCTTCTATTTGACTGACCTGGCGTTGATACTGCGGGCTCTCAAGGTGCAATGCCTGATCATCATCGGGGCGCAACCAATTACCGTGTTGAGTCCACCGATCATTACGCGTACTTCACTGCCCATTGGCCTCAAGAAGCGCTCTTTGAAGTTGAGTCTGAAACACGAGAGGTGGCGCTCAGCGATCAAGTAGCCTTTCTTCGTGGAGGGGAGCCAAACGCTAGAATTTACTGTGAAGGATGATGTCACAGGATGCTCGTAGGTTTGGATGCCTAACCCTATGACTGAGGTTCTTGACTTCTAGCGAAAATCAGGTAATCTATATTCTATAGACTATTTCCGGTAAATGGCGGGTGCCTCTCCCCTGGCTGTGTTCTTCGCTTTTTGGGGTGCTTTGGTCTTCTCGCCAACCAGAGGGGACGCACCATATGTTAAGCACGGTCGCTCAAGTGAAAACAGACGTACTGATAATTGGCAGTGGCGCGGCAGGAGCGCGCGCTGCGATTGAGGCTGCCGAGTTCACAGCCGCGGTGACCCTAGCAGCCAAGGGTGCGCCTCGGCGCTCGGGCACCACCAATCTGGCCGGTGTGCATTACGCCGCCGCCCTCGGCCATGCCGACGAAGACACGCCTTGGGAGCATTTCCATGACACTATTGTCGAGGCGCGCTGGCTGGCCGACCAGGAACTGGCCCGCGTCATGTGCCTGCACGGGCCCAAATCTGTGCATGACCTGGAGCGCTATGGCCTGCACTGGTACCGTACCCCAGACGGCACCCACTACAAGCAGTTGCCCGCCCCTGGCCACAGCTTTAATCGCGGCGTGCACTACAACGGGAAAACTGGCAAGATGGTGCAAGACGCGCTGATTGACGAAGTCAAGCGCCATCCGAACATCCACCTACTGGGCGACGTGTTTATCACGCAAATCCTGGTGGACGACAGCGGCGTAGTGGGCGCCGTTGGCATCCACCTGGAGCGCGGTGAATTGCTAGCGATTTCCACCCGATCTGTCGTCATCGCCACTGGCGGGGCCGGCATGGTGTTTAAGGTCACCGACATGGAGACTGGCTCCACCGGTGACGGGATTGCCATGGCTTTCCGCGCGGGCGCCGACTTGATCGCGCCCGAGATGCACCAGTTCTTTCCCACCGCGTTTGTGTGGCCTGAAACCCTGCGCGGCGTGGCCGTGAACAGCAGCCAGCTCTGGAAGTTGGGTCTGCGCCTATACAACGCCAACGACGAGCGCTTTATGGAGCGCTACTATCCCGAGCAAAAGGAGCACATGCCGCGAGATATCTTGAGCCAGTGCATCTTCCGCGAGATAACGGAAGGACGCGGCGCCGAGCACGGCGGCGTTTGGCTCGATACTCGCTGGATTGAGGAGTTTGAGACGCTACGCCGCGACCGGCCGCGCTCGTACATCTGGCCCGAGAAACTAGGCGTCAACGTGCAGCGTATTGAGGTTGCGCCCACCTATCACTTCACCCTGGGCGGCATTCGCATTAACACTGAGGCCGAAACGACCATCCCCGGCCTGTACGCAGCCGGAGAAGTAGTGGGCGCCACGCACGGGGCCAACCGCCTAGCGGGTAATGCCCTTACCGAATGCCTGGTGTTTGGCGAAATTGCTGGCCGCAACGCCGCTCTGCGCGCGCTCTCAACCACGGCCCGTCCGGCCCCCGAGGCGATGGTCCGGGCCGAGTGCCAGCGGCTGCGCGGCGTGTTGCCCGAAACAGGTACCGGCCGTCGTCCACGTGCCATCTACGACGACCTGCGACACGCCATGTATCACAATGTGGGCATAGTGCGCGACGGGCGGCGCTTGCGGGCCGCGGTGAGGCGTGTGGCCGAGTTGCGCGAAGAGGTGCGCAGTGTCCAGTTGACTAACACCCAGCACTATAACGTCGAGTGGATTTGGGCCTTAGAGTTGGACGGTATGCTCGAGTTGGCCGATTTGTTCGCGACCGGCGCCGAAATGCGCACCGAGAGCCGCGGTGCCCACTATCGGGAAGATTATCCTCTGCTCGACAACGAGAATTGGCTCAAGAACATCTTGGTGCGCCGTGAGGGCAAGCGCCACGTATATTGGACTGAGCCGGTGACCTTGCCTTATTTGTCTGAGGTGAAAATGCGCTATGCCGAACCATCCCGTTAGCTCACCAAACGATGAAGCCACTATCCGGGTGCGCGTCCGGCGTTTCGATCCGCAGACGAATGGGCAGCCCCCCTATTGGCAGGATTTCCAGGTGCCGCGCGGGAGGGTAGCTCGCCTGCTCGACGTGCTGCAGTACCTGCAGCAGGAAGACCCGACTATTGCGACCCGGCCGCACTTTTGCCGCGACTTGGTGTGCAATGGCTGTTACGTGAACTATAACGGAAAGCCGCGCATGTCGTGCATGACACCCCTGAACGCCCGGGTGACAGATATCACCCTTGAGCCGCTCCAGGGCTACCGGGTGATTCGCGATCTAGTGGTCGATTTCCTGGACAAAACTTGCGGCAATTCGGCCGCCGAAGATGAGGCCGGGGTCTAATTGTGGGGCCCACTTAGGTACATTTCCGGTTGGCCAGATTTCGGCCCGGCTGCGTCTGTCCAGAAAGGTCAACATTGAGTAGTTTTGATTGCTTAGAGTCCGAAGGCAATGGCCTCGCCATAGCCTACCAGACCAAGACCGACGCGGTCTACGCCTACCTGCGCGAGGCCATCATTACCGGCAAGATCAAACCCGGCGAGCGGATTGGGCAGGAAGAGTTGGCCGAAAGCCTTCGGGTAAGCGCCACCCCAGTGCGCGAGGCCATGCACAAGCTCGACGCCCAAGGGATCTTGCGCCTTACGCCGCACCATGGCGCTCAGGTCGTCGTTCCCACCTACAAGCTGATCGACGAAATTTACCAGGTGCGTGCCGCGTTGGAGGTCTTTGCCGTGCGCCACGCGGTGGAGGCTATCAGCGAAGAGCGGATTAATTGCCTGGACCAGTTGGCTAACCAGACTCTGCCGATGCTCATTCGCCGATGCGCGGAGCAGGGCGACTACACTCCGTACCGCGCTGCCAATTTTCAATTTCACCGCACGATCTACGCCTCGGGCAACCGGTCGATCGTCCCGGAGCTAATTGAGAACTTGTGGGCGCGCTCGGCTGCGCCAGACGCACTTTTCCAGTCTGACATTGAGCGGGTGGACGACGCCGTGCGCGAGCACCAGGAGCTCGTGACTATTCTCCGGCAACGCGACGTGGTCCGGGCCGAAGCGGTGCTGGCCGCGCACAATGATCGTACCCGCGCGGCCTACCTGCGCATCCTAGAAGGCGCGGGGTACGTGAGAGACGTGCCCACCCGCGCGCAGGCGTAAGGCGAATAGCTTTTGAGATTGCGAGAGGATTGCCTTGAAGGCCCTAGACTACTTGCTTGCAGACGTGCTGGTCGTGGGAGGCGGGGTGGCCGGGTGTCGGGCGGCCATTGAGGCTGTCGAGTACGCCTCGTCGGTCATTCTGGTTGACCAGGGCACGGTGGGTGTGCCACACCCGGCCGCTCCCCAGGGTGGGGTATACGCGGCCGCCCAGCCCACGCGGTTTGATGGCGACACCTGGCAGACGCACGCCGCCGACATCCTCCAGGCCGGTGCCGGATTGGCTGATCCCACCCTAGTGGAGGTGCTGGCGCGCGAGGCCCTGCGCGGCGCCTGGGAACTTGATCGCTATGGCATCAAGTGGCACCGCGCGGCGAAAGGTGGCTTTGAAGCGCGTGAGTTGCCTGGCCACCAATTCCCGCGCGGCTTGCATGTGGCCGTGGAGACCGGTCATTCACTGAAGGAGACCTTGGCCAGCCACCTGCGCAGTCACGTTGGGGTTCGGGTCATTGAGGACGTCTACATCTCCAGCCTAATGCAGCACCAGGGTCGGGTGGTGGGCGCTATTGGCATTGACCGTCACAGCGGCGACTTGCTAGTGCTGGTGGCTGGCAGCACGATCCTGGCCAGTGGCGGCTTGGGCGGCCTGTTCAACTTCGGCGTCGGTTGGGGCTCAGGCGTGGCGATGGCCTACCGTCTGGGGGCGGAGGTCATTAGCCCCGAACTGTACGCCCCAGGGAGCCTGGTTGGACGCAGCAACGACATGCCCTACAGCCTGGGCGGGCTGCGGGTGGATGCGTCCGGGCAGACCAGCCTGGCGGCGCTGTATGCTGCGGGCGAGGCGGCTGGCGGGACGTTTGGCGCGGGCCTGTTGCCCGGTGATGCCCTGACGCACGCAGCCGTCTCGGGTGCCATAGCCGGCCGTTCGGCGGCCCTGGCCTACCGGGCCATTCCGCGAATTAAGGAAGAGAGCGTGAAGGAAGAAAGGATGCGCCAAGGGGGCCTTATCAGGCGCGCTCTGTCGGCCAAGCCTGGCTCGCAGCCGTTGGCAGATTTCGTGGCCCAGTTCAATCAGCGCTTCCAGCGAGCACTCGGCCCGGGCTGTGCGGAGGATTCGCTGGACGATATGCGGACCTGGCTCGACGGCCTACCCGCCAACTGGTACCAGCAGGTGCAGTTCGCGAGGACAACCGGCGCCAGCCAGGACCTCACCCCCGAAGCGCGTATTGATCTCATCCGGATGGACTACTTGCTGGGTATGGCCAAAGTGGCGCTGCAGGCCGCCTCCCAGCGCGCCGAAAGCCGCGGCGTGTTCCAGCGCAGTGACCGCCCAGAGACTGCACCCCATGGAACCGGCCGTTTCGTCGCGAAGCGCACCCAGGGTCAGGAAGTGCTCACTCGGCTGCTCACGCCGGAAACCGAGGCACTCGCCGCAGTGGATGCCACTGCGTGACAGGAAAACCAGTGATCAATCAAGAGAACGCCCCCAAGAACGGCAAGCCGCTGCAAGTGAACGTCTTGCGCTACGACCCAGAATCGGGTGGGGCGCCTTACTGGCAGACTTACACGGTCCCCCGGCGTCGTGCTAGCCGTGTGCTCGACGTGCTCGAGTACATCCAAGATGAGCTCGATCCCGGTTTGGGCTACCGCCGCCATATCTGCCACAACCTGGTGTGCCACAGCTGCTACGTGAACGTGAACGGGCACGCACGCATGACCTGTCAGGCGCTGATCAAACCCGATGTGGCTGAGATCCGCATCGAGCCGTACGGCGACTTTGTGCCCATTCGAGACCTAATTGTGGATTACGCCCAGCCGCGCTAGAGGTGCCTTTGGCCCCAGGCCCCGTGCCACCGGGCTGGCCATCACAAGGAGTCGAAGTTGCTGCAGAACGCTGGAGTCAAGAAGACGGACGTTTTGGTCGTTGGGACGGGGGGCGCCGGCTGCCGCGCTGCGATTGAGGCTGCCGAATATGGTGCCGACGTCACGCTGGTGTCGAAAGGCGTGCTGGGTCGCTCGGGAACGACCAACATGGCCGAGGTGGTCTACGCGGCCGCCATTGGGCACGGCGACCGGCAAGACAAGCCACGATATCTCTTTGAAGACACGGTGGTGGAAGGCCACTGGATTGGGGACCAGCGCTTGGTGAAGCTGCTGGCCGACGAATCGGCCAAAACCGTCTACGACCTGGAGCGTTACGGCCTGCCCTGGTATCGCATGGAAGACGGCCGGCACTACTACCAACTGCCCACCCCCGGGCACCGCTACGATCGCGGCGTCCACTACAACGAGAGCACCGGCAGCAAGATGCAGGATGCCCTCGTGGCCGAAGTCAAGCGCCACGACGATATCCACCCGCTAAACGACATACTGGTGGTAGGCCTGATGGTGGATGACGGCCGGATTGTGGGTGCCAGCGCTATCGACCTGAAGAACGGCCAACTCGTATTGTTTGAGACAGGCGCGGTGATTGTCGCTACCGGCGGCGCGGGCATGATGTACCAGGTGACCGACATGGAGCACGGCTCCACCGGCGACGGCATCGCCATGGCCTACCGAGCCGGCGCGCAGCTCATCGCGCCTGAGATGCACCAGTTCTTTCCCACGGCCTTCGTTCACCCCGAGACGCTGCGAGGAATCATCGTCACCAGCAGTAACCTGTGGGGCTTTGGTCTGCGGCTCTACAATGCGCGGGGCGAGCGCTTCATGGAGCGCTATTTCCCCGACAAGAAGGAGAACGTTCCGCGCGACGTGCTCAGCCGGAGCATCTTCCAGGAAATTCTTGAAGGCCGCGGCACCGAACACGGCGGCGTGTGGCTTGATGCCAGCAACATTGACGGGTGGGAGTATCTGCGGCGCGAGCGGGCGCGCTCTTACGTCTGGCCGACCAAACTGGGCGTAAATACCGAGCGCTTTGAGATCGCGCCCACCTATCACTTCACCATGGGCGGCATTCGTATCGACACTGACTGCCAGACGAACGTGGAAGGCCTATATGCGGCTGGCGAGGTAGTGGGCGGCATCCACGGCGCCAACCGGATCGGCGGCAACGCTCTACCGGAGTGCATGGTGTTTGGGGCCATTGCGGGCCGGCACGCTGCTCTGCACGCTCGGCGTAACGTTGCGCTGCCTCAATCGACTGTGAAGGACGAGCACCGGCGCCTGACGGACTTGCTCGAGACGCCCGAGCGGCTTGAGCTACGCCCCAAGGACGCGCTTAATACGCTCAAGGATATCATGTATCGCCACGTTGGCATCGTCCGGTCAGCTCAAGGCCTCGAGGAGGGCCTGGAAAAGCTGCACCGCCTGGAAGCTGAAGACCTTCCGCGGGTGGGCGTTGGCCCGGGCAAGGTCTTCAACTGGGAGTGGATATGGAAGTGTGAACTGCTTGGCATGGTGGAGCAGGCCAAGCTCTACACCCAAGCCGCCCTTATGCGCACCGAGACGCGCGGCGCACACTTCCGCAGCGACTTCCCGCAAACCGACAACGTGAAATGGCTCAGGAATATCGTCGTGCAGAAGGTCGCAGGCGAAGTGTGTTACCAAACCGAGCCGGTGGAACTCTCCTACCTCAATCCCGCCACTTATCAGGCCGGTCGCGAGTAGACCGGTGGCGGTGCGGAGGTGGTCATGCCGTAGACTCTCTACTATTCGTCACCGGCGCGGGCCTGCCCCGCGCAGCGCCCTGCCTTGCTTTCCATCGGACTTCGGCGGATACGCACCAGGACCGAGGCACAGCAGCGGGCTCCAGCCTGCGCCCGGTGTCGTACCGGCCCCGCCGAAGCGATGCCCGCATACCTTAAGGAGAGACGATTATGGCCGTCAGTAAAGCAGTCAAGGACAAAGTGCTGGCTCAGATCCGCGAGGATGATCTGATCGCGCTCTCTCGCGAGCTGATCAAGATCCCAAGCGAAACGGGTCAGGAGAAGGCCGTTAGCGATTTCACGGTCAGCTACATGCAGAACTCGCTGGGAATGGAGGCCAAGGGCCTGGCCGGCGCACCCGATCGCCCCAACGCAGTGGGCACCTGGAAAGGCGTGGGCGGTGGCCCGTTGGTGCAGTACTCGGGCCACCTCGACACTGTTGGCCCCGGCGACCTGTCGAAGTGGAAGACTGGCCCCTATGACGGTGAAGTGATTGACGGCAAGATCTACGGCCGGGGTGCCATGGACAGCAAGGGCGGCGGCATGGCCTCTACCCTGACGGCCATTAAGGCCATCCAAAAGGCCGGTGTCAAGCTTAAAGGCGACGTGCTGGTTGTCGGCACGGTGGATGAGGAAGTGGGCGGCCGCTGGGGCATGGGATACCTGTACGAAAACAAGCTCGTCAACCCTGACATCTGCATTTACTGCGTCCATTCCGATATGGAAATCAAGGCCCACTTCAAGGGTATTTTCTGGACGAAGTGGACGGTTCGCGGTCAGACGGCTCATGGCAGCATGCCGCATCGGGGAGTTAACGCCATCGTGCGCGCCGCGCGCATCATCGACGAGCTGGAGCGCAACGGCGGCGTTAGCTACACCCCGCACCCAATACTGGGTAAACACACGGTGAACTTTGGCTGGTTCCATGCCGGGCCGGAATACAAGTACAACATCGTCTCTGATGAGGCCGTGTTTGGCGTCGACATGCGCCTGATCCACGGCCAGAGTACGGCCCAAGCTGACAAGGAGCTGCAGGAGCTGATCGCCCGCCAGGCGGCCAAGGATCCGCAGCTTAACGTTTCGTACGAAGTGATACAGCGCCACGAGCCGCAGTCAGTGAGCAAAGACGAGTACGTCATGCAGCTCATCATCAACGCGGCCTCCGAGATCATGGGCAGGAAGCCGGCCATCGGCGGCACTATCGCTGCCGGCGACTTGGCCCCGATCTTCAAGGCCGGCAAGATCGGCGTGGGTTTTGGCCCGGGCGATCTTGAGCGCGGTAACGCTCACAAGGAAAACGAGTTCCTCGAAATCGAGCAACTCGTCCAGTGCACGCAGATCTACGCGCTGACCATGCTGGAGGCCTGCGGCGTCGCCGAGTAGCCACGCTTGTGTTCACTAAAGCGCGTGCGACGGGGTGGCACGACCGGTCGCGGTCGTGCCACCCCGTGTTGGCGATCACAAGGGAGCCGCATGAGCATGGGTATTCTCCGGGACAAGGTCTGGTTCACCATCGCCCTGGGACACATGACGGTCGACTTCCTGAGCGGTCAGCGGGTGGTGATTCTCACTTATGTGGTGGCACTGCTTGGCCTGTCGAACGCCGCGCTGGGCTTCCTAATGATGGTGTACACGGTCCTAGCGTCGGTCGTGCAGCCGCTGTTTGGCTACCTCTCGGACCGGTTTGGGGCTCGGCTGATGGTGACGGCCGGCCTTGTGTGGATCGCCGTCTGTTACACGCTTGGTACGCTGGTGCCAGGCACGCTGGGGATGGGCCTCTTTGTGCTGGCCAGCCTGGGCTCGGGTTGCTTTCATCCTGGCGCCACGATGGTTTCTACCCACCGCGGGCGCGATACGACCGCCATGGCACTATTCTTCCTGTTTGGGCAAGCGGGCCTGTTCCTGGCGCCCCTGGTGGGCGGCCTGGTGCTTGAGCGCACCAGCATGCAGGGGATGGCAGTGATGGGCCTGCTGGCAATGCCTGTGGCGCTGTTGTCGATGCTCCAACTGCGGGACTATAGCGACCAGTCCGCCTCGCGGCGGCTCGCGCCAGAGAAAGGCAGCCGCTCGGTGGAGCCCGCCGCGCGGCGCGGTTTGGGCCAGCCGTGGTGGGTGCTAGCGGCCTTCCTGACGGTGGTGGCCTTTCAGTGCTGGGTACAGCAGAACATGGTGAGCTACGTTCCCAAGTACCTGAACGACCTGGGGCAGTCGCCGGCTACCTACGGCTTCCTGGCCTCGCTGTTTATGGGTGGGTCGGCGATAGGCAACGTTGCCGGCGGCTTCCTGGCTGACCGGCTCGGCAAGCGGACGGTGATTGTGGTCATGTTGTCTCTTGCCAGCCTGCCCATCGCACTAGTGGCCGTCGTGGGCTGGTCGTCCTGGCTCTACGTACTCCTGCCGCTGGCCGGTGCCCTCACAGGAGCCACATTCAGCATCCTGATCGTGCTGGCCCAGCGCCTCATTCCTCTCGGCTTGGCGATGGCCTCCGGCCTGGCCCTCGGCTACCATCTGACCAGCGGCTCGGTCGGGTCATACCTCAGCGGTTACATGATTGACTGGTATGGTTTTGCCCCGATGTTCTATTTCACCGCCGCTATGTCCCTGGCCGCCGGGTTGCTGGCGCTGGTCATCCGAAAACCGCAGTCACAAGCTCAATGGAGCCGGGCCGACGAGACGCCGGTCGCGGCGGTGCGCAAGGCGTAGGACAGGCGCGGTGGGGCACCAGTCGCGCGCACCAGTTTGCCGCATAGGAGACATGACATGGATCGGAATATGAAGATAGCCAATAGCATGCTCGACCTGATCGGGCAAATCCCCCTGGTGCGGCTGAACCGGATAGGGCAAGGCGTGGGTGCCGAAATTCTGGTCAAGCCCGAATTCCTGAATCCCAGTGGCAGCATCAAGGATCGCATTGCCCGGCTTATGATCGAGCAGGCCGAGGCTTGCGGCGCACTGAAGGCTGGCATGGCCGTGATCGAGGCTACTACGGGCAACACCGGCACCGCCCTGGCGTTTGTGGCGGCGGTGAAAGGTTATTGTATGCGGGCCTTTTCGCCCGCCATGGTGGCGAACCGCAGCCGCACAGCGATAATGATCGCCTTCGGAGCCGCGGTGCAAGCGGTGGATATTGAGCCATACACTGCACATGACCAGGGCAACAACGACGGGGGCGGCGTTGATGCCAGCGTTCACGGCGGGCATGTGGAACTGCTACCGCGCCAGGTGTGCCTAGACCTGGAAAAAGAGCGCAACGACCTATGGTGGGCGCGGCAGTTTTCGAACCCGTCCAATGTGGCTGCCCACCGCGATGGCACTGCGCAGGAAATCCTAGACATGACGGAGGGCCAGCTTGATGCCTTCGTTGCCTCGGTTGGCACGGGTGGCACCATCCTGGGCGTGGCGCAGGCGCTTAAGCAGCACAACCCCCATATTTCGATCATTGCCGTGGAGCCGGCCGGCAAGGCCATGATGGGCGACCCTGAAGACTACCCAATGATCCCCGGTATTTCCGACGGCATCATCCCGCAGATATTCAGCAGCAAGATAGTCGACCGCGTCATCTCGATCACGGACAAGGATGCGATCGACATGGCTCATCAGTTGGCCGAGCTCGAAGGAATGTTCTGCGGCATGTCGTCTGGCGCGAACGTGCTGGCCAGCACGATGGTCGCTCGTGAACTGGGCGTCGGCAAACGCGTGGTTACCGTGTTACCCGACAGCCGTGATCGCTATCTGGAGGTCGAAAAGTATACTACCTAGCAGTTTGTCGGAGAGGAGAGCCGCTACACCCGTTGAATGGCGTTCAGCGATGATTCTGTGGCGCTCCGAGGAGGGTTTAATCAGTGCTGACTGATTTCGCCTCGGCATGGTCGGAATTGAACGGGTGAGCGAAATCAGTCCCGGGACTGAGTTCGCTCAGGTGTTCTAGCGGGTAGGCAGACGGCTCAATCATGGGTGAGCTGGCGTTGGCGCACGCGCTGCAAGAAGCGCAGGTTGATCAGGACATAGATCAAGGTATTGTGGTTGGCGATGGCGGCGCCGTTGCGCAAGTGCGGGCGTTCAATGCCGAGCGCCAGCGCCTGGGCAGTATGTCAAGTCTTGATACTGTTGGCGAATGCAATTCGACTACATAATACTCCTGGCCCAATGAGACAGGAGTAAGGAAATGAGCCTTCAGCCCCGCCCAACCTCGGAAGTGCCCGA
>JADLEU010000090.1 GCA_020845955.1 Anaerolineales bacterium
GGGCGGCGGCGCCATCGAGCACTTCCCGCAGTGGACGTCTGACGGCCGCATTGTGTTTCTGTCCGAGCGCATTACCGACAACCGCGATCCGGTCAGCGACGTCTGGATCATGGATGCCGATGGCAGCAACGCCGGCCTGTTGTTCGATGCGATTCCGCACGGCGGGCCGTTGGAGTTCCTGGCCGAGAGCAGCACCGTGGTTTTCCACTCGCCGCGCTCTGGCAACTTCGACATCTATACGACGGTCCTGGGCCAGCAGTCGACTGTCGTGACCCCCCGGGCCCAGGTCACGGTCGAGTCGTTTGGCCCGGCGGGCAGCCAGCCCACGGCGACCGCGGCCGAGGCGGTGGCGGCCGCGCCTCAACCCACGACGCCGGCCGCCGCGACAGCGCCTGGCGCGGGCCCGGCAGGCATCGGCTTAGGGGTTGTGGGTCTGGCGCTCTTGGCCGGGGGCGGCGTGGTCTACTTCCTGCTGCGCCGCGGCCGGGCCGCGTAGCTTCCGAGAGGAGGACGCCATGAAACGGGTGTTGTTCTTAGGGTTACTCGCCATCGCTTGGATCGCCCTGATCGGCGCCGCCGGCGCGCAGGCGGGCGTGCTGGAAGGCTCGCCGCCGCAGACGGCGCTGTTCAACGACGCTCGGCTGCTGGCGTTGGCGACCCCCTTCTTGATGGCCCTGGCTATCATCGTGGGCATTGTCCAGGCGCGCGCCGCGGCCCGCGGCCTGGGCGGCGATGCGCTCCTGGGCGACCGGGTGCGCCGCCACGACACCGGCAGCATTATCGCTCACTGGATGAATGCCTTCGGCATGGTAGCCTGCCTGGTGACCGGCGCGCTGCTGCTCCGCTGGCACGAACGCGTCATTGACCTGCGCACGACCTTCATCGTCCACTTCCTGGGCGCGGGGCTGATCCTGTTCGCCGTGACCAATCACCTGGCGCGCCACGGCGTCAGCGGCGGCGTCGGCCTGATCCCCAAGAGCTTCCGCGCGCTGCGCGACCTGATCGGCGAGCTCTTTGAGTACCTGGGCGTGTTCGGGCCGGAGGGCGCTGTCCTGCGCATCCCCTGGCCCAAGGGCCTCCGCCAGCCGGTCGGCCGCTACGTGCGCGGCCTGCTGGGGTTCAAACCGCACGATTCGGGCAAGTACCTGGCCACTGAGCAGTTCCTCTCCTACCCCCCCTGGGCGATCCTGATCGGCACGATCCTCGTCACGGGGCTGATCAAGCTGGCCAAGTACGTCTATCCCATCCCGCTCAACTGGGTCTCGACCGCCACGTATATTCATGACCTGGCGACCCTGGCCATCGGCATCATGCTCGTCATCCACATGCTGCCGCTGCTGTTGGTGCCGGCCAACTGGCCGCTCCTAATGTCGATCTTCCGGACCACCGTGCCGCGCAAGTACGTCGAGCAGCGGCATCCGCGCTGGTACAAGGCGCTGCTGAAGCGGCAGCCGGTCCCGGTCGAGGCGCCGGCGGCTGGCGCCCAGCCGGCCACGGCCGCGGCCACCGATGCGGCCAGCGCCGACTAACCTGGCGACCTGCTGCCGTTACGGCCGGGATCGGGCCTAGGGCCCAGGCCCGCCGCCCGCCACGGCGACGGCAGCCTGGCCGCGCTGCCCCTCTGGCCCCGCCCGGCTTGTGCTCGCGGGGGAATTCGGTGTAGCATCTGGACAGACGTGGGGGTAGAATATCGGTTCACGAGGGAGGCAATCGTGCATGAGTTTGGCAGCGTAACCCAGGCCTCGCGCCAGGCGGTGGAGCAGGGCCAGGCGGCCGTGCTGGCCTCCCTGGTGCGTGTGCGCGGCTCGTCGCCGCGGCACAACGGCGCCCGCATGCTGATCTGGCCCGACGGCCGCATCGTCGGCACGATCGGCGGCGGCACGCTGGAATGGCGCGTGATTGAGCACGCCCGCGCGGCCCGCGCTCAGGGCCGGCCGCTCTACGCCAACTACGTTTTCGATACTCACGGCGGCCCTGACAGCGTCGGCCTGTGCGGCGGCAGCGTCGACGTCCACCTGGAAATCGACGTGACCCAATTTGCGCAGGTGGCCGGCGCCGCCCTCCAGGCCCTGGAGGCCGGCGAGACGGTCGTGCTGGCCTCGGTTGTGCGGGAGGGCGAGCAGGCGCCGGCCCGGGCCGCCACCCGCCTGCTGATCTGGCCCGACGGCCGCATGCTGGGCAGCCTCGGTTCCGAAGCGTTGCAGGACCGCGTCGCGGCCGAGGCCCAATCCGTCTTCTCCGAACACGCCTCCCGGCTGGTCACCCTCGAGCCGCCCGCCGGTGCCGATCAAGCGCCGGCCAGCGTGCACCTGGATCTGCTCCGCCCCGATCCAACGCTGCTCATCATCGGCGCCGGCCACGTGGCCCAGCCGCTGGCAGCCATGGGGCAAATGATGGGGATGCGCGTGTGTGTCGTGGACGACCGGGCCGAGTGGGCCAACCACCAGCGTTTCCCGACCGCTGCCGAGATCGCCGTCGTGGATTATGAGCCCGTCAACGAGATCCTCGCGCCCATCCCCTTCCCGATGACGCCGGCGACTTATGTGGTCGTGACCACCTGGGGCTATGATCTGCCCGCGATGGAACAGGCGCTGCGCCAGAACCCGGCTTACATCGGCCTAGTCTCCAGCCCGACCAAAGCGCGCGTCTTGTTCCAGCGGCTGCGCCACTCCGGTTTCCCCGATGAGGCCATTCAGCGCATCCGCGCCCCCATCGGCCTGGACGTCGGCGCCGAGAACCCGGGTGAGATCGCCGTGTCCATCCTGGCCGAGGTGCTGACCATCTTGCACGACAAGACCGGCCAGCCCCTGCGCGCGGTGCGCGGCGCCCGGCTGGACGCCCTCTTCACCAACGCCCCGGCGCCCCTCTCCCCGGCGGTGGCCGCATGACCAATCCAGGGACGGTTTCGGCCATCGTGGTGGCGGCCGGGCTCTCGTCCCGCATGGGGCAGAACAAATTGCTGCTGCCCTTTGACGGCCGGACGGTGATCGAGCACATCGTCTCGGTGCTGCTGGAAAGCCCGGTAGACGAGGTGCTGGTCGTCACCGGCCACCAGCACGAAGCGTTGGCCCAGCGCCTGGCGGCCTGGCCCGTGCGCCTCGTCTTCAACCCCGACTACGCCCAGGGCGAAATGCTCTCCTCCGTTCAGGCTGGGCTGCGGGCGGCCGCGGGCGCGGCCGCCCTGCTCGCGCTGGGCGATCTGCCCACTCTCGAACGCGGCGTGATCGCGCGGATCGTCGCTGCTTACCGGCTCGGCTTGGGCAGCCTCGTCTTTCCCTCGTACCAGATGCGCCGCGGGCATCCGCTGCTGGTCGACCGCTCTCACTGGACCGCCATCCTGGCCCTGGGCGGGGAGCAAAACTTGCGCGGCTATTTCCGCAGTGTCCCGGCCGGGATCCATCACGTCGCTGTCGATTCGCCGGCGGTGCTGCACGATATGGACACCCCGGAACAATACCAGCGCGTGCTGGCCGAGCAGGCGCGCCGCCGTGCGACTGGCGTCGCTGTGTGAAAACGGGAGGTAGACCATGCCGATTCGTTTGGGCACCCCGGAGCTCGTAATCTTGCTGGTGATCGTCCTGCTGTTGTTTGGCGTGGGCCGTATCGGCAGGATCGCCAGCGAATTGGGCCGCGGGATCCGCGAGTTCCGCCAGGGCATCTCCGACGAGGGTGACAAGGCCGAGGACAAGCCCAAGGCCTAGACGCTCGGCCGCCCAATGTCAGCCCCCTCCACCGTCCCGGGCGCCTCTGGCAAGCCAGAACGGCCGCGGCCGTCGCCCCGCGCCTATTGGCGAGCGTTCCGGCAGCTCAGCCGCCGCGGCGCTGAGGCCGGCCAGCCCGGCGCGATGACGGTCCTCGAACACCTGGAAGAGCTGCGCGTCCGGGTGCTTAAGTCCCTCATCGCCCTCACCGTCACCACCCTGGTCAGCCTGTTGTACGCTGAAGCCTTGGTGGATTTCCTGACGGTGCCCCTGGGCGGCCGGTCCGCGCTCGCCTCGATTGAGGTAACCGAGAACATCAGCATCTTCATGCGCGTGACCCTGCTGTCTGGGCTAGTGCTCGGGATGCCGCTGGTGCTGCACCAGTTGATCGCCTACCTGGCGCCCGGCCTGCAGCCGCGCGAGCGGCGCTGGCTGTATTGGCTGCTTCCGGCCGCCACCATTTTCTTCCTGGCCGGCGTTGCCTTCGCCTGGTTGATCATGGTGCCGGTCAGCATTCCGTTTCTCGTCAACTTCCTCGGGATCCCTACCCATCCGCGCCCGCTCAACTACGTCGGCTTCATCACCTCGCTGCTGTTTTGGGTCGGGCTGGCTTTCGAAATGCCGCTGGTCGTGTTTTTCTTGGCCAAGCTAAAGCTGGTGACGGCGCGCCAGCTTGTCAGGGGATGGCGCTACGCTTTCATGGGCATTGCCACGCTCGCCGCCCTGATCACGCCGACGGTCGACCCGGTGAACATGGCCCTGGTGACGGTGCCCTTGCTGGGGCTGTATGCGCTCAGCATCATCCTGGCCCGGCTGGCATAGGTGATGGAGCAATGAACATCTTAGGGGTTGGCGGAGCTGAGTTGGTCCTGCTGCTGGTGCTGGGCGGCGTGATCCTCGGTCCCCGGCGGCTGGTCGGCCTGGCGCGCGATGCCGGCCGGCTCGTCGCCCAGGTGCGCTCGCTGACCGCCGAGCTGACGCGCCAGGTGAACAAAGAGATCGCGCTGCTCGACCTGGCCGAGACCAAACAGCGCGCGCCTGCCTCGCGCGACCCCGGCCTGGCCGGCGAAACGCCCGCGCGCCTCCCCGAGGCCTACCAGCGCTTTCGTGACGACTTCCCGGCTGAAGGCGAGCTTGACAGCCGCGCCTCAGCCGCGGTGGCGCCGCCGCCTGAAACGCCCGATCCCTCGCCCGCCGCGCAGTAGCCACCGCTCGCTGTCCATCCAGGCTGACAATCGGCCATCCCTGGCCCATGTGGCGGCAGCACAACCAAACCAGAGCCTGGCTGGCCGAGCCACGCTGCCCGAGCGCGCGCCCGCGTTGGCAGGCGATCGACACCCGCCGGCCTCGCCACGACCCAATTGGGTCTTGCCACCTGCCGCAACGCGTCTAGGCTGAACATTGTCGTTGGTCTCACAAGCAGTTGCACGTTGGTTTGTGGACAAAGGAGAAGAAGAATGAGAATGAGAAGAATGAGAAGAATGAGAAACCACACGCAGCGCGGCCCACGTCGCGGACCACGCCTGCTGCCGATCGCCCTTCTCGTGTTGGCGCTCGGGCTGCAGGCCTGCGCCGGCGCCGCCACCACCCCGGCCGCCACCCAACCCTCCGATCAGTCCACCGGCGCGCCGCCCGCGACCGCGCCCGCCGAGCAGCCCACCACCGGGCCTGCCGCCACGCGCGCAGGGGTCTTCCGCGTGGCCGTGCAGCCGATCGTGCAAACCGATCCAGCCAACATCTCCTCCGACCCCGAGGTCGTTTTTGCCGGTCACGTCTATGATTATCTCGTCGACATCACCCCCGAGAACATCATCGCGCCCCACCTGGCCACCACCTGGACCACGAGCCAGGATGGCTTGACCTACGTCTTCAGCCTGGCGGAAGGCGTCACCTTCCACGATGGCACCGCGTTCAGCGCCCAGGATGTGGTCTGGACCTTCAACCGCCTGCGCGACCCCGACTCCGGCCTGCCCACGGCCGACCTGTACAGCAACATCGCCGGCATCCAGGCCACCGGCGACCTGGAAGTGACCTTCACCCTGCAGCGGCCCAACCCCTTCTTCCTATTCGACCTGAGCGACAACCATGCCCTGGTCGTCCAGAACGGCGTCTCCGATGCCACCCAGAATTTCAACGGCACCGGGCCTTTCAAAGTGACCCAATACAGCCCTGAAGACCGGATGGAGTTGGAGGCCAACCCGGCCTACTTCGTCGCCGGGCAGCCCAAGCTGGCCGGCCTGGAGCTCATCTTCTTCAATGACCAGACGGCCATGGTCGAGGCCCTGCGCGGCGGTCAGGTCGACCTGGTCATGGCCCTGTCCACCGACTTGTACTCTGGCTTGGAAGGCGAGCCCGGCCTCACGCTGGTCGACGTGCCCACGAACCAGTTTGATCTGGTGCGCCTGCGCTCCGACCGGGCCCCGGGCGATGATCCCCGCGTCATGCAGGCCCTCAAGCTGGCCACCGACCGCGAGGCGATCTTCCAGCTCGTCCAGCAGGGGTTTGGCCGCATTGGGCGCGACAGCCCCATTGGGCCGCTCTACACCCAGTACTACTCCGAGGACACGCCGCTGCCCACCCGCGATGTAGCGGCGGCCCGGGCGCTGCTGGCCGAAGCCGGCTATGAAGACGGTCTCCAGATGGATCTGCACACGCCCGACACCGGCAACCGCCCCAACCTGGCGGTCGTGCTCAAAGAGCAGTGGGCTGAAGCTGGCGTGGACGTCAACGTCGTCGTCGAGCCCGAGAGCGTCTACTACGGCGACGACGGCTGGCTGGAAGTGGATCTGGGCATCACCGGCTGGGGCTCGCGTCCCTACCCGCAGTTCTACTTCGACGTGATGCTCACCTGCGACGCGGTCTGGAACGAGTCTCACTACTGCAACCCTGAGTTCGACGCCCTGGTCGAAACCGCCGGGACAAGCCTGGATGAGCAGGTGCGCACGGACGCTTATCACCAGATCCAGCGCATCCTGCTCGAAAGCGGCCCGGTGATGATCCCCTACTTCTACACCCAGCTCGCTGCCGTCAGCGACCAGTTCCAGGGTTTTGAGCTCAAGGCGTTCTCCGGGCGGTCGGACTTCCGCGGCGTGAGCGTCGCGCCCTAGCCGCCCTCCCCGTGGCCTCTACCGCCGCCTCACACCGGCCGGGCCCTGCCCCCTTTCCGGGGCGGCGCCCGCGCCATGCCTTTGCCCGCCTCTTCGCGCGGCCGGCCACGGCCGCCGGCACGACCATCTTCTTGCTCTTCCTGCTGGCCGCCCTCCTCGGGCCGCTCGTGGCGCCCTATCGAGCCAACCAGCAGATTGCCGCCGACGCCCTCCAGCCGCCCTCCTCGGCCCACTGGTTCGGCGCCGACAAC
>JADLEU010000091.1 GCA_020845955.1 Anaerolineales bacterium
CATGATCCGCAGATACTTCCGGCGCTCCTGGAGGGTCATTTGTTCCGTTTGGGCCATAGTTCCTCGGTGACATTATCATTTGAGCGAACTATAGCCCATCGGTGTCATTTTAGATGACCTAACGCGCAGTCTACTCACAAACCGCCCTCTGTGGTATCATGCCTCCCGGCTGCGCCAAGGGGCGCAGACTACTCGTGCCGTCCAGACCGGACCGTGCGTGCCTTCCTGGCCAGGGAGGCGGCGGCCGGAGCGAAGGGCGGCATTAGCCTAACGCAAAGGAGTTTCCTCAATGGCCGCCATCTCCATGAAGGCCCTGCTCGAAACGGGCGTCCACTTCGGGCACCGCACCCGCAAGTGGAACCCGCGCATGAAGCCCTACATCTTCACCGAGCGCAACGGCATCCACATCATCGATCTGCAGCAGACCGTCATCGCCCTCGACGCCGCCTACAACCTGGTGCGCGACACGGTCGTGAACGGCGGCGTGGTGCTCTTCGTCGGCACCAAGCGCCAGGCCCAGGAGTCCGTCCAGAGGGAAGCCGAGCGCTGCGGCATGCCCTACATCAACCAGCGCTGGCTGGGCGGCACGCTGACCAACTGGAAGACCATCAAGGACCGCATCAACGAGCTCAAGAAGCTCGAAGAGCGCCGCGACACCGGCGGCTTTGAGCGCCTGACCAAGAAGGAAGGCCTGATCCTCAGCCGCGAGATCGTCAAGTTGCAGGACCGCCTGGGCGGCATCCGCGACATGGCCAAGCTGCCCGATCTGATCTACGTCGTCGACGTGCGCCGTGAAGACACCGCCGTGCACGAGGCCAACATCCTCGGCATTCCCGTTATTGCCCTGGTCGACACCAACTGCGATCCGGGCGGCGTCGACTACGTCATCCCGGCCAACGACGACGCCATCCGCGCCATCAAGCTGCTCACGGCCAAGCTGGCCGATGCAGTCTTGGAGGCCAGGGCAATGCGCAAGGACGAGCCTGAAGCCGCCGACGAAGGCGAGCGCTACGGCGAGGTCGACTTCAAGGAAGAAGACCTCCTCGGCCCAGCCACCCTGGCCAAGATGCAGTCCGGCGAGCTCCAGTTTGAGGAAGCCGCCGCGGCTGGCGCCGAAGAGCCTCCCGCCGATGCCGCTGCGCCCAAGGCCGCCGCGGGTGAAGGATAACGCGCATGGAAATCTCGGCTCAACTCGTCAAGCAACTGCGCGAGCTCACCGGCGCGGGTGTGCTCGACTGCCGCAAGGCGCTGATCGAGAACGACGGCGACCTCGAAAAGGCTGCCGCCTATCTGCGCGCTAAGGGCCTGGCCGCCGCCGAAAAGAAGGCCGGCCGCGAGGCCAAGGACGGCATCCTCGAGCTCTACTCGCATGGCGGCGGCCGCGTGGGCGTCATGGTCGAAGTCAACTGCGAGACCGACTTCGTCGCCCGCACCGGACAGTTCCGCGGCTTTGCCCACGACCTGGCCCTGCACATCGCCGCCTCGGCGCCGCGCTATGTCGACCAGGCCGATGTGCCCGCCGGCGTGATCGAAGACCAGCGCGCCAAGGCCCGCATGCTTGCCTTGCAGGAGGGCAAACCCGAGCGCATCGTCGACCGGATCGTCGACGGCCGCCTGGAGAAGTTCTACCAGGAAGCCTGCTTGCTGCGGCAGCCTTTCGTCAAGGACGAAGACATCACCATCGCCGATTTGCTCAAGCAGACCATTTCAGCCACTGGCGAAAATATCATCATTCGCCGCTTCGCCCGCTGGGAGTTGGGCGAAGAACTCTAGGCACACTCAGACCGGGTGACTGTCTCAGACAGCCGCCCGGTTTTTATGTGGGGACCGGTGGCGCTGTTAGGGCCAGCCCAAGCGCGCGGTGCCCGCGCGAGGATTTCGACACCGCATGAACAGCGTTCCCTATCACCGGATTCTGCTCAAGCTCGGCGGCGAAGCCCTGGCCGACGACAGCGGCCACGGCATTGATCCCAGCCGCGCCGAAGAGATCGCGGCCAACATCGCCCAGGTGCGCGCCGAGGGGATCGAGGTGGCCCTGGTCATCGGTGGCGGCAACTTGTGGCGCGGGCGCGAGGGCTTGGAACATGGCATGGACCGGGCCACGGCCGACTACATCGGCATGCTCGGCACGGTCATGAATGCGCTGGTGCTGCAGGACGCCCTGGAGCGCGCCGGCATCGTCACCCGCGCCATGACGGCCCTGGAGATGCGCGCCGTGGCCGAGCCCTACATCCGCCGGCGCGCCATCCGCCACCTGGAGAAGGGCCGCGTCGTCATCTTTGCCGCCGGCACCGGCAACCCGTATTTCACCACCGACACCGCCGCCGCGCTGCGTGCCATGGAGATTGACGCCGATATCGTCGTCAAGGCCACCAAGGTCGACGGTGTCTACGACGCCGACCCCAAGCTCAACCCCGGCGCTTTGAAGTTCGAGAGCCTGCCCTACATCGAAGCCCTCAACCGGCGTTTGAAAGTGATCGACAGCACGGCCGTCAGCCTGTGCATGGACAACAATCTGCCCATCCTGGTGCTGAACCTTTGGCATGCCGATGATCTGCTGCGCGCCATGCGCGGCGAGGCCGTGGGAACCATCATCGGACGTTAAGACGCGGCCAGCGCGGGCTTGCGCGTCCTGGCCGGGGCGGGTATGCTTATAGGGCCCCGCGGCGCGGGCCGCCGGCCAACTTCGGCCGTTGGACTCGTCCGCCGCCGGCTCCTGGCAGGTTCGCACACACGCCGACCCGTTCAAGCGTTGACGACCTCGGACCGGCGGCAAGGACGCACACGATGATCAAAGAGGCTTTGTCTGAAGCTGAAGACCGCATGAAGGGGGCCATTACCGCCCTGACCAACGACCTGGCCACCATCCGCACCGGGCGCGCCTCGCCGGCCCTGGTCGAGCGGCTCGACGTTCAGTACTACGGCTCGCCCACGCCCCTGCAGCAACTCGCCACCATCTCGGCCCCCGAGCCGCGCCTGCTGACCATCAAGCCCTTTGACCCGGCCTCGCTTAAAGATATCGAGCGCGCCATCCTGGCGTCCGAGCTGGGCCTGACGCCCAACAACGACGGCAAGCTCATTCGCCTCAACATCCCGGCCCTGACCGAAGAGCGCCGGCGCCAGCTGACCAAGGTGGTTCATCATCGCCTGGAAGAAAGCCGTGTCGCCGTGCGCAACATCCGCCGCTCCATCCACGAGGACCTGCGCGACTTCGAAAAAGAGAAACTGATCTCCGAAGACGACCTGACCCGCGGTGAGGCCGACCTGCAGAAACTGACAGACCGCTACGTGGAAAAAATCGACGAGCTCGGCGTTCGCAAGGAAGCCGAGATCATGGAAATCTAGATGCAAGTTGCCAAGATCCCCACCCACGTTGCCATCATCATGGACGGCAATGGGCGCTGGGCCCTGGCCCGTGGCCTGCCGCGGCTGGCCGGGCATCGCGCTGGCGTCGAGAACCTGCGCCGCGTCATCACCGCCTGCGTCGAATTTGGCATCAAGCACCTGACCATCTATGCCTTCTCCACCGAAAACTGGGGCCGCCCGCGCGAAGAGGTCGACGGCCTGATGTTCATCCTCAACGAGGTGCTCGACCGCGAGCTGGACGAGCTGCATCGCCAGGGGGTGCAGCTGCGCCACATTGGGCGGCTCGAAGGCCTGCCGGGCTCGATCCAGAAGAAGGTGCGCCAGGCGATTGACCTCACCCGCAACAATGATCGCTTGATCCTCAACGTGGCCTTCAACTATGGCGGGCGCGACGAGATTGTGCACGCCATCCGCCAGATGCTGGCCGATGGCGTCCAGCCCGAGGAGGTCGATGCCGACCTGGTCAGCCGCTATCTCTTCACCGCCGGCCAGCCCGACCCTGACCTCATTATTCGCACCGCTGGTGAGCTGCGCGTCTCGAACTTCCTGCTCTGGCAGGGCGCTTACGCTGAATACTATGCCGCCGACGTCTACTGGCCTGATTTTGATAAGGAGCAGTTCCGCCTGGCGCTGGAGCATTTCAGCCAGCGTGAGCGCCGCTTTGGGCTGGTTTCCAACCAGTTGAAGGCGGCTGCGCCGGTCCCGGGCGGGGCGCCGGCCAGTCATCCAGGCGCATAGGCGCGCCATGAAACCTGCGGCCGCGCCGGAGGCACCGCCGGCCCCGGCCTCCGCGTGGCCGAGCGACCTGTCCGACCGCTTGGCGGTCAGCATCCTGCTGCTGCCCTTCGTGCTGTTGATCGTCGAGGCTGGCGGCTGGCTGTACCTGTTGGCGGTTCTGGTGCTGCTGCTGCTGGCCGCGCGTGAATACGCCCGGCTGTTTGTCCACACCTGCTATCGGCCGGCCCGGCCGCTGCTGTGGGCGGGCGTGGGTGGCTTGATCCTGGCGGAACAAGTGCCGGCTCTTAATCCAGACGGCCTGCTGCCGGCGCTGCTCATCCTGGCGGCACTCACCTGGCATCTGGTCGACTTCGAGCGTGGGGCGCCGGCCTCCGGCACCGATTTCGTCGTCACTCTGGGGGGTATCTTCTATCTGGGCTGGCTGGGCAGCTATTTTGTTGCCCTGCGCGCCCTGCCCGACGGGCTGTGGTGGCTGCTGTCAGCCCTCACCAGCATGTGGGTAGCCGATACGGGGGCCTATCTGTTCGGCCGCTTATTTGGCCGGCGCCTGGTCTCAAACCGGCTGGCGCCACGCCTGAGCCCCAAGAAGACTTGGGAGGGCTACGCCGGCAGCCTCCTCAGCGGGGGTCTAGGCGGCGCCCTTCTAGGCTTGTGTTGGGGGTTGGGGGCCGGGCCGGACGGCTTGCTTACCTGGCAGTCTGGCGGCCTGCTGGGCCTGCTGGTGGGGGCGTTGGGCCCGCTAGGTGACTTGGGGGTCTCGATGATCAAGCGCCAGAGCGGCGTCAAAGACGCCGGCGCCTTGATTGCCGGGCACGGCGGCGCCCTAGACCGGATTGACTCGTGGCTGGTCGCGGTGCCGCTGGGCTACTACTTTGTGCTCGCTCTGCGGGCCCTGGCTGGCGCTTAACACACTCACCCCGATCAAGGATGCGAGAATGGGCGAACGACCCGATCGAAACCTGGCGCTCGAATTGGTGCGCGTGACCGAAGCGGCCGCGCTGGCCGCTGGCCGATACATGGGTCGCGGCGATAAAGAAGGCGGCGACCGGGCCGCGGTCGACGCCATGCGGCTGGTGCTGAACTCGGTCGAAATGGACGGCGTCATCGTCATCGGGGAGGGCGAGAAAGACGAAGCTCCCATGCTCTACAACGGCGAGGTGCTCGGCACCGGGGGCGAGCCCCAGGTGGATATCGCCGTCGACCCTATCGACGGCACGCGCCTGCTGGCCCTCGGCCGGGCCAATTCGTTGGCCACCGTGGCCCTGGCTGACCGCGGCAGCATGTTCAACTGCGGGCCGATCGTCTACATGGACAAGATCGCCGTCGGCCCCGAGGCCAAGGGCGCCATCGACCTGGAAGTCTCGCCCCTGGTCAACCTGCGCAGTATCGCGCGCTCGAAGGGCAAGGAAATCGCCGACCTGACGGTAGTGGTGCTCGACCGGCCGCGCCACGACAAGCTCATTGCCGACATTCGCCGCGCTGGCGCTCGCATCCGCCTCATCACCGACGGCGACGTGGCCGGCTCGCTGATGACGGCTTGGCCCGACTCGGGCGTGGACGCGCTCATGGGAATTGGCGGCAGCCCGGAAGGCGTCATCTCGGCCTGCGCCCTGAAGGCGATGGGCGGCGAGATCCAGGGACGGTTAGTGACGCGCAATCAAGCCGAGGCTGAGGCCGCCCGCGCCTTCGGACTTGACCTGAACAGGGTCTTGTCCACGGACGACTTGGTGCGCTCGGACAACGTCTTTTTTGCCGCCACCGGCATTACCGACGGCGAGCTCCTGGACGGGGTCAAGTATTATGGCGACGGGGCCCGGACCCATTCGCTGGTGATGCGCTCCAAATCCGGCACGGTGCGCGAGATCATCGCCCGCCACCGCTGGGACAAGCTGATGCAGATCAGCCAGGTAAAATACGATTGACGCTCCGAAAACGAGGTGATATAATGTCGCCCAGTCACCCCCAACCCAGTGACCCTCGTTTCCCCATAGATCTAGGCTAATTGACAATTTGCGGCGTTTTACAACTAAGCACTTGAATGACTGACCTCACGGCCCGGTGAGTACTAGCGTACCACCCGGGCGGTTGCGCGTTGCCTCTCTCGGGAGAAGAAGGTATGGACATCACGGATCTACAACCCAAGACCCTCGACCAACTCCGGTCGGTTGCCCGCGAATGGGATATCCCCGCGTACAGCCGGCTCAAGAAGGAAGAGCTGATCGTCCGCCTGCTGCGGGCCAACGCCGAGAAACAGGGACTGGAGCTGCGCGGCGGCGTGCTCGAGGTCGTCGAGGATGGCATCGGATTCCTGCGCGCCGAGCACCTGATGCCCGGCCCGGAGGACATCTACGTCTCCCAGTCGCAGATCAGGCGCTTTGGCCTGCGGACCGGCGACATGGTCATTGGCCAGGTGCGGGCGCCCAAAGACTCCGAGAAGTACTACGGGCTGCTGCGCGTGGAGACCGTGAACGGCATGGACCCCGAGCAGGCCAAGCGCCGCCCCGGTTTTGAGTCGCTGACCCCCATCTTCCCCGACGTCCGCTTCGACCTGGAAACCAACAAGAACATCCTCAGCACGCGCTTCCTCAACCTGATTGCCCCCATCGGCAAGGGCCAGCGTGGCCTGATCGTCTCCCCTCCCAAAGCCGGCAAGACTACCGTGCTCAAGGAAGTCGCCAACGCCATCAGCCGCAACTATCCTGACGTGCACCTGATGGTGACGCTGATCGGCGAGCGGCCGGAAGAAGTGACCGACATGGATCGCTCGGTCGAAGCCGAGGTGATTGCCTCGACCTTCGACGAGCCGGTCACGTCGCATGTGCGTGTGGCCGAAATGGCCCTGGAGCGCGCCAAGCGCCTGGTCGAGGGCGGCCGGCACGTCGCCATCCTGCTCGACTCGCTCACCCGCTTGGCTCGTGCCTACAACCTGGTCGTCAACCCCTCCGGCCGGACCTTGTCTGGCGGCCTGGATCCAGCCGCGCTCTACCCCCCCAAGAAGTTCTTCGGCGCGGCCCGCAACATCGAGGAGGGCGGCTCACTGACCATTGTAGCCACCTGCCTGGTCGATACCGGCTCGCGCATGGACGACGTGGTCTATGAAGAGTTCAAGGGGACCGGCAACATGGAGCTGCACCTCTCGCGCAAGCTCCAGGAGCGCCGCATTTTCCCCGCCTTTGACATCGAGCGCTCATCCACCCGGCGCGAAGAACTGCTGCTTGGGCCCGATATCACCCAGCGCGTCTGGCTTATGCGCCGCATGTTCGGCCAAATGGTCACCCCGCCGCCCAACGGCGCCGGCATGGACCTGACCAACGCCACCGAGGCCATCCTCGAGCAGCTGCGCCAGACCGACAACAACATGGAGTTCCTTGAGACGCTCGGCAAGAATAGCCGCTAGCGTTCGAGCTTCTCTGCCTCACAGCCAACGGGGAGGGGCGGGCCGCAGGGCGGGGCG
>JADLEU010000092.1 GCA_020845955.1 Anaerolineales bacterium
GGTGGCGACCATCGGCGTGGCCGAGCGCAAGGCCATGCTAGTGGTCAAGGGCTGAAAGGCAAGCCGTTCTAGCTCGGCCAACGGCCCGGCGCGATCACTTGCCCGCGGCCGGCGCCTGGCGCTGACCCTCAGCCGCGGCGCGGGCTGGTTGCGTGAGCGGCAACGAATGGCGGATGGCCCCGACCACGTGCTCGGCGTCGCGCGCCACGCCGTGGATCATGGTCGACGACGCGGCGTAAAGGAAGTTCAAGCCCACGAAGTATAGCCCCGGCTCGCCGGCGACGATCCCGCGCTCGTGCCGGGGTTGGCCGTCCGCGCCGAAGATAGGCAGGTCAATCCACTCGAAGCCGGGCCCGTAGCCCGTACACCAGATGATATTAGCCGCCGCGAGCGCCCGGCCGTCCTCCAGCCGAGGCCGCCCGTCGCGCACGCCGGTCACCCGCGCGACGCGCTGGACTCCGGCGGCGGCCAGGTCGCTGGGCTTGGTCCGAACGAGCTGCAGACCGTGCGACAGCGCCTTCCGGCGCAGCCGGCGGCCCATGGGCGTCTTCACGGTGAGCACGCGGTGGAAGATGACCCGGGCGAACAAGCGCGCCAAGAACGGCCGAGAAGCGGCGCCATCGATGCGGAAGGGGATGTGGCCGGGATGCCGGCCCGAGAGCCAGACCGGGCGGTCACGCGCCAACTCCAGAGCGATCTCGGCGCCCGAGTTGGCCGCGCCCACCACGAGCACGCCGCCAGGCTGCAGTTGGGACGGGTTACGGTACTCGCAGGAATGCAGTTGGACCAGGCCGGGATCCAGATCACTGGCGAAGGCTGGCACCTGGGGCTGCTGGTAGCTCGACATGGCGACCACCACGTGCTGGGCCTCGAAGCGCTGCGGACCCGCCGACACGGCAAAGCGCCCGTCGTGCCTGGAAAGGCGATCCACCCGGACGCCGGTGCGCACGGGCAGGCGGAAGCGCGCCGCGTAAGCTTCCAGGTAGTCGGCCATCTCGTCCTTGGTGGGGAAGGTGTGGCGGGGGGCCGGAAACGGCATGCCCGCCAGGCCGTCGAAGCGGGCGGGCGTGAACAGCCGCAGCGAGTCCCAGCGCTTGCGCCAGGCGTCGCCCACGCGCGGGTTGGCGTCGAGGATCACAAAGTCGTCGCCCCGCTGGCGCAGGAAGTAGCCGGTGGACAGGCCGGCCTGGCCGCCGCCGATGACGAGGGTGTTGTAGCTCGTGGAAGGGTTGCTCATCGCGTCATCTCCTTTTCTGATGTTGGCCGGACGGACGATGACTGCCGGCCATGGGTGCGTGGGATGGGATCGGCGGCGCTATGCGCAGCCGCTCAGGCGAGCGCGGCCTGGAGCGCGCGCACGAACGCTTCGGGCTGTTCGATGTGCGGAGCATGCCCGGCATCCTCAACAACTTGCAGCGGCCAGCCCAGCCTCGCGCCGGCGATCTCGGCCAGGCGCAGCGGGGCCATGCGGTCGTGCCTGCCCCACAGCAGCCTGGTGGGAGCGCCGATTCGCCGGAGCTCGGCGTCGGGTACCTGCCGCGTACCGGCCTGGAGGAGACGGCGCATGGTCCGCTTGACGTGCGGGACGACCGCCCGGGACAGCATGTAACGATTGAAGGCGCCAAACCACTCGGGGTCGCGCTGGCGGGTCTGGTCAAGGTCGTAGAACACCCAGCGCTCGAAGCGCGCGGTGTTGCGTTCGGAAGGCCAGAGGTCCGATCGAATCGCCGCCGCCATGAGCCCCAGTGGCATGCGGTAGCGCCCGAGGCCGGGGGCGCCATAGACTACCAGTTGGCGCAGCAGGCCGCTGCGTTGCGCCGCAAAGCGGGCGGCCAGGCTGCCCAGCAAGGAGTGCGCGACGAGCGCGGGCTTCTCAGCGCCGGTCAGCCGCAGCACAGCTGCCAGCCAGCCGTCGAGGGCCGCCGTCTCCAGGCGAGTGACCGGCCCAGACTCCCCCAGGCCGGGCACGTCGGGGATGACCAGCCGGTGGCTTTGACCCAGGCGCGCGATCACGGGCGCCCAGTAGATGCCGCCGCACTCGATCCCGCCGTGCAGCAAGACCAGCGGGGCGCCGTCGCCCGCCTCCAGCACGGCGGTCGAGACGCCGGCGACATCGAGATGGCGTTCTTTCACGGCAAGCCCGGCCAGCAGCCGCTGGCGAGCCTGGGCGCCAGCGACGTCGCTAGTGGTGTTCCGCGTTTGGTCTAGTGCTTGGCCGGTCATGATCACCTCCTGCATCGACAATGCTTCTATTGCCGCCAGGGTACGCCCACGCGAGCGCGCCGGCATGCCCCGAACGGGGTAGTTCAGCGGGGTATTCTTTGCGCGCGGGCTGCTGGCCGCCTTTCGTAGCGCAGGCGCCAAACCAGCATCAGCGCCGTGGTGACCAGGCAGAAGGCGTGCAGCAGCCAGACGGGGCTGGCCGGCAGGTCGAAGACTTGGTATGGAGGGGATTTAGCCCAGCAAGCTCAGTTCTCGCGCCCGCGCCACCACCTGGGTGCGGTTGCTGGCGCCGAGCTTGCCGTACAGATTGGCGCGGTGCTTCTTGACGGTCTCGGGCGAGATCACCAGCCGCCCAGCGATTTCGCGGTTGGTGAGGCCGGCGGCCAGCAGGCGCAGCACGTCTCGCTCGCGCGCGGTGAGGGGCTCGGGCAGCCTGCTGGGACCAGCCAGCGCCGCTGCCTCGGGACCGAAGGCGGCCAGCAGCGTGGCGACGTAGTTCGGCCTGACGTCGCGCGAGCGGGCGCTCTGCAGCAGCCGGCCCATGGGCAGCCCCAGGTCGGCGAAGAGGCGCACGTAGCCCTCGGGCTCGGCCAGGCGCAGCGTGCGCTCCAGCAGCACCAGCGCCTGAGCGCGCTCGCCGCGCGCCTGGCGGGCGAGGGCCTGCAGGGCCAGGGCCTCGATGGCCATGCCGGCCCGCCCCTCGGCTTCGACTACCGCGAGCAAGCGCTCCACCAGCGCGAGCGCCCGCTGCAAGGCGGGCGTGTCGCTCTTGACGATCAGCGCGCGAACGACGGCCAACTCGGCCGTCTCATTGACTGGCTGGCCCTCGAACGCCCCGGCCTCGAGTTGCCGGTCGGACCAATCGACGGCAGCGCGCAACCGGTTCTGGGCCAGCCAGAATTCGAGTTGCAGGCGGTCGAAGCGCGCGGCCCAATATGGGAAGTGCGCCTTCTCCACCAGCGGCCGGGCCTGCTCCAGGTACGCGCCGGCCGAGGCAATGTCGCCCTCGGCCAGCCTCAGCCGGCTGGCGCACACGCGGCCGGCGATCAGGGCACGCACGTCGCCGCCCAATTCGGCGTGCTGCAGCCCGCGCGACAGGTGGTCCCAGGCCTCAGCCAACTGGTTCCACTCGTAGAGCAGCTCGCCCATCCGGATGTAAACCCAACCGATGAGGGGCAGATCCAGGCGACCGAAATTCTCCGGGTCGCGCACGGCAGCCAGCGCCTTCCTCCAATAGCCAGACGCGGCCTGCAGCCGGCCCTGCATCAGCTCCAGGTCGGCCAGGGCGCCGAAGATCGTCGGCGCGTACAGGCGGACGGTCGGCGAGTGGGTGACCCCAAGCGCCTTAAGGTAGCACTCGCGCGCTTCTGCCCAGCGGCCGTTGCGACGGTAGGCATCGCCCAATGCGCCGTAAACCCCGGGGCGCGAGCTGGTATCGTCGGCGGGCAGATCGCGCAGCGCGCGGCCGGCGTAGCTCTCGGCGGCCGGCACGTCGTTGGTGGCACAGGCGATGAAGCAGCGCACGGCCATCACCCGGGCCATCGGCCAGCCCGCCGCTGCGCCCTTGGCCGCCACCTGCTGTTCCACAACGTCGATCTGGCGCAGACAGCCCTCGACATCCCCGCTGAAGGCCAGCAGGCCGGCCTGCATCAGGCCCAGGGTGGGGTAAGCGGCGTACCAGGCCGCCGGGAGCGCGTCGATCCAGCGTCGGACGACTTTGAACTCTCCGCCGTTAAGTTTGACGTTGAAGTGCCTGTCGATGATGTCAACTGCCAGTTCGGCGCTCTCGCCCGCCACGGCATGGTCGAGGGCCGGTTCGGGCAGGTCATGCCGGAGATACCAGGCCGCGGCGCGGCGGTGCAGCTCGGCGACTTCGGCGGCGTGGCGCCGGTTGAGCTCGCCGCGCAGGAAGCCGGCGAACACGGGATGGTAGCGGAACCAGATGCGCTCGTCGTCCAGGGCCTGGACGAACAGGTTCTGGCGCTCAAGGCGCTCGAGCATGGCCTGGCCGCCGGCCGCGGCCGTGACCGCCTCGCACAGCGACGCCGACAGGCTCTCCAGGATACTCGTGCGCAGCAGGAAGTCCTGCACCTCGGCCGGCAGCCGGTCGAGGACGTCCTGGGAGAGATAGTCGGCGATATAGCGCTGCTGGCCGCTGGGGCGCGCCGCGCCGGGCGAAGCGCCGCCGCGCTGCCGCAGGCTGAGGGCCGCCAGCTGCAGCCCCGCCGCCCAGCCTTCGAGCTGGTCCAGCCAGCGCTGTGCCGCTTGGGTCGGCAGCGCGCCGCCTAGCGCCTGACTGAGGAAGCGGGCCGCTTCATCCGGGCTGAAGCGCAGGTCTTCTGCGCCCAATTCCAGCGCCTGGCCGCGTGCCCGGTAGCGGGCCAGGGGCAGCGGTGGCTCGACGCGCGTCCCAAGGGCGAAATGCAGTCGCGGCGGCGCGTTGTCCAGCAGGAAGGCCAGGGCCTCGTGGACGGCGGGATCCTGGATCACATGGTAGTCGTCGAGCACAAAGACCAGGCCGGCCGGGAGCTGAGCGGCGGAGTTGAGGAAGGCGGAAAGCACCGCCTCGGGATTGGGACCTTGAGCGCTGAGCAGGACGCCTGGCGGTTCGCCGGCGACCTCTGGCTGAATGCGCTCCCAGGCGGCCAGCAAGGAGCGCAGTAGGCGATCGCGCTCGTCGTCGGTGTCGCTCAGCGACAGCCAGGCGACCGGATTGTGGGTGGTGTGGGCCCAATCGGCCAGCAAGGTCGTTTTGCCATAACCGGCGGGGGCCGAAACCACCGTGAGTCGCTGCCGGCGGGCAGCTTGTTCCAGCAATTGGGTAAGCCTCGGGCGCGGCGCCAATCTGGCGGGGTGATCGGGGATGCGCAGCTTGGTGGCCAGCAGGGAGGCGTACACGGGTCAGGGTCTCAGGGGACGCCGGTACTATAAGGCAAATTCCCGATGAGTGTAAGGCGCGGATTGGGCGTCAACGGTGTCAACGGATGGGCAACGGACCCCCACGGGGGCCGTGGCCCTGCAAAGCCCGCACGCCCCCTGGCACCGCCCGCCACACCGCCCCTGCAGGGCTTGGCAGGGGGGGCAGGTGTCTCCTAGCCGCGGGCCGGGGGGTGCGCAGGCGGGGGCCGTGTAGGGCATGCCGTAAACGCGAGCGGAGAACGCTATAGCATACCGTGGCGCGCTGGGCCAGGAAAAAGCGAGCCCGCCTGGCCGCACCGTGAGCCTGCAAACTCATGCTGCCCTAATCGCCGCCCGGGTGATTACTGCCACTCGCCGGGGAACAGCTCCAGCGCGCGGGTGGCGGCTTCCATCATGCGCGGGTCGCGGTCGTGCTGGCGGGCGCGGATGGCCGCCTGGACCTGGGACGTGCGGAACTCAACCAAGCTGCCCAGCGCCACCAGCCGCGACTGGAGATTGTTGCCCTCCACCATCTCGCCCTGGCTGTTGGTGAAGCCCGTCCGGGGCGTGGACAGGATTTCGAGCAGCACCGGGACCACGGCCGGGTGTTTCAGCCGCGCCAGCCGCCGCACCGAGGCGTGGGCGGCGTCGAGGTCGCTCAGCCGGATGGCGCGAAAGCGGTGGATCTGGACCACGGTTAAGAGCGCCACCTGGCTCACCAGCGGGTCTTCGTCGGCCAGCGCCGGCTCCAATTCCGCCAGCACCTCGTCGTCCTGCGCCAGCCCGGGCCGGTTGGCAAGCTCCACCGCCGCGCGCTGGCGCGGGGCCGGGTCAACGCCGCGCAGGTCATATTCGGTGCGCGCCCGCTCGAGCAGCCGCCCGGCCGGTGTCCGCGGCAGTGTCCCGGTCTTGGCGCGCGCCAGCGCCTCTTCGGGGTGATCGAGCGCGTAGCGCGCCGCTTCGACCGCGGCGCGCACGTCTTCGTCGTCGAGCTTAGCCAGCTCGGTCAGGTAGCCGTCCAGCGCCTCCGCACCCGGCTGGCGCACCACGTCCCGCGC
Organism: Anaerolineales bacterium; assembly: GCA_020845955.1. GTDB lineage: Bacteria > Chloroflexota > Anaerolineae > Anaerolineales > UBA6663 > JADLEU01. The sequence goes on from JADLEU010000092.1 coordinate 6,180, forward strand.
CCGGTCGCGCCAGGTGTTGATCTCCAACGCCAGGGCCTGCTGTCTCTGGCGCAAGGCGGCCTGCTCGGCCAGGATTGGCGCCTCGTCCACGCCGCGCGCCTCAATCAGGCGGCGGTCCAGGGCGTGGAGCTGCTCGCTGGCCTCTACGAATTCGCGCTGGATCGCGTTCGCCTTCTCGTTTAGCGCCTGCTGCAAGTAGCGTAGCTGCGATACGCTCATTTCCGCCTGCCTTCGGCCCGCCACCCCCCAGCCGGAGTCTAGCAGAAATTCAGCCGGCGGGCGCGGCCGGCTCGCGCCGTGCCGATCAAGCCCACCGCCGCCCCGGCTGACGGCGTCTCGCAGCGCGCAGCCTCAACCCGGCCAGGCGCTCCCACCACCATGGCCGAGACCGCCACCATCGCCGGCAGCCCCAGCAACGGCAACGCTCAGCCGGCCAGCAGACCGCCCAGCGGACCAGCACTCGGCATCAGCGTGCGGAGCAGGGCGAAGGCCCGTCCCCGCGGCGTATCAGGGATGACGCGCATCCGCGGCATCTGGGCCGAGCCAGCGGCCTCGTAGTCGCACCACGTCAACGCCACGCGGCTCAAGGCATCGCCAGCCAGCGAGGCCGAGAAACCCAGCCAAAAGTTGCAAAAGCGGTAGAAGCGGAAGACCTGGCGATAAGGTTCAGCCAGGCGGGCTAACATGCTAGACCACCTCTAGAGCGGCTGCCGGCAAACCGGTATAATCCAACAGCGTCTAGTATGCCGCCTGGCTGTGCCAGCGGTATGTCATATTCCTTTTGTGCCCGAGCGGGAAATTAGACTGAAATGAACCGCCTGGATCGACTGTTTGGCATCTGGCTGCTGCTGCGCGGCGGCGCGCCCGTGGCCGCCGGCGACCTGGCGCGGCGTTTTGAAGTCTCGCGGCGGACGATCTACCGCGACGTGGAGACGCTCAGCGCATTGGGGGCGCCGGTTTTTGCCCGGCGCGGCCATGCGGGCGGGCTGCAGCTGCTGGACGGCTACTTCCTGCCGCCGCTGATGCTGACGGCCGGCGAGGCCGTCTCGCTGCTGTTGGGGTTGACGCTCCTGAGCAGTCTACGAGCCAAGCCCTTCGCGGCCGAGCTGGCCACCGCCGAGCAGAAGCTGCTGGCGGCCGTGCCTGAAGCGCTGCGCGCCGCGCTTTCCCAGGCCGCCGCGATCGTGGGCTTCGAGACCCCCTCCCCCGACCTCTTCCACCCCGAGCCGGCACCGGCCGGCGAGCAGGCGCCCCACGCGCCGCCAGAGGCTGCCACCAGCCAGGCCGTCACCACGTTTCTGCAGGCCATCCTGGACCGGCGCCAGGTGATGCTGGAATATCAGGGGCTCTCCCAGTCCGCGCCCCAGGCTTACACCGTGGCGCCAGCCGGCGTCTTCTGGGATCGCGAGCGTTGGTATCTGGTTGGGCGGCGGCCGGGACCAGCCGAGGCCACGCGCCTCTTCCGCGCCGACCGCACACGCGCCGTCCGTCCCGGCCAGCACCTGGACCCGGCGGCCAGCGCCTTCGACGTGCGCGATCTGCTGGGGCACCGCTGGATGCAAGCAGCCATGGCCGAGTGGCGCCGTCAGGCGCCGGTGCGCCTGCGCCTGACGGCCGACCAGGCCGAGCGCCTCCGGCGAGACTGGTACTATCGGCAGGCCGAGTTCGCGTCCGAGGCCGGCGGCACCGTGCTGATGACCTATGGCGAGGATGACCAGGCCGCCGTGCTCGCGCTGCTGCGCTGGCTAGGGCCGGGCGCCGAATTGCTCGATCCGCGCGCCTGGCGCCGCGCCGCCCGGCACGAATTAGAGGCCATGCTAAGGCAGTATGCCGCCGGCGCCTGACGCGCCGGCGGTTACACAAACACGCGCAGGCCGGCGGTCTGGGCCTGGGCCAGGGCCCGGGCAACTTCGGCGGGGCTGGCCGGACTGCCGAGCTCGGGGAAGTGGCCGTTACGGGGGCGTTGGTAGTCCTGCGGCAGCGGCTGCGCCTCGATGTGAATGGCCGCCTGGGGCGACACCTCACCGGCCAGCCAACGCACCAGGGGGCGCGTGCCGGCCGCGCCGCCCGGCAGCACCGGGTGGCGCAGCAGCAGCCCACGCCGCGCCAGGCCGCGCTCGTCCAGGCGCAGATCGCCCACCTGCCGCTGCATTTCGCGGATCGCGCGGCGCGCCGCCAGCGGGTAGTTGCGCGCGCGCAGATAGCGCAGCGCCAGGCGCGTATCCCAGATTTTGAACGTGGGGCGGTACACGTCCACCAGCCCATCCAGCCAGCGCAGGCTGGCCAGCCCATCGTAGGCAGACGTGCTGTAGACCAGCGGCAGGCACAGCCCGCCGCGCGCGGCAAGCAGCAGGGCCTCCAGCGCCTGTGGCACGACATGTCCGGCGTTGACCAGGTTGAGATGGCGACAGCCGGCCGCCTGCAGTCCCAGCATCAGCCCGGCCAACTGCTGGGGCGCGGCCTCCACGCCTTGCCCAGGCTGGCTGGCCTCCGCCCGACCGCCGAAAACACAGCGCAGTGGTCCCCCGGCAAACACAATCCGGCCGAGGCCGCCGCGCAGGCAGCCTTCACCGGCGGGGTCGATCGTGGCGCTTACCACTCGTGCCAGGCGGCCGGTGCGGCACAGCCCCGGGCGGCTGCCGTTGATCCGGTCCACCCGGCAGCCGCGCGGGCAGCCGGCGCAGCAGCTCAAGCTTGCCAACGCCTTCGGCACGCGGCCGGCCAACTCGCCGTTGGCGGCCAGCGCCAAATAGGCCGGATACGAACCCTCGGGCAAGTCGATCGAGGCAGACACCGTCGGAGCTTCGGATGGCGCCAGGCAGCGCAGTGAACAGCCCTCGCACTATACCATGAGAGCGCGGGCAACGGGTGTCCTATGCGGTTCCTCCAGTCTGGGCTGGACGAATGTCGAGGGGCAGGCCGGTTGCCAAAACCGGAGTACAATCATCCGTTGGCTCATGGACATTCACCCTGTCACCTTGACCGGCCGCCTCGTGCGGCTGGAGCCCCTCAGCCTGGATCACGTGCCCGATCTGACCATCGCGGGCCGCAACGAGGAGATCTGGCGCTATTTGCCCTATCCGCAAATGCGTGCCGAGGCCCATATGACCGCCTGGATCGAGGACCTACTCGGGCGCCAGGCGCGCGGCGCCGACCTGCCCTTTGCCGTCCATCACCTACAAGCCGGGCGGGCCGTCGGCGCCACCCGCTACATGGACATCCAGGCCGCCCACCGCGGCCTGGAGATCGGCGGCACCTGGTACGCGGCCGAGCACCAGCACACTGGCGTCAACACCGAATGCAAGTACCTCCTGCTGCGCCACGCCTTTGAGACCCTGGATTGCCTGCGCGTGCAGCTCAAGACCGACCTGCGCAACGAACGTTCGCAGCGCGCCATCGAGCGCCTCGGCGCGGTGCGCGAGGGCGTGCTGCGCAATCACGTGATCATGCCCGACGGCTACGTGCGCAGCTCGGTCTATTACAGCATCCTGGCCGAGGAGTGGCCGGCCGTGAAGGCCAGGCTGGAAGAGAAGCTGGGGCGCTAGTGCCTCCCATCGATCCGGCCGCCCTGCGGGCCCGCGCGGCCTGGCTGGCCGAGCAGTTGGCCGACCCGGCCGTGGCCGCGCTGCGCGTGCGCCGGGTACTGGACGACTACGCCGACCGCACCCACCGCTCCAGCCCCAAGGTCGTGACTAGTTCGGCGCCCAACACCTACAAGACACCCGCGCCGGTCGTGCGCGCCATCGTCAGCGCTCTGCGCGGGCCCGCGCAGGCCGACCCGCCCGCCGGTCTGCGGCTGGCGGCCGAGGTATGGGCCGGCGGCTCGCGCGAAGAGCGGCGGATTGCGGCCAGCCTGCTGGGCCTGGTAGCGCTGGCCGCGCCGGCCGAAGCGCTGGCCATGGTCGAGGCCTGGGCGCCGCAGATCGAGAGCGCCGAAACGGCCGATGCCCTGGCCGAGCTGGGTTTGGGCCCGCTGATGCGCGCCGACCCGGCCCGCCACCTGGGGCACACCCGGCGTTGGGTGACGCACCCCAAGCGCTGGGTACGGCGCTTTGCGCTGGCGGCGCTGCTGCCATTAGTCAAGGACCGCCAGCGGGATAACGTGCCCGGCGCGCTGGCCGTGCTGCGGCTGGCCATGACCGACGCCGATGCCGAGGTGCGCAAGGCCGCCGCCACGGTCCTGATGGGTTTGGGACCCAAGAGCCCCACCGAAGTCGCCCTATTCATGCGCGAGCAAGCCATGCGCTCAAACAACAACACGCACTGGATCGTCCGCAACGCCCTGGCGGGCCTGGATCCATCCGACCAGGCCGAGATTGTGCGGCTGCTGCGCTCGTAGCGCCGCCGCTCCCGGCACCCTAGACGACTCTCCTGCCGCTTGTTATAATCCAGCCAAGTATTGACTCGACCCGCGCAGGGGCCGGCGAGGCGTTTCGCCGGCTCGGCCCCGGGTGACCCGCCAAAGGAGGGCGGTGGTCATGTCGCTGGACAAAAGTCTTAAGCAGCAACTGATCGGCGATTACAAGACGCACGAGGGTGACACCGGCTCGCCGGAGGTGCAGGTGGCCCTGCTCACCACCCGCATCAGCCAGTTAACCGAACACCTGAAGGCGCACCAGGGCGACGAATCATCGCGGCGCGGCCTGCTGAAGATGGTAGGCCAGCGGCGCCGCTTGCTGGCCTACCTGAGCAGCAAGGATCCGCAGCGTTACGAAGCCCTGACCGACCGTTTGGGTCTGCGGCGCAAGTAGGTCCGCGCGCATGTGACGAGTAGATGGAATGCCCGACGGCCCATCTACTCGTTTTCTTTTTATAGTCCGGCCGGCATGTCCGGGTTGGGAATTGGAGAGTGCGCGGCAGGCGCGCGGCGCCTGCTGCGCAGTTCCCAGTCCCTAACCTCAGTGCCCGGCCGGCGCAGGGGCCGCCCGTCTGTGGCGCCCAACCTGGAGGTTAGTAATGCCCGAAGCAAAGCAGTTCAGCACGACCATTGGCGGCCAAACCGTCACCATTGAGACCGGCAAATTGGCTCGCCTGGCCGGCGGCGCGGTGAGCATCCGTGTTGGCGACACCCTGCTCCTGGCGACCGCGACCATGTCGCAGGAGCCGCGCCAGGGGATCGATTTCTTCCCCCTGAGCGTTGACTACGAAGAGCGACTGTACGCCGCCGGGCGCATCCCTGGCTCCTTCTTCCGGCGCGAAGGGCGCCCAACCGAGGGCGCCATCCTGACGTCGCGCCTGATCGACCGACCCATGCGGCCGCTGTTCCCCAAAGACCTGCACAACGACGTTCAGATCATCATCACGGCGCTCTCGGTGGACCAGATCCATCAGCCCGACGTGCTAGCCATCGTCGCCGCTTCGGCGGCGCTGAGCATCGCCGACATCCCCTTCGGCAAGGCCGGCCTCAACGGCCCGGTGGGCGCGGTGCGCATCGGCCTGATCGACGGCGAGTTCGTGGTCAACCCCACCTATCAGCAAATGGATCAGTCGACGCTCGACTTGCGCATTGCCGGCACGCGCGACGCCATCGTGATGGTCGAGTGCGGCGCCGACGAGGTACCCGAGGACGTGATGGTACGGGCCCTGGAGTTTGGCCATCGCAGCTTCCAGCCGCTGATCGATCTGCAGGAGCAATTGGTGCGTGAGGTGGGCAAGCCGGTCCGCGACTACAAGAAGTTCATCCACGACCCCGCCCTGGTGCAGGACATCGAGACCAGGGTCGCCGGCCGGATGGCCGAGGCCCTGGCGCTGCCCGCCAAGCCGGAGCGCAACCTAGCCCTGGAGGCCCTGACGGCCGATGTGCTGGCCGGCTACCAGGACAGCCAGACCGTCCTGCCGGCCGACGTACGCGCGATCCTGCGCGACGTCGAGAAAGACGTGGTGCGCCGCCGCATCCTCCGCGACGGCGTGCGGCCCGACGGCCGCGGCTTGCGCGAAATCCGGCCGCTCGCGGCCGAGGTCGGCCTCAGCCCGCGCGCCCACGGCTCGGGGCTGTTCACCCGCGGCGAGACCCAAGTGCTGACCCTGGCCACGCTCGGCACGCCGCGCGAAGCTCAGGAGCTAGACACGCTCTCGCCCCAGGAAGAAAAGCGCTACATGCATCACTACAACTTCCCGCCCTTCTCCACCGGCGAAACGCGCCCGCTACGCGGCTCGTCGCGGCGCGAGATTGGGCACGGCGCCCTGGCCGAGCGCGCGTTGGTGCCGGTGCTGCCCACCGAAGAGGAGTTCCCCTACACGCTGCGGCTGGTGTCAGAGGTGCTCTCGTCCAACGGCTCCACCTCAATGGCGTCGGTGTGCGGATCGACCCTGGCCCTCATGGATGCCGGCGTGCCCATTAAGGCGCCGGTAGCCGGCATTGCCATGGGCCTGGTCAAGGACGAGGCCGGCGCCGCCATCCTCACCGACATCCAGGGCCTGGAAGACCACCTGGGCGATATGGACTTCAAGGTGGCCGGCACAGCCGTGGGCATCACCGCGCTGCAAATGGATATCAAGATCACCGGGTTGACCGCCGAACTGCTGCGGCAGGCGCTGGAGCAGGCGCGCGAAGCGCGCGGGCAGATCTTGGACCTGATTGCCAGCGTGCTGCCCGAGCCGCGCGCCGAACTGTCGCCGTATGCCCCGCGCCTGACCATCATCAAGATCGACCCGAGCAAGATCGGCGCCATCATCGGCCCTGGCGGCAAGATCATCCGCAAGATCCAGGAAGACACTGGTGTCAAGATCGACGTCGAAGACGACGGCACGGTTTTTATCGCGGCCACCGAAGGCCCGGCCGCCGCGCGCGCGCGCGAAATGATCGAGGGCCTAACCGAGACCGCGCGCGTCGGCCAGATCTACACCGGCAAGGTGGTGCGCGTAACCGACTTCGGCGCCTTCGTGGAGATTCTGCCCGGCACGGACGGCATGGTGCACATCTCGCAGCTGGCCTCCGAGCGCGTGAACAAGGTGGAAGATGTCGCCCGCCTGGGCGACGAGCTCACGGTCATGGTGACGAACATCGACGAAGGCGGCAAGATCCGCCTGAGCCGCCAGGCCGTGCTGGAAGGCTGGACCGCTGAAGAGGCCCTGGAACACGATCGCAAACCGTCGGGTGGTGGGCGGTCATTTGGCGGCGACCGCGGCCGGGGCGATCGCGGGCGCGGCGGTGACCGCGACCGGGGCCGGGGCGGCGAGCGCGGTGGAGAACGCGGGCCGCGCCGCTGACGCCTGAGCCTGGCGCCAAGCGGGCTAACTGGCTCGTGGCCGGCGTCGGCCTGCTACGCGCTGAACCCTGGCGGGCCGGCGGGAGCATATGCCCCACCGGCCCGCCTCTTTTTGCCTGGCGGCGTGTTGTTTCAACAGAATCGCGTACAATTCGATAACATCTGCCGATCCCGCTGCGCTCAGGCCGAGGCCTTGGAATGACCCAGCCCTCCCATCCCACTGAACCTTCCCGGCCGCCGGCCATCCCCGGTCCTGGGCCCCTGGCCGCGCGGACCGCTGGCATGCCGGTCTCGCCGCGCTGGGGCGTTTTTACCAAGTTCCTGGTGTCGCTCGTCCTGGTCGTGCTGGCGGGCGCGGTGCTGGTGCGCTTCCAGCAGATGATCGCGCCGCTGGTGCTCTCGGTCATCCTGGCCTACTTGCTCCGGCCTGTGGTTATCGCGCTGACGGAGCGCATGCGGCTCGCGTGGAGCGCGGCCGCCGCCATCGTCTACCTGGCCCTGTTGGTAGTCATCGTGACGCTGCTGACCGTCACCGGTATCGCGGTCGTGCAGCAAGTGCAGGGTCTGTACAACGTGGTGGTAGGCATCGCCGATAACCCGGCTGCTCAGCTCCAACAGATCCTCAGCCAACCGATCAGGCTGGGCCCGTTCCTCATCGATCTATCGCGGCCGTTCATGATCGGGCCGTTTGGGCCATTTCAGTCGCCCCTCTCGGGCGACTGGCAGCCGCTCCTCAACCAGATCTTCAACGCCATCCAGCCGGCCTTGAGCCGCACCGGGGTCCTAATCAGTTCGCTGGCGACCGGCACGGTCGAAACCTTCGGGTGGACCCTCTTTATCCTGGTGGCCTCGTATTACCTGCTCAGCGACCTGCGCTCCATTGGCGTCTCGATCGAACGCCTGGTGCCCGCCGACTACGAATACGATGCGCGCCGGCTGGTGAACGAGCTCGGGCCGATCTGGAACGCCTTCCTGCGCGGCCAAATGACACTGGGCATCGTCATGGGCATCGTGGTCGGGGTGACCATGGGCGTGCTGGGCGTGCGCTACGCCGTGGTGCTGGGCCTGCTGGCGGGACTGCTGGAGTTTGTGCCCATCCTCGGTCCGCTGATCGCCGGCACGGTGGCGGTGTTGGTGGCGCTCTTCCAGCCCTCCAACTGGATGGGCTTGAACCCGCCGACTTTTGCCCTCGTCGTGCTGATCGCGTCGGTCGTGCTCCAACAGATCGAGAACAATTTCCTGGTGCCGCGCATCCTGGGCGGCAGCCTCAACCTGCACCCAGTGGTCATCCTGGTCGGCGCGTTGATTGCTGCCAACCTGGCCGGCGTCATCGGCCTGCTGCTCTCGGCGCCCGTCCTGGCCACCCTGCGCTTGTTCGGCCAATACATTTACCGTAAGATGTTCGACCTCGACCCCTGGCCCGAACCGCCATCGATCACGCGCGCCCCGCCCGAGCGTAAGTGGTCGCGTTGGCTGCGCCGGCGCCTCTCGCCTTTGTGGACTCCGCTCAGGCCGCCGCCCGCCCGGCGGGGACCGCCTCAGGTTGAGTTCTCCTACATCATCTTCTGGACCGAGCAGGCGCGGCAGTGGAGCCCAGAGCGCCGCGCCGCGGTGCAGACCGCGCTAGGCGAGGTGCTGGCTCAACCCGGCTTCGAGAACAACGCCTACCAGCGCCGCTACAACGTGCCGGGGCTCGACGAACAGGCCCACGCCGGGTCCAGCCTGCTGGCGCTGCGCAAGGTGTTGGCTGCCTTCGAGGCCGGCGAAGCGCCCGCGCCAAGCGAGGAGCAGGCAGGCTGAACGCCTCTCCATCACACGATAGGACGGTGACCCATGGCGGCTGACAATCCGAACATCCCCACCACGATCCTGGCCGAAACGCAGAACTACCTGGTGTGGACCGCCGATGAACCCGACGGCGAAACGACCTTCAACGTCGAGCTGGGCAACGTGACCCTGCACTTCTTTAGGGAAGAGTGGGATGAGTTTCTACGGCTGATCCGCGCGCTGCCCGGCAGCGGCGACGGCCAACCCAGCCGCCCGGCGCGCTGAGGCCGCCGGGGAGCCCATGACCGATCTGGCGCAACGCCTGCGCCCGGTCGGCCGGCTCGGGCTGGTCACGCCGGGCAAGCCCGCGATTCTGTTGGCGGCCCTCACCGGCGCTGGCCTCGTCCACTGGCTGGACGAGTGACGCACCGCTAACCCCCATTCAGGCGATAGATTCCGCCATCCGCAGCAGGTCGGTCCCGGCCAACGTCCCGCCGGTCGCGGTGAGGCGGTAGTTGAGGCCGGCGCGCGTCCACGCCAGGCTAAGGCGGGCAGGACCGAACCCTTGCGTCTCCAACAGGGTTCCCGGCTGGCCGTTGATCGTGACTTCCTGGCCGAGACCGGCGGCGCCCACGTGCGGCTGGCTATCGGCCGCTGTGCTCACCTGGAGCTGCACATCGGCCCCTTCGCCATCTTGCCAGGTCAGGATCAGGCTGGCATAGTCGCCGGCGCGAGGCTGCTCCGGCGCGACGACCTCCACCAGCTCGTTCAAGACGAACCCGTCCGGCGCCCAGGCCGGCAGCTCAATCGCAAAGGGCAGCACCGCCGCGGCCTCGGCCTGGCTCATCTGCGCCGGCGCGACTGGCTCGGACGCGCCCTCGACACGCAGGCCGTCCAGCGAGATGTCCTCGTCGAGCACGACCCAACCCGATCCGCCGGTGTCGTCGTCGGTCGAGGCGGCCTGGCCGCCGCAGGCCGTGGCCGATAGCCCGAGCGCCAGCGCGGCGAACACGGCCAATGCGGGCATCGCCCGGGCTGGGCGCCTGGATTCTGGCAGCGTCACGTTCACGGTCCCTCCAACTCCAACGGCCTCTATTATAATCGCCAGGCCTGTGGAACTTGCGGACTTTCATGCCCTTCTCACCCATTCTGGCCAGGATTGCCTGGCCGCGGCCAGCGCGCTGGCACCGCGCGAGGCCGGCTTCCTAGCGCACCTGACGCGGCTGCAAAAGACCTGGCCGGCGCCGCTGGCCAAGGCCGCGCTGGAAACAGCCATCCTGCGCCGGCGGGCGCTGGCCAAGTTTGAGCGGGCCGCGGTCATGTACTTCACCCGCGAAGCGCTGGAACAGGCCTCGAGCGAGCGGGTTTCGCGCTACCGGGCCGCGCGCTTTGCCGGCCTGACCGTCGTCGCCGACCTGGGCTGCGGTATTGGCGGCGACAGCCTGGGCCTGGCCGAGCAGTGCCAGGTCACGGGCGTCGACCACGATCCGCTGCGGCTGGCCATGGCCGCCGAAAACCTGGCAGCCTACGGGCGGCGCGCCCGGGCGGCCTGGCTGCCAGCCGACCTGAACACCCTCACGCTGCTGCCGGCGCCGGCCTTCTTTTTCGACCCATCCCGGCGCAGCGGCAGCCGGCGGCGGTTCTCCGTCCACGACTACTCGCCGCCGCTGGACCAGATACGCCATTGGCTGGCGCAGGCGCCGGCTGGCGGCGTCAAGATTTCGCCGGGCGTGGATCTGGCCGAGCTGGCCGAATACGACTGCGAAGTGGAGTTCATCTCCGAGCGCGGTGAGTTGAAGGAGTGCGCGCTTTGGTTTGGGCCGCTGCGCAGCGCGCGGCGCCGGGCCACCCGCCTGGCCCGAGGAGCCGCCCACAGCCTGCTGCCCGACCCGGCCGCCGAAGCCGCGCCCCCGCCCCCGGGTGCGCCGCTCGCCTACCTCTATGAGCCAGACCCGGCCGTGCTGCGCGCCGGCCTGGTGACGACACTGGCCGCCCAACTGGAGGCGCGCCAGTTGGACGCCGACATCGCGTATCTGACCGCGCGCGCGCTGCGGGCTACGCCCTGGGCGCGCGCGTTTGTGCTCGAGGCGGCGCTGCCCTTTCAGCTCAAGCGCCTGCGCGAGCGCCTGCGGGCCCTCAACGTGGGCCGCGTGACGGTCAAGAAACGCGGCTCGCCGCTCGAGCCCGAGGCGTTGATCAAACAGCTCAAGCTGTCTGGCCCCGAGCACCGGGTGGTGTTCCTGACCCACGTGCTGGGCCAGCCCTGGGCGCTCATCGGGGCGGCCATCGAATCGGAGGTGGAAACCGGCTCCAACCCTCCTCCGGACCCGGCTTAGCTCGGCGGCAGCCTGCCAGTCGGCCGGGACATCGCCAGGCAGCACCGGCTTGGGGACCAGCAGGACCTGGCCATCGTGGGTGGCATCGCCTACGGCCAAACCGTTGAAAGCCAGCAGCGCCGCGCGCTTGTGGCCGTCGCCGCAATTCGCCTTAGCCAGCCGCCCGAGGGGGTCGGTGGGCCGGATGTGGCGCGCAACGGTGCGGCGGCCCCAGGCAACGAGCTCGGCGGTCGCGCGTGCCAGACCGTCAGGCTGATCACGCCCCCCAACAGGCTCTGTGTCCCAACCCTCGGCTCCCGCTTGGTGACGTCGCCATGGTGCGCCAGCGCAAACAGCGGCCGGGCCAGGTCAAGCATGGCACGCAGGCGCCCCGGGCCCTGGCCTTTGCGAAATTCGAGCGCCGCTGCGGCGCGATCATGCCTTGAGCCGCGCGCATTTGCGGGCGCACCAGCGCGGTGCTATTATCCTTGAACGAAATCTCTCGCGGAGAAAGCGAATGTTCGCCTCGATCCAACGTGGTTTTGGTTTCCTGGGCCAGGCCCTCGACCTGGCGCGCAAGGACCCCGACCTGCTCAAGCCTTCGCTCTTTGGCCTGGTGGCCAGCGGCGTGGCCGGCGGCGTGGGCGCTATTCCAATCATTTTCGTCGTCATTGCCGGCGGCGGGGCCGACTTCACGCAGTACCTCCTCTACGCCCTGGGCGCGCTAGTGATTTTTGCCCAATATGCCCTGGCCTACGTCTTCTCAGGCATGACGGCCTATCTCATCTATGGGCGCCTGGCCGAGGGCGACGGCCGTCTGGACCGCGCTTGGGCCGTCGTCCGGCGCGACGCCCTCGACATCATCAGCCTAGCGGCGGCCTCCACGGTGGTCAAGCTCATCGAAAATACGCTGCAGGGGCGCGGCGGGCGGCGCAGCGCGGTGGGCGGCCTGGCGGCCAGCCTGATCGAGACCGTCTGGACCACGGCGACCTACTTCGTGCTGCCCGCCATGGTCATCGAAGACCTGAACCTGCCCCAGGCGCTTAAGCGCGCTACCTACATCATCAAGAATAACCTGCTGCTGGTGGCCGTGACCGAAATCGGCGTCAGCTTTGTGGTCGGGCTGGCCGGCTTTGTGTGCGTGCTGGGCGCCATCGCCGTGGGCGTGGGCCTCTTCAGCCTGCTGGCCGGCCTGTCCTCCGTGGCGGCCATCGCCGTGGGTGTTCTGGCCGCCGGGCTGATCATCGCGCTGGTGACCGCCTTTACGTCCTACGTGACCACCGCCTATCACACCTGCCTGTTTCTGTGGGCCCGCGAGGCCGAGCGGGCCGTCAGCCAGGGCTACAGCGTCCAAAGCGCCGCGGTTCCCGCGCCGCTGGCCGCGGTGCTCGCGCGCTGAGCCGGCCCGGCCAGCCACTAGAAAGCGAATTGACGCCATGCGCCACGAAGTCTTGACCTGGAACGACATCGACCACTTGATGGACGCGCTGCTGCCGCAGCTCAAGGGCCCGTTCGACGCGCTCGTGATGATCACGCGCGGCGGGATCGTGCCGGGCGGGCTGATCAGCGAAGCGCTCGATATCAAGGTGGTGCTGACCGCGGCGGTGGACTTTCCGCTCGACCTGGCACCCGCCAAGCTGCTAGCCTGGCCCGAGTTCCTGCAGTTCCCAGACGAGAAGCTCCTGGCCGGGCGCCGCATCCTGCTGGTCGACGACGTGTGGGGCAGCGGCCGTACGATCACGGCCGTCAAGAACCGAGTGGAGGCGGCGCAAGGCTTCCCCGAACTGTGCGTGCTGCACTACAACCCCTCGCGCACCCTATTCACGAATGCCTGGCCCTCCTACTATGCCGCCATCACCGATGCCCGCATCATCTATCCGTGGGAAATCGACCGCACCGGCGGCCTGGAGGGCGTGCTGGCCGCGCCGCCCGAGACCAACTAAAACCCGGCAGCCAGGCAGCAGCCTTCGCGCCTAAATCGCAACGACCGTCCGCGGCCAGGATCAAAGGCGACGCGCCGGGCGCGGGCCTGTCAAGCCAGGCGTGCCGGCTAGAGCGCGTCCTTCAGGTTATGCTTGGTGGCGTAGGCCGCGGCCTCGGCGCGGTTGGAGACGCCCAGCTTGCCGAGGATGTTGCTGACGTAGTTGCGGACGGTGCCCTCGCCCAGGTGCAGATCCTGGGCGATTTCCCGGTTGGTCTTGCCGTCGGCTACCAGGGCCAGCACGCGGCGCTCCTGCTCGGTCAGCGGCGAAAAGGCCGAGACCTCCTGGGCCCGAGCGGCCCGCCGGACCTCGTTGAAGACGCGCTCGGTCAGGGCCGGGTCGAGCAGCGAGTGGCCCTGGGCCACTGCCTCCAGCGCGCGAATGACGTCCTGGCCGCCGGCCTGTTTGAGCACATAGCCGGCCGCGCCGGCCCGGATCGCGGCAAAGAGCATCTCGTCTTCCGCGTAGCTGGTGAGCATAATGACTTTGACGTCTGGCAGGCTGGCTGTAATCTCGCGGCACGCCTCGATGCCGCTGGCGCCGATCAGGCGGATGTCCATGATGACCACGTCGGGCTTGTACGCCAAACTCTTGGCCACCGCTTCCGCCGCCGTGGCCGCCTCGGCCACGACTTCCATAGTAGGTTGGCGCTCGATCAGGGCCTTCAGGCCAAGCCGGACGACCTCGTGATCGTCGACCAGAATGATGCGTTGCCTTGACATGTGGCTATTTTAGCGTGTGCTCGTTGGAACGCAAGCGCGGCCGCCGCGGGTTGCCAGGCCAGGCTGTGTCATTTAGAATCTTTCGCGTGACCACACGGTCCGATTTCACGCTTCCGGCTGATCTGCAAGCCAGCCCGGAGCAGCATCGCGCGCTGCTGGAGGCCATTCTGGCGGTCTCGGCCGACCTGTCGCTGGCAGAGACCCTCAAGCACATCGTTACGGCCGCCGCCCAACTGGCCAACGCCCGTTACGCCGCGCTGGGCGTGCCCGACGAAACTGGCACGACCCTGGCCGAATTCGTCACGCACGGCCTGACCGAGGCGGAGTCGGCGCGCATTTCCCATCAGCCGCACGGCCACGGCCTTTTGGGCCTGCTGCTGCGTGATGAGCACAGCCTGCGCCTGCGCGACTTGACGAAGCACCCGCGCGCCGTTGGGTTTCCGCCCAATCACCCGCCCATGCGCAGCTTTTTGGGCGTTCCAATCCGGCACAAAGGGCGCATCCTCGGCAGCCTCTATCTGACCGACAAGCTCGGCGCCGACGAATTCTCGGCCCTGGACCAGGCGCTGATCGAACTGCTGGCCCGGCACGCCGGCCTAGCCATCGAGAACGCGCGGCTGTATGCGCAGGAGCAACAACTGCGCGTGATCGAGGAGCGCCAGCGCATCGGCATGGATCTGCACGACGGCGTTATCCAGTCCATCTACGCCGTTGGTCTGACGCTTGAATATGTGGACAGCGTGCTGGCCGATGGCGACGTCGCCGCCGGGCGCGAGCGCTTGCGCCTGGCCGTGGAGGGCTTGAACAACACCATTCGCGACATCCGCGCCTACATCCTCGATCTGCGCCCCCGGCGCTTCGAGGGCGACGAGTTGATTGCCGGTTTGCAGCAGCTGCTGGCCGAATTCAAAGCCAACACCTTGATCCGCGTTGATTTCATTGCCGAACCCGGCGCCGAAGAAGCATTGGGGCCCGAAGGGCGCCTGGCCCTGTTTCACATCGCCCAGGAAGCGCTGAGCAACGCCGCCAAGCACAGCCGCGCCGCGCACATGGCCGTCAGCCTCCGCCAGGAGAACGGCCAGGTGTCGCTGACCCTGCGAGACGACGGCCGCGGCTTTGACCCGCAGATCGTGGAGCGGCGGGTCGGCCACGGATTGAATAATATGCAGGACCGCGCCCAGGCGGCCGGCGGACAGATCAGCATCGACAGCCCCGCAGGCCGCGGCACCGAAGTCAAGGTGTTGGTTCCCCCTGCGCGCTAAGCGCCGCGACCCCGCCGCGCAGCGCCCTCACCCCGCCCAGGACGCCTCTGCTCCCCCGACGGCGGCCGGCAGCTGCCCCAGCCTCCTATGCCTGGCGGCCGCTCGCGCCGGTCCCGGTCAAGCTCAGCAACAGCGCCCCGCGCTTGAGGCGCCGCGCGCTCATGGCCATGCTGGCATCGGCAGCCGGAATGGCCTGAGGGTGCCAGAGGCGCCTGGGGCGCAGACCGCGACGCCCAAGCCGGTACCCAAACCGGCCATCGCCAGAAACTTGCGGCGCACCAGAGATTTGAGCGCCACAGAGCCGTGATCTCCTAAGATTTGGGTGAGATTTCGTGCAATTCTGCCAGGTGGGGTGCCCGCTAGGAAGACAGGATTGTAACAGAAATCACATGACAATCATCCAAATGACATTCTTCCGAC
This sequence comes from Anaerolineales bacterium, assembly GCA_020845955.1. Lineage (GTDB taxonomy): Bacteria > Chloroflexota > Anaerolineae > Anaerolineales > UBA6663 > JADLEU01. The sequence continues at coordinate 21,856 of JADLEU010000092.1, forward strand.
ACAAACAGGATTACGGGCACTGTCCGGGGCAAGGCAGCGGAGTACGATGGACACATGTCGGTCCCGATCAAGCTGCTATTAGTTGATGATCACGCCGAAGTGGCCCGAGCCCTGGTAGCCCGCCTGCAGACCAACCCCAGCCTGGCCGTGCTGCCGCCCGAGGCCAATCTGGAGTGCGCGTTGCGCCAGGTGGCGACGCTGAGACCCGACGTGGTGCTGGTGGAGACCAAGCGCGCCGACGGGCGCGGGCTGGAGCTGGTGAGCGAGCTGGCCCGGGCGCAGCCGGCCGCGTGCGTGATCGTGCTGACGTCGTACGCCAGCGAGTGGGAAGCCTGGGCCATGCGCCAGGCTGGGGCAGCCGACTACGTGTTGAAGGAAATCGGCACCGATGTGCTGGTGGAACGGATCAAGCGGCTGGTCATTGGAGGCGAGTAACCAGGCGCCGGCTGGCCGCCAGCAGCAGCCGCGGCCGTGCCTGCCTACGAATCATCAGCCTTTGAGATATCCATCCGGATCTGCCAGTGGCCGCTTTCCAGCCGCTTGGTGGCCGGCATCACGGCCCGCTGGATGAACTTCATCATACGCGCGTTCTCGGCGTTGATTTCCGCCACCCAGTAGCGTATCCCCTGCGCCCGCGCGTACTCTCGCAACCGCAACAGCAGTAGAGAACCCAGTCCCCGGTGCTGATACGCATCCTGAACCACAACGGCCGCCTCGGCTTCGTCGGACTGATCGGGACCGACGACGCCGTAGCGGGCCACCCCGACGATTTCTTCGCCAGTCTCACCTGGGAGCATGGCCACAAACGCCATGCGCTCTGCATAGTCGAGGTGGGTCAACGCTTTGGCCTCGGTCTCGGTCAGCACCGGGTGAGCGCTAAGCCAGCGGAGATAGATCGTTTCGGGCGACAGGCCCGCGTGAAAGGCCTGCAAACGCTGGGCATCGTCTGGGCGAATGGGCCGCACGGTCACTACGGTCCCGTCCTTGAGCGCGATGGTTTCCGCCTCACGCAAGCGTTCACTTGCCATAGCCGGATGTCCTCCTTACGCCAGGCCAAAGTGTACCCCAATCCCGCGCGCGCGTGCAAAGCCTCACGGCGCCTGACCAGCCCAAGGGCCGGGTCCCTGCCTGGGCTTGGCCGCTGCGGCCGCCCTCCCGCCGGGACCTACGCCCTCGCGGTTTCGCCTGGCCTGGCTCGACTATGCCTTTAGCGTGCTTGGCGCCAGCCTGGTCGCGCCGCTGTTTGGGCAGCGCGCGGCGTCAACGCGCGAGCTTCTGCGCGAAGATATAGGCTCGCCGGCTTTGGTGCTCTACTTCGGGCGCATACGGCCCGCGCTGGATTACGTCCACCACCTCAAAGCCCGCCGCGCGCAGATTGTGCTTCATCTCTCCCGGCTCATACAGGTGGGCGTCGAGTGATAGCGGTACGCTCCACCAGGCGTCCGTGCGCACGCTCCCCTGCCCGATATGAAAGACCGCTAGCAGCCAACCCCCCAGACACAACACGCGGTGGATCTCAGCCAGCGCCAGGGGCAGCTGGGGGCGCGCGAGGTGGATGAGGGAATAGAAGGCGGCCACGCCGCCCCAGGCGCCCGGCGGCACACACAGCCACAACATGTTGCCGACCCAAAACTCAATGTCCGGGCTCAGCCGGCGGGCCTGTGCCACCTGGCCGGGCGAAAGATCCACGCCCAACACCGGCACGCCCCGGTCGCGCAGGTAGCGCGCTACCTGTCCTGGCCCGCAGCCCAAATCACAGATCGGTCCCAGCCCGCGCGTCCGCCGCGCCAGCCGGTCCAGCATCTCGCGGTCAAACGGCTTGTGCTGCAGCTCGCCATAGGTGCGCGCCGCATACTCGGCGGCCACGGCGTCGTAGGCATCGCGCGTCAGGTCGGCGCCGTCAGACAGCGGCAGTGTTTCGGGGAAGCCTTTCACTTGGACCCTCAGGGTTGTCGGACGAGACAAGACCAGTATGCCCCAGCCGGAGCGCGCGCGCTATGGGCCAAACGGCTCAACTTCCACTTTTCGGCCGGCGCTCTTACAATGCCGCCATGCCAA
>JADLEU010000093.1 GCA_020845955.1 Anaerolineales bacterium
AGGGCGACCTCGGCCGCCTCGTCGCTCTCGGCCTGCAGCAGATCGTTCACCAGGCGCAGCTCGGGCGGAGCGGCGGCCTGCATCAGGGCGGCAATGGCGTCGCTGATGCGGTTCAGGCGGGCTACCATGTCTGGCCGCTTGGCGCGCTCGGCGGCCTCTATGTTGACATTCAGCACCGCCAGGAACGTGTCGTCGACCTGGGCCAGGTGTTCGCGCAGCGCCTGATCGAGATCGGGCGCCTCGAGCAGCGACCGCAGCAGGCTGCTTGCCTCGGCCATTTGCGCCTGCGCGGCCTTGTCGACCTCCTGGGTCATTTTGAGCAGCGTCTCGCGCGCGTGGGTCATCCGCTCCTTGTCCGGGCCGGAAGCCCGGTCGATGCGGCGGGTGATGGCCTCGAAGAACGCGTAGTCCATCGCCGGGCGCGCGAAGGTGACGTAGGCCAACAGCCGGTCGTCGTCGCCGGTCTGGCTCACCAGGTCCAGCAGCTTGTCGGGTGTCAGCTTGTCGCCCAGCGCCTGCAGTTCCTTGGCGACCGTCTCGAGCGTCTCCTGGCGCGCCCGGACCTGTTGGCCCAGCGCCGAATGCTGCAGGATGGCGGCCTGCAGGGCGGCCAGCTTTTGGGCGCCAGACTGGTTGCCCCCGGCCGCGTTGGCCTCGGCCGAGGCGCTCACCAACTGCAGCAGCAGCGTATCGATCTCGGCGTCGTGCTGCCTGATCATCTCGGCCCACTGCGCCTCCGGCGCCGTCATCAGGTTCTGCAGCAGCTGGACCTTGGCGCGCTGTGCGTCGAGCATTTCCTTGGTGACGCCCTCAGCCTCCAGCACGCGCTCCATCAGGCCCTGCAGCGTAAACGCCTGTTTGGGGCTGAGCAGGTAGCCCTTGCGCTTCTCCGGCGGCAGCTTGTTGACGACCTCGTTCATCAGCTTGCCAATCAGCTTCTCCTGCTCCATCTGCGGCAAGCCCAATTCCATCGGCACAAAGCTCATCAGCAGCTCTTTGTCGGGATCGTGATAGAGGATCGGGCTGGCGACCTGGCCCTGGTAGTGGCAAGCCGGGCAGTCGATAAGATTGAAGTGGCCGCTCAGGAAGCGCTGCTTGGCGGAGGGATCCTGGCCCACATCGAAGAGCTGTTCGAGCGTCGTTGTGACCGGCATCCGGCAATTGGGGCAGGCGACCTGGGTTTTTACCGGCGGCATAACACAGACCTTTCGTCTCGGCTAATAGCGCAAAGGGCAATGATACCTTAACTCCCGCGAGGCAGGTCGGCGGGGAGGGTAAAGAAAAACGTCGCGCCGCGCCCGGCCGGCGACTCGACCCAGATGCGGCCGCCGTGCGCCTCGACCACGGCCTTGGCCAAGAAGAGACCTAGGCCGGTGCCCTTGACGCGTTTGGTCTGTTCCGAGTCGGCGCGGTAGAAGCGCTCGAAGACGTGCGGCAGGTCGGGCGCGGCAATGCCGGGGCCCTGGTCCGAGACACTTATGGTGACCTGGCCGGGGCCGGCTGTGCCGTGCACCGTGATCTGGCCGCCGCTGGAGTACTTGATGGCGTTTGATACCAGGTTCGACAACACCTGTGTCAAGCGGGCTTCGTCGCCGATGATGGGAGGAAAGTTGGGCGGAAAGTCGGCCGTCAACTGGTGCGCGCTGGTTTGGGTCCGGAACTTCTCGACCAGCCGTTCGGCCAGCTTGTCGAGGGCCACTTCGGCCATGTTCAACCGCAACGCGCCGGCTTGCAGGCGCGAGGCGTCGAGCAGGTTGTCGATAAGTGCCGCCAGCCGGTCGGCCTCTTCGTCGATGACGGCCAGGCTATCGCGCACGACCTCAGCATCCCAGCGCGCGTCTTCCCGCCGCAGCGTCTCGGCATAGCCCTTGATCAGCGAGACGGGCGTGCGCAGTTCGTGGCTGATGATCGAGATAAAGGTGCTCTTGAGCGCCTCGGCTTCGCGGAACTTGGTGATGTCGCGCACGTTGGCGATCATGTTCACCAGCCGGCCCTCGCGGTCAAACAGCGGGGCATAGGTGATGCCGGCCGGCAGGTAGCCGCCATCGCGCCGCAGCAGATCGCCCTCCACATACAGGGGCGCGGGGTCCTTCAGCAGCGGCCAGCCGCCGGCTTCGGCCTGAGCCAGGTCAGGGCCGGGCTGCCGCTGGGCCCACTGGATCACGTCGGCATGCGTGCGCCCTAAGGCCTCGCTGGCGTTCCAGCCTGTCATGCGGGCCAACGCCCGGTTGAAGCGCTCGATGTGATGGCCGGTATCCATGATGAGGATGCCGTCAGCCGAGCTGTCCAGGATCGCGTCCAGGCGGCGTTTTTCGGCCGCGGTCTGCTGATACAGCCGTGCGTTGTGGACGGCAATGGCGGCCTGGTTGGCGAACGACGCCAGCAGGTTGCGGTCATTGGCCGTAAAGGCCGTCGGATATCCGCGAAAGATGTAGATCAGCCCCACCACTTCGTCGCGCGCCACCATCGGGAGCGCCACCTCGTGTAGCAGGCCCAGGCTGGCAGTCTCGGTGGTGGCGCGCAGCCGCCGGTTGACCTCCGGCAGGGCGAAGCGCTTGGGATCGCCGTGCTCGGGGATGTCGGCTAGCAGCGGTTTGAAATAGTCGAGAAACGGCTCGGGGATGCCGTAGTGAGCGCGGATCACCCAGCGGCCCTCGGCCTCGCGCAGCACGATCAGCCCGGCCTGGCCGGCCAGCAGCTCGGCTGTGGACTGCAAGATGCGCGTCAGCACCGTGGCCAGGTCGAGTTGCTCGGTGATGGCGCGAGAGATCTCCAGCAGATAGTCGCGCTGGCGAATGCGGAAGTCAGGCAGCATGCCGGGCCCGGTCTACGCCAACTGCGCCTCTTGCTCGGCCTCGGTCAAGGCCTCTTCGAAGATCGCCAGGCCCTCGTCGATCTCGGCCGGGCTGATCGTCAGCGGCGGCGTCACCCGCACGGTGTTGCGGCCGCAGCCCAGCACCAGCAGCCCGCGCTCAAAGGCGTGGTGGATCACCTTCTCGCGCACGTGCGGCGCGCGCTCCTTGGTCTGCTTGTTCGTCACAAACTCCACGCCGATCATCAGGCCTTTGCCGCGCACCTGGCCGATGCTGGGATGCCGCGCCGCGATCTCCTCCAGGGCATCCAGGGTGTGCTGGCCGGTCTGGGCGGCGTTGGCGATCAGCCCCTCTTCTAGCAGCCGGATGGTCGCCAGGGCGGCCGCGCACGACAGCGGGTTGCCGCCGTAGGTGTTGCCGTGGGCGCCGGGTGGCCAGACCATCAGGCTCTTGCGCGCCACCATGGCGCCGAGGGGCATGCCCGAGGCAATGCCCTTGGCCATGCAGACGATGTCGGGCTCGGTGTGCCAGTGCTGGATGGCGAACATCTTGCCGGTGCGGCCCATACCCGCCTGCACCTCATCTACAATCAGCAGGATGCCGTACTTGTCGCACAGTTTGCGCAGTCGCGGGAAAAAAGAATCGGGCGGCACGACGTAGCCGCCCTCGCCCTGGATCGGCTCGACCAGCACGGCCGCCACGTCCTCCGGCGGGCACTCGTAGGTAAAGATGACGTTCTCAATGTAATCGACGCAGGCGTCGCCGTAGTCGCCCTGGGTGGGGTCAAAGGCCAGCCGCGGCCGATAGGGGTTGGGGAAAGGCGCGTGCGTGACGCCCGGCATCGGGTGGAAACCCCGACGCTGCACCGCCTTCGACGCCGTGAAGGCCAGGGCGCCCATGGTGCGGCCGTGAAAGGCGCCATGAAAGCCGATGAAGCGGTGGCGGCCTGAATGATAGCGCGCCAACTTAATGGCCGCCTCCACCGCCTCGGAGCCCGAGTTGGCCATGAAACACTGCGCATCCTCTTTGAAGGGTGCGATCTGGTCGAGCTTCTCGCCGAGCTGGACCCACTTCTCGTGGTAGAAGTCCGACGAGATATGGATAAACTTCTCCGCCTGCTCCTGGATGGCCTTGACGACGGCCGGGTGGCTGTGGCCGGTGGAGCAGACCGCGATCCCGGCGGCAAAGTCCAGGAAGCGATTGCCGTCCACGTCCCAGACCTCGGCGCTGTGGCCGTGATCCATGACAAACGGGTATTCGCGCGGATAGGAGGGCGAAATAGTGGCCGCGTCGCGCTCCAGGATGGCGCGCGCTTTGGGCCCGGGGAGGTTGAGCTTCTTGCTGGTCATAAGTCTGTTGCACCTTCTGAACTGCTTAGCGGTCTGCCTGCCGGCACACGTCCGGCAGGCCGGCGGCCTCTAAACGGTGATCCCGACGGTTGCGCGCCGGCCAGGTGTCGCTCCGCATCCAGTGCCAGGGCCCCGGCGCCCATGAGCCCGGAGTCATCAGCCAGCGAGGCCGGCGCAATCGGGCAGAAAGCGCCAGTAGGCCTCGCACATGGCGGTCTCCAGGCGCTGTAGGATGACTTCGGCACTCTGCGCGGCCTGGGTGGGTGACTTGGTTTTGCGGGACGGAACCGGGTCTTGCCCAACAAAGCGGGCTGCGCGGACACTGGTGCCGCCAATGTCGACACCAATGTACTGAGGCGCCGCCATGCGCCCAGTATATCATGGGCGGCTGACTATTCTCAAACCAGCGGGTCGCCGCTTGCCTTGTCATCGGTGTGCGACTAGAATGGATGAGCTATGCCCGACGACGATCCGACTCCCATTCGCAAGCAATACCTTGACGTCAAGCGCCAGTATCCCGACACGATCGTCCTCTTCCGGCTGGGGGATTTCTACGAGACGTTCGACGCCGACGCCGACTTGGTGGCCCGCGAGCTTGACCTGGTGCTCACCCGCCGCAACATTGCCAAGGGCCGCTACGTGCCCATGGCCGGCATCCCCCACCATGCGGCCGAAAACTACATCGCCCGCCTGATCGCCAAGGGCTATCACGTGGCCATTTGCGAACAAGTGAGCACCCAGGCCATCAACGGCCTGTTCCACCGCGAGGTGGTGCGCGTGGTGACACCGGGCACTGTCGTGGAGCCCGGCATGCTCGACGCCGCGCGCAACAATTACCTGGCTGCGCTGCTGCTGAGCGCGATCGGCGAGCGGGCGGCCCTGGCCCACGTCGACATCACCACCGGCGAGTTCGCCGTCGCCGCGCTGCCCGCCAACGACGGTGGCGCGGCCGTGCGCCAGGAGTTGCTGCGTCTGCGCCCGGCCGAGCTGCTCGTAGCCGATGGGACGCCGCTGCCGCCGCTGGACGGCATCGCCTGCCCGCGCACACCGCTGGCCGCGTGGAAATTCGACCCGGCCCAGGCCCACACCCGGCTGCTGGAGCACTTTCAGGTCGCGTCGCTGGCCGGTTTTGGCCTCGAGCAGGCGCCGCTGCTGGTGGGCGCCTGCGGCGCCATCCTGCAGTATCTCCACGAAACTCAGCCCCCCGCGCTGAACCTGCTGACCAGCCTGAGCACCTACACACTCGACGACTACATGGCGCTCGATACCGCCACGCGCCGCAACCTGGAACTGACGGAGACTCTGCGCAGCGGCCAGGTCAAGGGCTCTCTGCTGGGCGTCATCGACCACACCGTGACGGCCATGGGCGCGCGGCTGCTGCGGCAGTGGGTCAACCAGCCGCTGCTGGACCGCGGCCGCATCGAAGAGCGCCTGGATCGCGTGGCGGCCTTCCACGCCGATGGCCTGCTGCGCGCCGAGATGCGCACGGCCCTCAAGCCACTGGCCGATCTCGAGCGCATCACCAACCGCGTCGTCGGGGGCAGCGCGCACCCGCGCGACCTGGTTGCCATGCGCGCCACGCTGGCCGAGGCGCCGGAGATTGCCGCGCTGCTGCAGCGGGCCGCGCCCGCCTCGCCCGCGCTGTCGAGCCTGGCGGCCGGCCTCGACCCGTGCGCCCAGACCTTCGAGTTGCTGAACACGGCCCTGGCCGAAGAGCCGCCCGCCGTGCTTTCCAAGCCGGGCATCATCCGGCCCGGCTTCTCCGCCGAACTCGATGGCATTCTGGCCGCTTCGCGCCACGCCAAAGACTGGATCGTGGGACTGGAGGCAATGGAGCGCGAGCGGACGGGGCTGAAGACGCTCAAGGTGCGCTACAACAAGGTCTTCGGCTACTACATCGAGCTGAGCCGCGGGCAAAGCGACAACGCCCCGGAGAACTACATTCGCAAGCAGACGCTAGTCAACGCCGAGCGCTACATCACGCCGGAGCTCAAGGAGTACGAGACCATCGTCACTAACGCCGACGAGCGCGTGCTGGAGATCGAGGCCCGCCTGTTCCGCGAGATGTGCGCGCAGATCGGCCAGGCGGCGCCGCGCCTGCTGGCCACCGCCCGCGCGCTGGCCCACCTGGACGTGTGCGCCAGCCTGGCCGAGGCGGCCAGCCGCGGCAACTATGCCCGCCCCGGTTTCGAGGCCGGCGGCGTCTTCGACGTGCGCGGCGGCCGCCACCCGGTGGTGGAGCAATTCCTGCCGGCCGGCGAGCGCTTCGTGCCCAACGACATCGTCTTCGAGCCCGGCGAGTGCGTGCGCATCATCACCGGGCCGAACATGAGCGGTAAGTGCGTCCGCGCCGATACGCTCGTCTTCTCTGACCGTGGCCTCGTGCCAGTGGCCTCCCTTCAGCCTGCCCTCATGCCGGCTGACACGTTCGCTCCGCTGACGGCGCATGTCAAAGGCATGGACGGCCTCGCCCAGGCAACGCACTTCTACTATGGTGGTTGTCAGCCCACCGTGCGCGTGAGAACGCGATTGGGTTACGAGTTGGAGGGCACGCCTGAGCACCGGGTTTGGGTGCGCCACGCCGATGGCCGCGAGGGTTGGAAACCGCTCGCCAGGCTGAGCCTGGGCGACTGTGTCGCTATTGATCGCGAGCTGGAGGTTTGGGGGAGTGATACCCTGCTGCAGGCGCCGCGCGCGGCGAGCCTCACAGCCAGCCGCACGCGAAAGCTCTATCGGCTTCCGGCGGCGATGAGTGAGGACCTGGCCTATCTGATGGGCCTCCTGGTTGGGGGCGGCACTCTGCCTGATAGGAATTACCTGGCCCTCACAAGCGGCGATGGATCGCTGGCCGCGGCCTTTGTTGAGGTCTGCCAGCGGCTCTTTGGCTACTCAGTGAAGCCTCGTCGTAAGGCGGGCCGCCTGGATTGCCGCATTGGCAGCGCGCAGATACGGCTTTTCTTGAAGGAACTGGGCCTGGAGCACATCACGGCCACGGGCAAACAGATTCCGGCCTCGGTTCTGGGCGCGCCGCGGCCCATGGTCAGAGCCTTTCTTCAAGGCCTGTTCGACACGGATGGTGCCGTCGGCAAGAACGGCAATGTTTCGCTTTCCACGTCGTCGCCCGAACTCGCCCGCCAGGTGCAATGCCTGCTGCTCAACTTCGGCATTGTGTCGTTGCGGCAGGCGAAGCAGGGCGCGCGGTCGGCCAATCCCGCATTCCAGGTCTATCTCTGCGGCGCCGAAGCCAGCCGGTTCTACCAGCAGATTGGCTTCCGCCTGGCTCGCAAGCAGGGGCGCGGCGACCTGGTTTCTGCTCTGCGCATGCCCAACGCGGTCGGCATACCGTGCCTCGCGGCTGCGCTAGAACCGGTCGAGGCTCGGATCGTCGCCACGCCGGCCAAACCAGTCGCTTTGAAGTGCGACAAGGCCGTCGGTTCCAACGACTTCACGGTTACGCCCAGCGGCCGCCGCCGGTATTTCTACGAGCCCATCGTCCAGCTGGCGCGAGGTCAGGCGGAAGTGTACGACCTCTCCGTGGCTGGCCAGCACGCGTTTGTGGCGAACGGCTTTGTCAATCACAACTCGACCTATCTGCGCGAATCGGCCCTGATCGTCCTGCTAGCCCAGATGGGCAGCTTCGTGCCGGCCGAGTCGGCCCGCCTGAGCCTGGTAGACCGCATCTTTACCCGCATCGGCGCCCAGGATGAGATCCACGCCGGCCAGTCGACCTTCATGGTGGAGATGGTCGAGACAGCCAATATCCTGCACCACGCGACCCCGCGCAGCCTGCTGGTGCTGGACGAGATCGGCCGCGGCACCAGCACCTACGACGGGCTCTCGCTGGCATGGGCCATTGTCGAGCACGTCCACAATCACCCGCAGCTGCGCGCCAAGACGCTGTTTGCCACGCACTACCACGAGCTGACCGACCTGGCGGCGCTGCTGCCCGGGGTGCGCAACTACAACGTCGCCGTGGCCGAGGATGCCAACGCCGACCGCGTTATCTTCCTGCATCACATCGTGCCCGGCGGCGCCGACCGCTCGTACGGCATCCATGTGGCCCAGTTGGCGGGTCTGCCGCGGCCCATCATCAATCGCGCCCAGGAAATAATGGCGCAGCTGCAGGCTACCAGCGGCCGGGCCGTCCACCTGGACGAGGCGCCGGCCCAGCAGATGGCCCTGTTCCCCGAAACGAGCCCCTTGCTCGACGAGCTGCGCGCGTTGGATGTGAACACCACTACGCCGGTGGAGGCGTTGAATAAGCTGTTCGAGTGGAAGGCGCGGTTTGCGAAATAGGGGCGGGCTTATGCCCGTTTGGCGTAAGCCTCCGCCAGTCGGCACAGCGCCTCGGCCACGGCCGACAGGCTCTCCGGCCGGCAGAGGACCTGGCCGGTGTTGTAGTCGCCTCCGCTGCACGGCACGCCGACGAAGCATACCTGCTCGCAGCGCTGAACGTAGACGTCCACCTCGTCCATGTCGGAGATCGGGTCGGGGCAGCCCGCGTACAGGTCAAACCTCAGGCCGGCCAGCGCCTGGCGCACGAAGGCCTGCAAGGCCGGGTGTTGGCACTTCTCGATCGTGAAGTCCTGGTCCGTCTCGGCGCCGGTCACGTCGACGACCAGCACCATATCGCCAGCGTCCAGTGTCGCGAGCACGTCATAGGCGCCCTCGAAATCGACCTCTTCGCCGTAGGTCAGCTCGATCCGCACGTGTCCGCCGGCCATGCGTCCCGTGAAGAAGGCCTGCATGACGGCATAAACCCCGGCGAAGTTGTCCAGGTGGCCCAGCAGCCGGCCATCGGGCCGGCAGGTGAGCGAGTGGGCCCGGAAGCCGGTGTCGGCGTGGCAGGAGATGACCAGCATGGCGCCGCGGCCCGCCTCAGGCGGCGGCCAGTTCGACGTACTCTTCCCGCACCGGAACTGCCTCGGCCGTTCCGAACAGCGCCAGCACCTCGGTGATGAGGCTGGCCTTGTGCTCGGCGTCGCGCCGCGACCAGGTGCGCGACTTGACTTCCACGAAGTAGCCGGACAGCGCCGGCTTGAGCATCTTATCCAGGTTGACGAAGAACTCTACGCCCCGGTAATCCACCAGCCAACGCCGACGGTCCTTCTCGATTTCGCGCTCCTGAGCGGGCTTGAAGTACTCGCGGTAGAAGCGCAGCGTGTGCACGGCTGGCGCCAGGTAGCGCGAGCGCGACAGCAGCACCGAGCCATACTCGCGCTCGTGCTGCAGGCCGGTCAGCGTAAGCCGGCTGCGGACGTTGAAGACCTTGCCCTGGGCGTCGATGAACTCGTCCTCGCGGAAGCGCAGGCGCCCCTGGGCGGGGTCTGCAAACTGGAAATACGTGTCGAACTCGTGATAATGCACTGAGCGGATGATGCGGAGCTGCTCGCCGGACAAGGCGGCCAGCACCGTCTCATCGCTGGGCAGCCTCACTTTAGCCTGCACCTCGAAGCTCTCTTGCTCAACCGCGCCGCCAATGGCGATCAGCTTCCGCAGCACGCTTTCTTCGCGCTGGATCAGGAACAGGTCGATCTTCTTGGCGTACTCGCGGGCGGCGAGCTGCAGCTCGGCCTCGTCCACCGTCAGCAGGCGGCCAGCGCGCATCAACCAGCGCCCGTTGCACATGACGTCGGTCACGTCGGTGGACTTGGCAGCGTAAACCACCTGCGAATAGACGCCGTTCGGATCGCGGGTAAAGGCGGGCGAGTTGTGCAGCACCTGCAGATCGACCAGGATCAGGTCGGCGCGCTTGCCCGCCTCCAGCGAGCCGGTCAGGTGCCCGATGTGCAGGGCCTGCGCCCCCATGCGGGTCGCCATCAGCAGCGCCTGGCGCGCCGGCAGCACAGTCGGGTCGCCGGTGCTGCCCTTGGCCAGGATCGCGGCCAGGTGCACCTCCGCGAACATATCCAGGTCGTTGTTCGACGCGGGCCCGTCGGTGCCAATGCCAACGTTCAGGCCGGTCTGCAGCATCAGGCTGACTGGCGCCACGCCGGAGGCCAGCTTGAGGTTGCTGGTGGGGTTGTGGGCCACGCCCGCGCCGGCATTCTTCAGCGTCCGCATCTCGCCTTCGTCGATGTGCACGCAGTGGGCCGCCAACAGCTTCGCGTCCAGCAGGTTCTGGCGCTTGACCCACGGCACCACCGGCATCCCGTTCTCCCTGCGCGAATTTTCGACTTCCAGCAAGGTCTCGGAGATGTGCGTATGCAGCGGCACGTCAAACTCGACCGCCAGCGCCGCGCAGGCCTTCAGGATTTCGGCCGTGCAGGTGTACGGCGCGTGAGGCGACACGGCCGGCACGATCAGAGGGTGCTCCTTCCACTGCTGGATGAAGTCGCGCGCTAGCGCCAACGAGTCCTCGAAGCTGGCTGCGTCGGGGGTGGGGAACTTGAGCACGGTCTGGCCGCACAAGGCGCGCAGGCCCGCGGCGGCCGTTGCCTCGGCCACCGCCTGCTCGAAGTAATACATGTCGGCAAAAGTCGTCACGCCGGAACGGATCATCTCGGCGCAGGCCAGCCCGGTCCCCAGCCGGACATAGTCCGGCCGCACGAATTCGCGCTCGACCGGCATCATATAGCCGAGCAGCCACACGTCCAGCCGCAGGTCGTCGGCCAGCCCGCGCAGCAGCGTCATGGGCGCGTGCGTGTGCGCGTTGACCAGGCCGGGCATCAGCACCCGGCCCCCGCAGTCGACGGTTTCGCGGGCGGTGTAGCCGGCCGCCGCCGGACCGACCGCTGCCAGCCGGTCGCCGGTAATGGCGACCGCGCCGCCGGTGTGCTGGTTGAAGCGCTCGTCCATCGTCAGGACAATGGCATTGGTCAAAAGGAGATCGCAGGTCTCGGTCATGGATCCTTGCCTTGCTCTGACTCGCGGCCAGCGGCGAGAGGGGCATTATACAGTTGTGCAGACGCGCCTCCAAAGTCTATAATCCTCCAGCAGCGAAACCCATCTGAGGACTATTGGAGCCGATGCCCAAGGATTACGACCCCGCCGCCGCCCCCTTGAATGGCCAGCGCCGCCCGCACCTGGCGCTGGGCGACGCAGAAATCCGAGCGCTGCTGTCACGCCTGCCCGTCGGCCACGTGGCCACCGCCTGGGACGGCCAGCCGTTTATCAACCCGACAACCTTTTGGTACGGCGCGGAGCGCCACGCCATCGTCTTTCACTCCAACCTTGTGGGGCGCGTTCGGGCTAACAGCGAGCGCCACCCGCGCGTCTGCTTCGAGGCCAGCGCCCATGGGCCGCTTCTTGCCCTCCAACGTGGCCCTCGAATTCAGCGTGCAGTACGAGAGCGTGATTGCCTATGGCGCCTGCCGTTTCATTGAAGACCTGGATGCCAAACGCGCGGCCCTGTTTGGTTTGATCGCCAAGTACTTCCCGGCCTTGCGTCCCGGTCAAGAATACCGGCCGATCACTGATCAAGAGCTCATGCGGACCAGCGTTTATTTGATTGGTATCGATAGCTGGAGTGGCAAACGTAATTGGCCGGAAAGGGCCAAGCAGAGCGACGAGTGGCCGGCGCTGGCCGAGGAGTGGTTCGCATGATGCGGGCAGTCGACGTCATTACCAAGAAACGAGACGGTGGCGAGCTGAGCCAAGCGGAGATCGAGTTCTTCGTGCGTGGCCTGACGAGCGGGGAGATCCCCGATTACCAGATCGCCGCCTGGGCCATGGCGGTGTTCTTCCAGGGCATGACCGACCGTGAAACTACCGATCTGACGCTGGCCATGGCGCGCTCGGGCGACGTGCTCGACCTGAGCGACACGGTGGCGATGGCCGTCGACAAGCACTCGACCGGCGGCGTGGGCGACAAGGTGACGCTGGTGGTCGAGCCGCTGGTAGCGGCCTGCGGGGTGCCGGTGGGCAAGATGTCGGGCCGGGGCCTAAGCTTTTCCGGCGGCACGATTGACAAGCTCGAATCGATCCCCGGTTTTCGCACATCGCTCTCGACGGCCGAGTTCAAGCGCCAACTGCGCGAGATCGGCGTAGTGCTGACCGGGCAGTCGGCCAATCTGGCGCCCGCCGATGGCAAGCTGTACGCGCTGCGCGATGTGACCGGGACGGTCAGTTCGATCCCCCTGATCGCCAGCAGCGTGATGAGCAAGAAGATCGCGGGCGGCGCCCAGGCCATCGTGCTCGACGTAAAGGTCGGCAGCGGAGCCTTCATGCCCAACCTGGCCGAGGCCACGCGCCTGGCCCGCGCCATGGTCGCCATCGCCCGCCGCGCCGAGCGCCGCGCCGTGGCGTTGATCTCCGACATGAACCAGCCGCTGGGGCACGCGGTGGGGAACGCACTGGAAGTGCGCGAGGCCATCGTGGCCCTGCGCGGCGGCGGGCCGGACGATCTGCGCGAGCATTGCCTGGAGGTAGCCGCCTACCTGCTCCTGCTGGCGCGCCGGGCGCGGACCGTCAAGGCCGCGCGGGTTCGGGTGTCCGCGGCACTCGACGACGGCCGCGCCTGGGAGAAGTTCAGGCAGTTGGTGGCTGCCCAGGGCGGCGAAGTGCGCGCCATCGATGAACCCGACCGGCTGCCCACCGCTCACTTGATCGAAGAGGTCGCCGCGCCGCGCGGTGGCTATCTGGCGTGGGTCGACGCGCGCGAGATCGGCATGAGTGCCGTCGACCTGGGCGCGGGCCGCGCCAAGAAGGGCGACCCCATCGATCACGCCGTCGGCCTGGTCATTCACCACCAGGTCGGCGACAAGGTGCAGCGCGGCCAGCCGCTGTTCACCATCCACGCCAACGATGCCGGCCGCCTGGCCGCCGCCCGCGAGCGGGTGCTGGCCGCGCACCAGTTCAGCCGCGAGCGCGTTAAGCCGCTGCCGCTGTTCTATCGGGTTGTCAGGAGCCACGGGAAGTAAGGCGGCAAGGACGGCTACAAGCGAGATCCCTCGGCCAAGGGAGCCTCGGCATGACATCCACGCGGGCGCGGCGGTGCGCTACTTCGGCCCGCCGGCGCTCCCGCCCAACCATTGGTAAACCCAGCCCCTAGCCCCGGCCCAGTTGCCGCCGCCGTCGAAGTGGATGTCGCCGCTCAGGCCGGCGTAGTCGATCTCCTCCAGCGCCCCGCTAACGCCCGCGCGGGTCGCGCCGTCCCCCGCCGCCAGGCTGTGTTCGATGGCCGCGGCCAGGAGCCGCGCCCCATCGTAGGCCAACACGGCGTTGGCGCGCGGCATCACTCCTGTGGAAATCGCGCTGTAGCGCTCGGCGAAGCCGGGGTCGCGGCTGGCGGCCGGGTAGGGGGCCGGCGCGACGAAGTAAACACCCTCGGCCGCAGGGCCGGCCAGCGCCAGGAACTGCGGCTGGCCCCACAAGGCTGGCCCGTAGATGGCGCTCTCGGGATACTCTGCCCGAGTGTCCCGCAGCCAGGTTAAATCGTCGAGCGCCGCGCAGGGCGGGGGGCATTGGCGCGCTTCGAGCGGCACGCTGGCCCGTTCGGCTTCGGCCGTCAGCCACAGCCGCCAGGCGCCGTCCGGCAGGGGACCGGTGGTGGTGGCCAGCAGCGGGAGGCCCGCTTCGGCGTAGGCCGCCGCGGCCTCCAGAGTGGTGGCGTCCAGCCAGTGAGCCAGCACGCCCACCACGTCGGGGTCGACCGCTAGCTTGCGCGCTTGCTGGATCGCCTGCTGCGGGTCGCCGCCGTCGTCGAGGGCCAGCAGGTCCAGACTATAGCCGCCGACCCCGCCGGCCGTGTTGATCTCGCGCACGGCCAGGCGAGCGGCATAAATTACCTCGTAACCCACATCGCGATAGCGTCCCTCGAAAGGGGCCACCAGGCCGATCTTGACGATCGGCCGTGCCACCGGGAGGCAGGCCGCCAGAGGCCAAGCCAGGACGATGAGGGCCAGCCAGCCGGCAACCTGGCGCCGCCTAACGGCACGCATTAGCCAGGTGCTGCTCGTAGGTCGCGGCAAAGGCATGCCGGCCGCTGCCGTCGCACAGCGCCCGGTAATACAAATAGTCGGTCTGGGCGGGCTGAGCCACGGCCAGGATCGAGTTCAGGCTGGGGTTAGCAATTGGGCCGGGCGGCAGACCCGACACGGCATAGGTGTTGTAAGGGCTGTTGATACTGCGCAGGTCGATGCCGTCCAGGCGCGGCCACCAATTGGCCTCGCCGCCGAGCGCATACTGCACCGTGGCGTCGATCTCTAATCTCTGACCGGCCGCCAGGCGGTTCAGGATCACCGAGGCGATCAGCGGGCGTTCTTCGTTGACGACTGCTTCGCGCTCGATGAGCGAGGCCAGCGTGATGGCCTGGTGCAGCGACAGCCCGCGCGCGGCCACGTCAGCGCGGTAGGTGGCCGGCACGCGCGCAGCGAAGTTCGCCAGCAGCTTGTCGATAATGTCGCTGGCCGTTGCGTCGGGGTGGAACAGATAGGTATCGGGGAACAAGTAGCCTTCCAGGCTGGCGCCCGGCGGCAAATCGGCCAGGAAGTCGTACGTGATGGCGCGCGGGCTGTTGGCCCCGGCCAGCGCCCCGAACTGGTCGGCGACGCCGGCGAGCGCGCCGTGGGCCGCCAGCGCGGCGGCCAGCTCCTCCATCCGCCAGCCTTCGGTCACGCGCAGCAGCACTTCGCGCGCCGTGGCGTCGGTGAGGGCCAGCGCCACCTGGGTGATCGTCATCGTCTGGCGCAGGATGAAGTCGCCGGCTTCCACCTGGCCATCCAGACCCTCGTAGCGCAGGTAATACGTCAGCAGCTGAGCGTCGCGGATCAGCCCGGCATCGGCCAGCGCCTCGGCCACGACGCCGGCTGTGGCGCCGGCCGGAACCGAAAACATCACCGGCGAAGGGTCGCTGCCGGCCGGCTGGTTCAGGTCGTCGCTGCGCGTCGTCAAGTAAGTGAACAGCATGGCCCGCTCGGCGGGGTTCAAGGTCTCGGCCCCGGGGCCCAAGGCCCGGGTGCCGGTATGCGCCAGGTAGCTGTAGCCGAACAGACCGCCGACGAGCAAGGCGGCCAGCACGAAAATCAGCAGAAAGAACCGCGCGGCCAGGTTGGCCCGGCGGCGCTTCTCGCGTACGCGCATGGTCATTCGTTAGGCAGCGTGCGTCGTTCTCTGCGGCGCGCCGCCGCGTTTCCGGCCAGGCAAAGCATCTGCCCGGCCCGATTGTCGACCGGTTTGAGGCCGCGAACCCAACGAGAGCTATTGTAAAGTAGGAACAACAAACGCGCCTTGGGCCGCTGCAGCGGCCCAGGGCGCATGCCCGCTGCATGTGGTGCCAGCCGCGGAAGCCCCGCCACGCCAGCGCGAGCAGGACCGCGCCCTACAGACGCGTGATGACAGGATCCACGAAGGTCTGCCCTGGAACGCTTGGCGCCCCTTCTGGCTGCTTTACCATCTCTGGCACCCAGCCGAGTAGCGTCAATGCGCGCCCGGGCACCTGGAAGAGGGCGATTCCCAGCCGGGCGCTGACGAATCGCTGCACCAGGAAAGTAGACCGCGGTCAACCAGGAAGCAGCTTGTCGATGTGGCGCAGGCGCGGCGATGGCGCACCTTGCGGCGCTAAGGGCGGGGTCGATCGCCGGCACCACGGTATTCGGCTTGAAATGCGCGTTCAAGTCAGCAAGCCGGCGGGGCGTCATTGGCGGCCGGTCGCATCCAGATAGCTTTGAAGGATTACGGCCGCTGCAACTGCGTGCACGTTCTCCTGGCGGGCGCGGCGCCGGCGCCCGGCGGCGCGCATGGCCTCGCCGGCGGCCCGGGTCGAATAGCTTTCGTCGTGCAGGATCACGGGCAGCGCCGTGTGCTCGCCGACCGCCGCGGCCAGCTTCTCGGCGCGGCGGGCTTGCGGCCCTGGCTGGCCCTCCGCGTCTAGGGCATAGCCAATCAGAATCAGCTCCGCGCCTAACTCAGACGCCGCGGCGGCGATCTGCTCAGCATCCGCGGCCCGCGAGTGATGCCGCAGCGTCGCCAGCGGCCGGGCGACTGTGCCGGTGGCATCCGAGACGGCCAGCCCAATGTGCCGTTCGCCGGGATCGACAGCGAACACACGCACGCTAGCCGCCGTCCCGGATGACCACCACCGCGATCCGAAACGGCATCCACGGCAGGCGTGGATACCAGGCTGGCGCAACCGCAATCTCCGGCAGCCCGCTCAAGGCCAGCGCGTTGGCCAGCCGCAGCTGCGCGCGGGGGATGTCCTGCCCGCGCACCAGTTCGCGCACGAGCGCCTGATTAACGACCGGCGCCGCCAGGCCGACGGCGCGCAGCGTGAAGTGGACGCGGCCCTCACCGTCGGTGGCCGCTTCTGGGAAGCGCTCAAACCGCTCGGAACCCGCCTCCAGGTATTCGCCGTCTCTCACCCGCGCCCTGAGCTCGCTCAGGCCGGCCAGGCGCGCATCGTTGTCGTCGACCACAGTGCCGGCGTAAGCCACGCGCAGGGCCAGCGGCACTAGGTCGGCCTGGTCGCCGACTGAGGCCCCATAGGTTTCGGCCACGGTCTCAACCAGCGCCACCGAATCGGCCGCCAGGAATTCGCCTGGCGCCAACTGGCCTTCCAGCGCGCTCACCGCTTCGGCCTGCAGGCGGGTCAACAGCTCAGCCTGGACGCGCTCGCGGTCGGCGGCCGTGACGGCTGGGGCCTGGCTCAGCGCGCCGCCTGTCGTCGGCGACGGGTTGGTGACGGCGAACTGCAGCCCCAGCGGCCCGTCAATGGCGTTGATCTGCCCGCCCGAGACGTTGCCGCTTGGACCCAGGTCAACGGCCTCGATCTCGGCCATGACGGCCGCCCCCACGCGCGGCTCGATGGTGACGGCGCGCACGGTGCGAAAGCGCGCCGGAGCTCCGCTGGTGGTGCGCACGCCCGTGCCGGCCGGGATGTTGGTGACGATGCCGTCCAGGCTTGTGAAGATGACGGCGCCGATGGCCGGCTGGCTAGGCACGTCGCGCCGCCCGGTCGTGGCGGTCTGGCCACTGGCTTCTACTTCTACCCGCACGCGGCGGGCAGGGATGGTCAGTCCGGCGACCTCGGCCTGCTCGGGGTCGGCCGCCAGGTCCAGCTCCACCTGCAGTGTCCGGCTCGCTGGCACGACCGTGACGGTCGCGGCCGGGCTGAGCGCCAGCGCCAGCGCGGCCAGGCCGCCCAGCCCGGCCGCGAACACCAGGGCGCGCAGGGCCCACCTGGCCCAGAGTGGCAGCCGCACCCGCCGGTTGCTCCGCGCCGGCCGGAGCGCGGCCCGGTTGAGCCGCTTCCCGGGGGGAAGCGGAGAGGGGCGCGGCCGCCTCATCGGGCTGCGCCATCCCTCCTGGCGGCTGGCCGCCACCGTCTCGAATACCGGCAGACCCAGGCTGCGAGCGTTGTCGCTTACGGCCGGATGGGTGCTGATCAGCGCCAGGTGGGCGCCGAGCCGGCTGGCGTGCCGCTGCAGCAGCAGCAGATCCAGCCGCCGGCTCAACACCTGGCCGCGGCTCGGCCAAACTAGCAAGACACGCGCGGTCTGTGCCCAGCCCATCTTGTCGCGGGCTGAGTTGAAGTCGTCGTGCGGGTCAAGGTGGATGATCTGCTCTTTCACGCCGGTGGCAGGGCGGGGCGGTGTCCAACGCTGCTGGGCGGCCGGCGCAGATCGGCCTGAGCGCTGGCCGGTCCTTCCGGGCTCACCCCGCGTTCAACGCGCTCTCGACCGCCGGTTTCACCTGCGCCAGGGCCTCAGCCAGCCGGCTCGGGTCCTTGCCGCCGGCTTGCGCCAGGTTGGGCTTGCCGCCCCCGCCGCCGCCGACGACCCTGGCTACGGTCTTGACGATCTTGCCCGCGTCCATGCCGCGCTTGACCAGGTCTTCAGTCACCGAGGCCACAAAATGCGGGCGGTTCTGGAAGACAGATCCCAGCACCACGACCCCGGACGGCACGCGCGCCCGGAACCAATCTGTCATTTCGCGCAGGGTGTCGGCGTCCGCCTGTTTCACGGCGCCGGCCAACACGGCCACGTCGCGCACCTGCTCTACCTTGCCCAGCAGGGTCTCCAGCTCGCGCTGGGCCAGCTCGCGCCGCAGCCGCACTATCTCTTTCTGTGCGGTCTGCTGCTCGTCCAGCAGCGCCAGCACGCGTCGGTCGACGTCGGCCGGGCTGGCCTTCAAATAGGTGGCCACGTTGTCCAGCACGCCCAGGCGTTGCTGGATCAAGTCCAGCGCCCCGCGCCCAGTTACGGCTTCGATGCGGCGGACGCCGGCCGCGGCGGCTTCTTCGCTTACGATCACGAACGGGCCAATGTCGGCTGTCTCCGTCACGTGGGTGCCGCCGCACAGCTCGAAGCTGAACGGCTCGGGTTCGCCGATGCGCACGGTCCGCACCGTGGCGCCGTACTTCTCGCCGAACAGCGCCATCGCGCCGGCCTCGACCGCCGCCTGGCGATCCATGTACTCGATGCGCAGGGGGTAGTTTGCCAGAACGGCCTCGTTCACCGACCGGGCCACCTTGTCGAGCTGCTCCTGGGTCAACATGCCCTGGTGGGTGAAGTCGAACCGCAGCCGATCGGGCGCTACGAGCGATCCGGCCTGGCGCACGTGGTCGCCGAGCACGTAGCGCAGCTCCGAGTGCAGCAGGTGGGTGGCGGTATGGTTGCGCATGATGTCCCAGCGCCGGTCGGCGTCGACCGCTGCCAGCGCCAGGTCGCCTTCCTTGGGGCTGCCACGCACCACGTGTCCGGCGTGCACCACGATGCCGGCGGCCGGCCGCCGCACGTCCTCCACCTGGATCTCCCACAGCGGCTCGTCGCTCTTGGGCCGGAAGGCGGCGATGGCGCCCGTGTCGGCCACCTGCCCGCCCGAGGCGATGTAAAAGCAGGTGCGCGGAAGGACCACCTCCAGCTTGTCGCCGGGGCGGGCGCCGCTCACCCGCTGCCCGTTGCGCACCAACGCCAGCACCGGCTCTTCGAATTCCATCGCGTTGTAAGGGTCGTACTCCACGCCGTCGGGCCCCAGCGCGCCCTGCGCCTGCAAATCTTGCAGGATCGTCCGGTAGATGGCCACGTCGCCGCCGCCCGCGCTGCTGACCTCGGTGCGCGACGCTTCGGCGTGCGCTTCGCGCGCCCGCGCGAAGCCGGCCTCGTCCACCATCAGGCCGCGCTCCTGGGCCACGTCGCGCGTGATCTCGAGCGGCAGCCCAAACGTGGCGTACAGTGTGAAGGCTTCTTCGCCCGACAGGCGGGCCTCGCCGCTGGCCGCCAGGTCGCCCAACAGCGCGTTCAGGTTGGCCAGGCCGATGTCGACCGTGCGCTGGAAGCGCTGCTCTTCCTGGGTCAGGGTGCGCAGGATGTTGTCGCGGTGCTTGGCCAATTCGGCGTAATCCTGGCCGTACTGCTCGACGACGGTCTCGGCTACGCGCGCCAGGAACGGCTCATCAAAGCCGAGCTTGGCGCCAAAGCGCGCCGCCCGGCGGATGATCATGCGGCACACGTAGTTGCGGCCGGTATTCCCCGGTACTACACCATCGGCCACCAAGAAGGCTGCCGCGCGCCCATGATCAGCAATCACCCGGTAGGGGGTCAGGTTGGCCTCGCGCTCGGCGTCACTGTGTCCGGTCAGCCGCTGAATGGCCGCCAGGATTGGCGTAAACAGGTCGGTCCGGTAGTTTGAATCCACGTCTTGCATCACCGAGACGATCCGCTCCAGCCCCATCCCAGTGTCGACGTGCTTCTTGGGGAGCGGGCTGAGGTCAGCCGCCGTCGGCCCGGTGCGGTTGTACTGGATGAACACCAAGTTCCAAAGCTCGAGGAAGCGCGGGCAGTCGCCGTTGACGCGGCAGACGTGCCCAGCCACGTCCTGCTTGGTGCAGTAAGCGGCGCCCCGGTCGATGTGGATCTCGCTGTCCGGCCCGCACGGACCGACCTCGGCCATCTCCCACAAGTTGTCCTTGCGGCCGAAGTAGAGCAGGTGGCTGCGGTCAAACCCTGGCTGCTCGCGCCAGGCGTCGGCGGCCTCGTCGTCGCGCGGGATGATGCCCCGCTCGTCCTCGAAGCAGGTGGCCCACAGCCGGTCCCTGGGCAGCCCCCACACGTCCGTCAGCAACTGCCAGGCCCAGGCGATGGCTTCTTTCTTGTAATAGTCGCCGAACGACCAGTTGCCTAGCATCTCAAAGAAGGTGTGGTGCGTGTCGTCGCGGCCGACGTCTTCCAGGTCGTTGTGCTTGCCGGCCACGCGCATGCACTTCTGCGCGTCGGCCACGCGGGTGTAGGGGCGCGTGTCGGTGCCCAGAAAGACGTCTTTGAACTGGACCATGCCTGAGTTGGTGAAGAGCAGGGTTGGGTCGTCGCCAGGCACCAGCGAGGCCGAGGGCACGATGGTGTGGCCGTGCTTACTAAAGAACTCCAGAAAAGAGCGGCGGATTTCAGCGCCGGTCCACTTGTGCGGCGCGGGCCGTGAGGCGGGCTTTTTCGTCATGCGTTCCAGACTCCGGGCATCAGATCGAGAGGCGATTATAGTCGAGATTGGGGCCGTTTGGAGGTCGGCGCGGCAGGCGCGGTGTATTGGCCGTTGGTGGCCGACCTATCTGTTCAGGCGCACCCGCCGGGCGCGGTATAATGTGCCCCGAGCCACAAGCCCTGGAGGAATAGATGGAGTTGGACGATCAGCTGGCCCTGCTGATGCAGGGCACTGAATATGGCGACGAGATCCTCAAAGCCAGCATGACGCGCGAGCTGCGTGAGCGGCTGGCTCTGGCGGCGGCCGAAGAGCGCCCGCTGCGGGTCTACTGCGGCTACGATCCGACCACCAGCGACCTCCACCTCGGCCACACGATTACGATGCGCAAACTGCGCCAGTTCCAGGACCTGGGCCACGAGGTGACCTTCCTGATCGGCAGCTACACCGCGCTAGTCGGTGATCCGTCTGACAAGAACAAGGCCCGGCCCATCCTGACCCAGGAGCAGGTGGCACACAATTCGCGCACCTACGCGCAGCAGGCCTTCCGCATCCTCGATCCGCAGCGCACGCGCATCCGCTATAACGGCGAGTGGCTGGCGGAGATGTCGCTGCTCGACATGATCCGGCTGGGCCAACACTTCACCATCCAGCAATTCCTGGCGCGCGAGAACTTCGCCAAGCGCCTGGAGGCCGGCGAGCCCGTCTTCCTGCACGAGACGTTCTATGCCTTGATGCAGGGCTACGACGCGGTTGCCATGCAGACCGACGTACAGGTCGGCGGCACCGACCAGCTCTTCAACATCATCGTGGCGGGCCGCAAGCTGCAGGAGGCCCTCGGCCAGCGGCCATTGGTCGGCGTCATCACCGGCATTCTGCCCGGCACCGACGGCGTGCTGCGCATGTCGAAGTCCACCGGCAACACCATCTCGATCAACACTACGCCCGACGACATGTACGGAAAAATCATGAGCTTGCCCGACGCGGCCATGGCCATTTACTTCCAGCTCCTGTCTCGCTACACGCCCGCTCAGGTGGCGGTCGTCGAGCGTGGGCTGGCAGACGGCACGCGCCACCCGCGCGACACCAAGATGGAGCTGGCCCGCGAGATTGTGTCGATCTTCTATGGGGACCCGGCCGCGGCGGCGGCCGAAGCCAATTTCCAGCGCGTCTTCCAGCGCGGTGACCTTCCGGCCGAAATGCCCATCATCGAGTTCAGCGACGCGCCGCTGCTGGTCGACTTCCTGGCCCAGCACCATTTGGCTTCGTCCAAGGGCGACGCCCGCCGCCTGATGGCGCAGAACGGCGTGCGCCTCGACGGCCAGCCCGTTTCCGACGCGGCCCGGCGCCTGGACTTCGACGAGGCCGTCATCCAGGTCGGCAAGCGGCGCTACGTTCGCGCCCGCCGCGCTGCGGCCGCCTAGGGTGCTGCTGCTCGCAGCAGCGCCCGCCCGATCTCGGCCGCGGCGCTCAGGCCGCCATCCTCCAACAGCACCACCACCACATAGCGCGCCTGGGCGTAAGGCTCAAAGCCGGCATACCACGCCAGCCGCCGGCCCGCGGCGCCCGTCAGCGCGATCGCGCCGTACCCGTTGCGCAGGAGCGGCTTCACTCGCAGGGCTGCCTCTGGCTCCAGTGCCTGAGCGGTCGGGCCGGCGGGCACCGCCGGCCGCCAGATACCGTCCGGGTTCTGCGCCGCCAGCACCAATTGCGGCGCGGGCGCCAGACCGCCTCGGGCGATGGCCGCCGTGGCGAGCGCCAACTGCAGCGGCGAAATCGCCAGCTTGCCCTGGCCGATCGCAATCTGCTCCACTGTCTCACTGCCCGCGGCCTCGGTCCCGGCCGCGGTGGGGATATCCAGCGCGGGGGCCATCGTCAGGCCGAACTCCGCCAGCCCGCGCCGCAGTGCCTCCGCTCCCAATCGGTCGCCCAAGGCAGCGATTGGTCCTGGGCAGCCGAACAGCAGGCTCTCCTGGAGCGTCAGGCTGGCCAGGCGCGGGTCGACCCGGCAGCCCAACTGCGCTCCGTTTACCGCCACGGTGCGAGTTGGCGAGGGAAAGGTCGCTTCCAGTGCGGCCGGATCGGCTTCTGCGGCCAGGCCGATCACGAGCGGCCAAAGCGCGCCGCCGGGCTGATACAGACCCAGCGTCGCGCGGTTCAACAGCGGCGCCGCGTCGTCGCCCACCAGGGCGTCCCAGTGGTCTTCCAGGGTGTTGGCGTCGAACGTCGGGTGCGAGGCCATGACCAGGATCTCGCCCGTGACCGCGTCAAGCAGCAGCGCGGCCCCGGCCCGCTCGCCCAGCGCGGTGTCAGCCGTGGTCTGCAGGGCCAGGTCAACCGACAGGCGCACGCCGCGGCCGGCGGGTGGCGCACCCAGCACCGTGGTCTGCCAGAACAGCATGGTTGGGTCCAGGCCGGCATCGCCGTGCAGGGTCGGATCTAGCGCCGCCTCGACGCCGGTCAAGCCATACAACGCCGAGACGTATCCCAGCACCGGCGCCAGCCTGGGGTAGGGGTAGTGCCGTGCGAGAGCGCCGGCCGCGCCGGCCGATTCGGCCAGCACCGCGCCGTGGCGATCGTAGATCGGGCCGCGCGGCACGCGCCGCTCGGCCAGCACGCGCCGCGGGTTGTCGCCCCGGGCCAGCAGCGTTTCCTGGCGCGCCAGGCCCCAGAAGCCCGCCGCCAACACGACCGCGGCGAAGGCGCCGGCCAAGGCCAGGCCCACGCGCCGGATGTGGAGAGCGATGGCCGTCATGCGCCGGTGGACCTGAGCGCCTGACCAGCGCGGCTCGACAGCCGCAGCAGCAGACCCACCAGGCAAAAGGCCGAGACCAGTGACGAGCCGCCGTAGCTCATGAAGGGCAGGGTCAAGCCCGTCAACGGCGTCAGCTTGATCACGCCTGCTGTGATCAGCAGCGCCTGCAGGCCCATGAGCACTGCCAGCCCGCTGGCCAGCAATTGTCCAAACAGGTTGGGGTAAGCGACTGCCGTTCGCAGGCCCCGGAACACCACGACCGCGAGCAGTCCAACCGCCGCCAGCACCCCGGCCAGGCCCCATTCCTCAGCCAGCGCGGCGAAGATAAAGTCGGAGTGCGCCACCGGGATCACGGTGGGCGTCCCCAGCCCGGGTCCACGTCCGATGAGGCCGCCGGCCGCTACCGCGATGAGCGACTGCACGATCTGGTACGAGCGCCCGCTAGGGTCGGCCCACGGGTTCCACCACGCTTCGACGCGCAGGCGGACCACGTCGAACAGGTAAAAACCCAGGATGGCCGCCAACGCCAGCAGCAGCGCGCCGCTGAGGACGTAGAACAGGCGCCCCGAGGCCAGGTAGAGCATGATGACGAATACGCCGAAGAACAGCGTGCTCATTCCCAGGTCGCGCTGCGACACCAGGATCAACACGCTGAATCCCCACATGACCAGCATGGGCAGGAAGTATTGCAGTGACGCTGCCGGCGGAGGCAGCCTGTCAGCGCCCGGCAGAGTCTCGAAGAGTTGGTCGCGCCGTTCCGAAAGGTACGAGGCGAGAAAGACCACTAACAGCAGCTTGAGGATCTCGGCCGGCTGCAGGTAGAGGCCGCAGCAGCCCAGCCAAAGCGCGTCGCCTGCGCCCGAGGGGTTGACGCCGAAGACGAGTGTCAAACCCGTCAGTACCAACCCGGCCAGCAGCCAGGAATAGCGGTAGCGCCGCAGCCAGCGGAGATCGCCGCCCGGCAGTGCCAGCCCGAGCATGGCCGCCGTGCCCACGCCCAGCCAGGCGGTCTGGCGCCAGCCAAACGCCGGCGTCAGCCTCCAGATCAGCACCAACCCCCAGCCCGCCAGTAAGTAGACCGCCGGCAGCAGGTATGGGTCGTGGGTGGGTAGGGTGCGCCGGACCAGCCCCGTCCCCGCGCCCGCGCAGGCCAGCCAGGCGGCCAGCAGCCAGAATGCGCTCGCGCTGGCCGGCGCGGCCCAACTTCCGCTGCGGGCCGCCGGAATCAGGGCCAGGGCGCTCACGGCGGCCGCCATGAACGCGGCTGCCAGACCCAGCAGTTGCATCTCGCGCCGCGCGGCCGGACTAGCGAACATACTTGCCGATGAAGAGCTGAAGCCTGTCCTTGGCGGCGGCCGGCAGGTGGGCCGGGTCGGTGATCATGGCCGCCTCCAGCGCCGAGGCGCACGGGCAATGCGCGCGGTCAGCCGGCGCCGTCAACAGGTTCGCGATCGCCTGCTGGGCGATGGCCGTGTTCTGGTTCAGGATGCGCACGACCATCTCCACTGTCACCGCCTCCTGCGAGACGTGCCAGACGTCGTAGTCGGTAACGTGCGCCATGCACGCATAACACAGCTCGGCCTCGCGCGCCAGGAAGACCTCCGGCGAGGTCGTCATGCCCACCAGGCTCATGCCCCACTTGCGGAAGGTATTGCTTTCGGCCTTGGTGGAGAACCGCGGTCCTTCGATGGTAATAAACGCTCCACCGCGGTGCACGGTGGCGCCGGTGGCCTGGACGGCGGCCAGGAGTTGGTCTGACAGCGTGGGGCAGAACGGCTCGGCCGTTCCCACGTGGACGACCAGCCCCTCGCCAAAGAAGCTACGCGCGCGGTTCTTGGTGTTGTCGTAGACCTGATCGGGGATGACGATGTGGCCCGGTGCGTAGTCCTCGCGCAGGCTGCCGCAGGCGCTGACAGAAATCACGCGCTCGACGCCTACTTGCTTGAGCGCGTAGAGGTTCGCCCGATAGTTCACCTCCGACGGCGCCAGCCGGTGCCCGCGGCCGTGTCTGGCCAGGAATGCGATGCGCCGGCCGGCCAGGCGCCCGACCATCACTGGGTCGCTCGGCCGGCCGAACGGGGTCGAAATGTCGTACGTTTCAACGTCCTCCAAGCCGGCCATCTGGTACAGGCCCGAGCCGCCAATCACACCTAACGCCGGTTGTTCTGCCATCTCTGCCTCCCGCCAGTGCCGGTTCGGATTGTACCCCATCATTCCCGCACGTTCACATCCCGACCTGCCTGACAGCCCCTGGCCGATTAAGGTAGAATGCTCATGCTGCCAGCCATCCGCCTCCCCTTCTTTGGAGACCGCTTGTCGTCGACCCCGCCGCCGTTGCTTAGCGCGGATGCCAGCGGCCCGCTCAGGGCCGCGCGCGGACCGCGGGAAGGTGCGTGCCCCATGGGATCCGAAAAAGAAGCGATCCGTCCGACCTCCAAGGCGCTCAAGATCGATCCGTCGGCCGACGTCTTGCATTATGACGTCCGCGCGCTCAACGCCATCACCGCGCCGAACAGCGTGGCCGTGATCGGCGCGAGTGAGAAGGCGGGCAGCGTCGGCCGGACCATTGTTTGGAACCTGCTCAGCAGCCCGTTTGGCGGCACCATCTACCCCATCAACCCCAAGCGAGCCAACATCCTGGGCATCAAGGCGTACCCCAACATCGCGCAGGTGCCCGACCAGGTTGACTTGGCCGTCATCGTCACCCCGGCGCCGACCGTGCCCGGCATCATTGGCGAATGCGTCGATGCCGGCGTCAAGGGCGCCATCATCATCTCGGCCGGCTTCAAGGAGACCGGACCCGGGGGCGCCGCGCTGGAGCAGGCGATCCTGGCCCAGGCGCGCCGGGGCCGCATGCGCATCATCGGCCCAAACTGCCTGGGTGTGATGAACCCGTACGGCGGCCTCAACGCTACCTTTGCCGCCGCCATGGCCCGGCCGGGTAGCGTGGGCTTCATCAGCCAAAGTGGCGCGCTGTGCACGGCCGTGCTGGACTGGAGCCTGCGCGAGATGGTCGGCTTCAGTTTTTTCGGCTCGATCGGCTCCATGCTCGACGTGGGCTGGGGCGACCTGATCTACTACCTGGGCGATGACCCGCACACGGACAGCATCGTCATCTATATGGAGACGATCGGCGACGCCCGCGCCTTCATGTCGGCGGCGCACGAGGTCGCGCTCACTAAGCCCATCATCGTCATCAAGCCCGGCCGGACGGCGGGCGCGGCGCGGGCGGCGGCCTCGCACACCGGCTCGCTCACCGGCAGCGATGAGGTGCTCGAGGTCGCGTTCCGCCGCAGCGGCGTGCTGCGCGTCAACAGCATCAACGAGCTGTTCTACATGGCCGAGATCCTAGCCAAGCAGCCGCGGCCGAAAGGCCCGCGCCTGACCATCGTGACCAACGCCGGTGGCCCCGGCGTGCTGGCCAGTGATGCCTTGCTGACCACCGGCGGCGAGCTGGCCGAGCTGTCGGCCGAGACGCATGCGGCGCTCAACGAGATCCTGCCCGCCCACTGGAGCCGCAACAACCCGGTCGACGTGCTGGGCGATGCCGGCCCCGACCGCTATGCCCGGGCGCTGCAGATCACCGCCCAGGACCCCAACAGCGACGGGCTGCTGGTCATCCTGACGCCGCAGTCGATGACGGATCCGACCGCGACAGCCGAGCAGTTGACGCCCTTCGGCAAGACCTACGGCAAGCCCATCATCGCCAGTTGGATGGGCGGCGACGCGGTGACGGCCGGCGAAACGGTCCTCAACCGCGCCAACATCCCGACCTTTCATTACCCGGATCTGGCGGCCCGCATGTTCACCTACATGTGGCGCTACACGTACAACCTGCGCAGCCTGTACGAGACGCCCATGCTGCCAGCAGACACCGACGAAGCCGGCGCTGGCCGGCGCCGTGCGGCAGAGATCTTGGCCGCGGTGCGCGCCGCGGGCCGCACCCTCCTGACCGAGGTCGAGTCTAAGGACCTGCTCGCGGCGTACGGCATCCCGACTGTGCCGACCAAGACCGCGCACTCCGTCGAGCAGGCGCTGGGCCTGGCCGAGCAATTCGGCTATCCGGTGGTGCTCAAGATCTACTCCGAGACCATCACGCACAAGACCGATGTCGGCGGCGTGCAGCTCAACCTGCGCGACGCGGACGCGGTGCGCCGCGCCTACCAGGCCATTGAGGCCGCCGTGGCTGAGAAGGTGGGGGCCGAGCACTTCCTGGGCGTCACCGTCCAGCCGATGATCAAGCTGGAAGGCTACGAGCTGATCGTCGGGAGCAGCATCGACCCGCAATTTGGCCCGGTCATCTTGTTTGGCACCGGCGGCCAGCTCGTGGAGGTCTTCAAGGACCGGGCGCTGGCGCTGCCGCCGCTGACGACGACCCTGGCCCGGCGCTTGATGCAGCACACGCTGATCTACACGGCGCTGCAGGGCGTGCGCGGCCGGCCGCCGGTGGATCTGGCCGCGCTCGAGGAACTGGTGACCAAGTTCAGCTGGCTGGTGACCGAGCAGCGCTGGATCAACGAGTTGGACATCAATCCCTTGATCGTCTCGTACGAGCCCCAGCCCGGCCAGCCCCCGATCGTGGCGCTGGACGCGCGTGTGGTCGTCTTCGGGCCGGAGGTGACCGAAGCCGAGCTGCCGCGCCTGGCGATCCTGCCCTATCCGACCCAGTACCTCAGCCGCTGGACGACGCGCAAGGGCCTCGAACTGACGATCCGGCCGATCCGGCCGGAGGACGAGCCGCTGATGGTCAAGTTCCACGGCACGTTGTCGGACCGCAGCGTCTATCTGCGCTACCTGCACCCCATCCAATTGACCCAGCGCATCGCGCACGAGCGGTTGGCCCGCATCTGTTTCATTGACTATGCGCGCGAAATGGCTCTCGTGGCCGAGCGGCACACGCCGGCCGGCGCCGACGGTGCCGGCGAGCGTGAGATCCTGGGCGTTGGCCGGCTGAGCAAGACCGCCGGGGGCAACGAGGAAGCCGAGTTCGCCATCCTGGTCACAGACGGCTTCCAGGGGCACGGCCTGGGCACTGAACTGCTGCGCCGGCTGATCGCGGTTGGGCGTGACGAAGGTCTGGCGCGCATCATTGGCTACATCTCGGCCGAGAACGACAGCATGCAGAGCATCGCCCGCAAGCTGGGGTTTGCGCTCAAGCGCCCCAAGGGCGAAGACATCATCAAGGCCACGCTCGATCTTACCCGGGCCTAGCCGGTGCGGCTGCTCGTCTTGGGCGGGACCTTCTTCCTTCCGGCTTGAAGCCGGAATGCGAGGCGGTCTTGCTGGCGGCGGCGCGGGCCCGCACTCCAGGTCCAGCGTAGGGGCGCCTCTCGTGGTCGTAGGCTCCATCCGGGCTGGCGCTTGGCCCGAGCGCAACGCTCTGGCACCCAGACTCATCTGAATCTCTGTTAGAATCACTCCGTCTCGCGCGGCGGCCGTGCGCGGCCGCCATCGCCGAAACGACCTGGTTGGGTCCATGGCGGCCCGCGCTGCCCCGCCTTAGAATCGTCACACGATGGACCACCTCGAAGGCACCGTAGAGCGGGTGACCTATTTCAACCCCGAGAACGGCTACTCCGTGATCCGCCTCAAGCCGTCGCGCGGCCCCGACCTGGTCACGCTGGTGGGCAGCCTGCCGGAGCTTTCGCCCGGCGAGTTTCTTCGTCTGCAGGGCCAATGGACGTCGCACAGCGAGTACGGGCGCCAGTTCAAGGTCGAGCGCTGCGAACAGGCCTTGCCTGCCACGGTGGAAGGCATCCGCCGCTACCTGGGCTCCGGCCTCATCAAGGGCGTCGGGCCCAAGACCGCCGAACGCATCGTGCGCACGTTCGGCAAGGCCACGCTGGACGTGATCGACACCGAACCGCACCGGCTGCGCGAAGTGCCCGACATCGGCCCGAAGCGCTATCACCTGATCCGCGAGGCCTGGGAGGCCCAGAAGCAGATCAAAGAGGTGATGGTGTTCCTCCAGGGCCACGGGGTCAGCACCGGCCTGGCCGTCAAGATCTACAAGCACTACGGCGACGATTCGCTCAGCGTCGTCCGCACCGATCCCTACCAGCTGGCGCGCGATATTTGGGGCATTGGCTTTCGGACGGCGGACAAGATCGCCCAGGCGCTCGGCTTGCCCGCCGACAGCCCCACGCGCCTGGAAGCCGGCCTCGCCTATGCGTTGAGCGAGGCGGCCGACGAGGGGCACGTCTACGTGCCCCAGCCGGAACTGCTCAAGCAGGCCGCCGAGCTGCTGGCCGTGCCGGCCGAGCTGCTGCCCGCGGCGCTCGACCGGCTCGAGGCTGCCCGGCGCGTGCAGCGCGAGACGCTCCCCGAGGCTACCAGCCCCGCCATCTATCTCATGCCCTTCTACCAGGCCGAAGTGCACGTCGCCCAACGTCTCCAGGCGCTGTTGCAGCCGCCCGTCTCATGGTTGGGCGACTTTGCCCGCGTGGATTGGACCAGCGCGCTGGACGACCTCGAGCTCGACGGCAGCGCCGTGACCCTGTCGTCCGAGCAGCGCCGCGCGGTGCAGACGGCCCTGACGCACAAGGTGGCGGTGCTCACGGGCGGCCCCGGCACCGGCAAGACAACGACGCTGCGCACGCTGATGCACCTGCTGCAGCGCCGCCGCCACCCGGTGGCGCTGGCCTCGCCCACCGGCCGGGCGGCCAAGCGCCTGGCCGAGGCCACCGGCCGCCCGGCCCAGACCATCCACCGGCTGCTGGGCTTTGCGCCTGGCGGGGGATTTGAGCACAACGAGCACAACCGCCTGCCGGCGCACATGGTCGTGGTCGACGAGGCCTCCATGCTCGACCTGGTGCTGACCAACAACCTGCTCAAGGCCATCGACCCGGCCGCACACGTGCTGTTTGTCGGCGACGTCGATCAGCTGCCCTCGGTCGGCGCCGGCAACGTGCTCAACGACCTGGTACAGTCGGGCCAGGTGCCGGTCATTCGTCTTCAGACCATCTTCCGCCAAGCGGCCGGCAGCCACATCATCACCAACGCGCATCGGGTCAACCACGGTCAGGCGCCGCTGTTCGAGCGCGACGCGCGCGACTTCTTCCTCTTTGCGGAGGAAGACCCCGAACAGGCCGCCGCGCGCGTCGTGGAAGTCGTGCAGACGCGCATCCCGCGCCGCTTTGGCCTTGATCCGCTCGCCGACGTGCAGGTGCTGGCGCCCATGCACCGCGGCGCGGCCGGGGTCGGCAACCTCAACTTGCTGCTCCAGGCGGCGCTCAACCCGCCCGCGGCTGGCAAGGCCGAGCGCCCCGTGGGCGGGCGGGTCTTCCGGGTCGGCGACCGGGTGATGCAGATCCGCAATAACTACCAAAAGGAAACGTTCAACGGCGATATCGGCCGGGTGGCCGATGTCGATTTCGAAAACCAGAGCCTGACCGCGGTCTTCGACGGCCGGCCGGTGCTGTATGAGTGGAGCGAGGCCGACGAGTTGGTCCATGCCTTTGCCGTCAGCATCCACAAGTCGCAAGGGTCGGAGTTTCGAGCGGTCGTGGTGCCGATGCTGACGCAGCACTACCTGATGCTGCAGCGCAACTTGCTGTATACGGCCATCACCCGCGCGCGGC
Organism: Anaerolineales bacterium; assembly: GCA_020845955.1. GTDB lineage: Bacteria > Chloroflexota > Anaerolineae > Anaerolineales > UBA6663 > JADLEU01. Next base: position 30,848 of record JADLEU010000093.1, read on the forward strand.
AGTTGTGTGTGCTCGTCGGCACGCGCAAAGCGGTCAACATTGCGGTGCGGAACGCCAAAGTGGCTGAACGCTGGAGCGGCCTGTCGCCGCGTCTGCGTGGCGCGCGTCCCGCCGAAAGATGAACCGCCGCCTCACGGGAGTAACCACCCATGACTAACCTGGAGCGGCCCGACCTGAGCCAGGTAGCGCCCGAGGTGCGCACCTATATCGAAGCGCTCGAAGTCGAGCTGGCCCTGCGCCGCGGGCCCGACAGCGGGCAGCCGGCCGGCCAGGCCGACCTTGAGCCTCAGGAGCCCTCGGAACCGCCGACCACGCTGCAGGTCGTGGCGATTAGCGCGGCCGGGCTGGCCAAGCGCACCCCCCGCCATCTCTACGACCGCCAGCGGAGAGGCGGCATGGGCGTTTTCGACCTGGAGACCAGCGGCGGCGATGCGCCGGCCTTGCTCACGGTCGCCGATCGCGCGCACGACCTGATCGTCTTCAGCGACCAGGCCCGCGCTTTTCACGTCCCCGTCAGCCGCCTGGCTGAGACCCCGGTACGCGGGCGCGGCCAATCGCTCTTGACTGCCGTGGCCTTGCAGGCCGGCGAGCGCCTGGCCGCCGCCCTGCCGGCAGGGAGGGGCGTCGCCCTCGCCCTAGTCAGCGAGCGCGGCTATGCCCGGGTGCTGCCGGCCCACGTGGTCGGGCAGGCCATGATCCCTGGCACGGCCCTCTTTCGATATGCAGAGTTTGGGCCGCTGGCGGCGGTGTGCTGGACAACGGGCGACGGCGATCTATTCGTGGCGACACAGCACGGGCTGGCAATCCGCTTCCCGGAGCGGGCATTGCCGTTACAGGGCGGGCTGGCCATTCGCCTGGAGGCCGGCGATCGCCCGGCGGCGGTTGAGGCGGTGCGCCCGCCGGATGGCCAGGCGATCTTCCTCCTGGGCGCCGACGGCCGCGGCACCCTCCGGCTAATGTCCGGCTTTGCGGCCAACAAGGCGCCCGGCGGGGGCGGCAAGACGGCCATGAAAACCGAGCAGCTCGTCGGCGCGGTCGCGGCCGAGCCGGGCGACGACATTTTCATCCTGTCGCGGCTGAGCAAGATGATCCGGTTTCGCGCGAGCGAGGTGCCGGCCAAGGAAGGCGTCGTGCAGGGTGTCAACTGCATGACCCTGCGCGCCGACGCATGTGTCGCCGTGACCGCCAGCTCGAGCGCCGTCGCCCCTGAGTGAGCCACCGCCTCGTCTCTCGTGGTACGGGTTCCTCCGCTGGCCAGGCGCGGACAAACGAGGCACTCACATGGCATGCCGCGCACGCCTAGGCGATTCGCCCTGGAGTTGAGTCTTGTTCCGGGAATAGCCGGCTGCACGGCCGGCGCGCAGCCGGCAGCGGTCTCGACCGCCGCCCAGCCAACACCGGCGCTGGCCATCCTAGCCCCGGACACCTTCAGCCCGGCTGCCGCCATCGCCACAGACGTTCCGGTCGAGCCGGCGCGTGAGCCAACCGGCGCGGCGTGGCCCACCGTCGCGGTGACCCTCCTGCCGTTACGGCCACGCCGCTGCCGGTGCTCCAGGAATACCCGCCGCCGCCCGGCTTCTGGGGATCATGGCGGCGTTCCCGCCCGGAAATATGTGCCCCGGCCGGTGCCCCACAACACGCGCGCGGCGGCGGTGCCGGGCAGGTCGTAGGCCACCAGCCCAGAATGCGCCGTGTTGAGCACAACCTCCAGGTCCGCGTCGCCGTCGATGTTAGCCAGAGTCGGCGCCGCCAGCGAGCCGTTCCACGTCGCCCCGGCCGAGGCGGCGGGCAAGTCAACCTGGTGCAGCAGCCCCCCCAGCGCGCTGACAACGTACAACCGCCCCGGCGCGCCGGTGCCCTTTTGTGACCACGAGCTGAAGATTACCTCGGCGCGGCCGTCGCCGTCCAGGTCCGCTATCACCGGCTCGGAAGCGAAGCGGTACCCGCCACCTGGCTCGTAGACCTCGAACGGCCAATTGCCGTGCTCGGTGCGATCCAGCCAATAGGCGTGCAGCCGGCCATCGTACGAAGGGTACAAAATCTCTAGCTCGCCATCGCCGTCGAGGTCAGCCGCGGCCGGGTTCGGCTGGGCGTTCTCGATCACGCCGTAGTCCTCGGTCAGTGGCGCGGCGCTGCCGTCGGGAACCGGGATGATGGTCCAATCATAGCCGCCGGCCGCCCAGCGCGTCCGATCTAGGTTGAAGACGAACAAGCCTTCGTACAAGCCCGGGGGATGGCCGACCACGCAGTTGTAGACGTTCCCGGTGACAATGATCTCGCGCGCGCCATTGCCGTCGAGGTCGGTCAGGGTGGGGGCGGCGGCGGCGAAGTTCGGGCGGTGCTCGCTGCCGCAGTAAGCCCAGCCGCGCAGATCGACCACATGATCCACGTGCACGCCGACTCGGCTCCAGACTTTCAGGCTGCCGTCCGGGTTAAGCCCATAGATGGCGTTGGCGCGCAGCTGCGCGCCGTCGTCTTCGTAGGCGGTGATGTAATGCACGTCCGAGGGCCCGACGATCTCGCCCCGGCCGTCGCCGTCCAGGTCGGCAATCCCGACGTTGGCGTTGTAGGCCCCGGCCGCGTAGCCGTTTACGAGGTCGTCTGGCCCGTGCTGCGGCCACTCGCCGGCCCGCAGCGAGCCATCGTGCTCGTAGACGAACCACTGGTCAGAGTCGCGCGTCGAGGCCACGGCAATCTCCACGTCGCCGTCACCCTCCAGGTCAGCCGCGGCCAGAGTGCGCAGCTCGCTGCCCGGGGTTGGCTGGCGCGTAAGCGTAATTTGTCCGGTCGCATCGTAGACGTGAACGTAGCCGCCCCCGTGCGCCGTGATGATCTCAGGCGCGTTGTCGTCGTTCAGATCGGCGATCACCACGCCCGGCCAGGATCGGTCGCCCGGCGGGTCCACGCGCCACTCCTGGGCGCCCGTTTCGCCCGTCAGGGCCGTCACCGAATAGGCCGCGCCGACAACTTCGGCCGCGCCATCGCCGTCGATGTCGGCCACGGCCGGCGACGAATACCACCCCGTCTCGCAGTAGATCCCCTGGCAGCCGCCGTAGGCCCATTTCAGCACGGGCGCTCGCGGTCCCAAGGCGATGACGGGCAGATAGAGCGTCGTCTGGCCGCCCGGCGCCTGCGGGGCGGCCGTGGCGCGCGGGGCCGCCGCCATCAGCAGGCCGAGCAAAAGGCACGTGAACCGCGCCATCTGGCCGCGCCCTAATTGAGAGGTTGATAGACCTTGCATATTGCGCCTGCCCGAGTATGATGGGCCGCGTGCCAATCGCCGACGGCTGCGCCCACCGACGATGAACCGACCCGCTTCACTAGACGACCCCACCCGGCTCGACCTGCTGCGCCGCTACCAGATCCTCGATACTGCCCCCGAACCCGAGTTTGATGAACTGGCGTTCCTGGCGGGGCAGCTCTGCCAGGCGCCCATGGCGCTGCTGGGTTTTTTCGACGCAGAGCGCTTCTGGATCAAGGCGCAATGCGGCCTGAGCCTGGCGGCTATTCCGCGGGAGTATGCCTGGTTGGCGCTATCTGGGCAAGTGCCCGAAATCCTGGTGGTGCCTGACGCGCTGGCCGACCGGCGCTTTGCGCAGCATCCGATGGTGCGCCTGGGGCCGAAAGCGCGCTTCTATGCCAGTGTGCCGCTGATGGCCGCCGGGCACCTGCTGGGCGCGCTGGAAGTCCTGAGTCCGGCGCCGCGTGATCTCGCGGCCGCTCAGGCAGCCGGCCTGCAGTCGCTGGCGCGCCAGGCCGTGGCTCAGCTCGAGCTGCGCCGGTTGAGGGCCGAGCACGCAGCCGCGACGCAGCGCAGCGCTCAGGTCACGCGCGACCTGAGCGTGGCCTACGATGCCACCCTCGAACGGCTGGCGCGTGTCATCGACTTACGCGAGCGCGAAGCCGAAGGGCACCTGCAGCGCGTCGCCGGCATCACCGTGTTGTTGGCGCGCGCCCTGGGCGTGTCCGAGGCCGAACTGCCGCACATTCGCCGCGGCGCGCTGCTGCACGACATCGGCAAGCTCGCCATCCCCGACAGCGTGCTGCTGAAGCCCGAAGCTCTGACGGAAGACGAGTGGCGTGTCATGCACCAGCACCCGGCCTATGCGTACGACATGCTGGCGCCGATCGCGCTGCTCAAGACCGCGCTGGACATCCCCTACTGCCATCACGAACGCTGGGATGGTGCGGGCTATCCCCGTGGTTTACGCGGCGCCGACATCCCCCTGGCGGCGCGCATCTTCTCGGTCGTGGATGTGTGGGACGCGCTGCGCTCTGACCGGCCCTACCGTGCCGGCTGGCCGGACGACCGGGTGCGCGACTACATCGGCAAACGGGCCGGCGCCGACTTCGACCCGCAGGTCGTCGAGGCGTTCCTGCGCCTGCCGCTGCCTTAGTCCCGCCCCAGTCTGGCGCGCCACGGCCGATTCCGCCGGCCTAAGCCGGCGCGACGCCGGTCATGCGATTCAGGTCGTAAGCCTGTTCGAGTTGATGGCGAAACTGGCGGGTGTACAGGCGGTAGTAGTGCCCGCGGCGGCGCAGCAGTTCGGTGTGCGTGCCCGCTTCCGCGATGCGGCCGCCCTCGATCACCAGGATTCGGTCCGCGCGCCGGATGGTCGACAGCCGGTGAGCGATGACAAAGCTGGTCCGGCCGGACAGCAGTTGTTCCATCCCCTTCTGGATCAGGGCCTCGGTCAGCGTATCGACTGAGCTGGTGGCCTCGTCCATGATGAAGATGTCGGGCTTGGCCAGCACGGCCCGCGCCAGGCTGATCAGCTGTTTCTGGCCGGTAGACAGCAGGTTGCCGCCTTCGCCGACGTTCTCGTCGTAGCCTTTGGGCAGCGTGGTGATGAAGTCATGCGCGCCGGCCAGCCGGGCGGCCGCCTCGACCTCGTCGTCGTCGGCGTCCAAGCGGCCATAGCGGATGTTCTCGCGCACGGCGCCCGAGAACAGGTGCGGCGTTTGCAGCACGACGCCGATGCGAGACTGGATGGCCTGCAGCGTCAGCCGCGTGTAGTCCTGGCCGCCAATCCGGATGGCGCCGCGGCTCGGCTCGTAGAAGCGACACACCAGGTTGGCGATGGTCGACTTGCCGCCGCCGGTCGGCCCGACCAGCGCGATGGCCTCGCCGGCCCGCACGCGCAGACTGAAGTCGCGCAGCACCGGCTTGTCGGCCTCGTAGTAGAAGTCGACGTTCTCAAACTCGATGTCGCCCGCCAGCGTGCCCGGATCGGCGGCGCCCGGCCGGTCTACCACCTCCGGCACGGCGTCGATCAGAGAAAACATGCGCTCGCCGGAGGCAATCGCGTGCTGCATTTCTGAGAACACGCGCGCCATGTCCTGGATCGGCCAGAGCATGAAGGTGACATACGAGACGAAGGCCTGGATGCCGCCCACGGTGATCAAGCCCAGGTCGGCCTGCAGGCCCCCGTACCAGGCGATGCCGCCCAGGGCAAAGGCGCTGATGATCTGGACCGCTGGCAGGAACAGGGCCGAGAGCCAGGCGGCGCGGTAGGCCGAGCGATACATCTCGCTCGTCAACCCGCCGAACTCGGCGGCGTTGGCGTCCTCCCGGCCGAGTGCCTTCACGACGCGCACACCCGTGATGTTCTCGTTGTACGCGCCCGTCACCCGCGAGTTGAGCCGGCGGACGTTGCGGAACTGCGCCAGGATGCGCTTGCGAAACTGGATCGCTACCCAGATCAAGACCGGCAGGATCGCCAGCACGATCAAGGCCAGCTGCCAATTGATGCGCAGCATGAAGTAAGCGGCGCTGACGATGTTGAGCGCGGCCCACGTGCTGTCCAACAGGCCCCAGGTGACTAGTTCGGCCACGCGATCTGAGTCGGACGTGACCCGCGACATGATCCAGCCCACCGGCGTGCGGCTATAGTAAGACAGCGAGAGATCCTGGAGGTGATTGAACATCTTCTGGCGCAGGTCGTAGCGCACGCGCTCGCCCAGGATGCCTGTCAGGTAGATCATGACGAACACGGCCGCCGCCTGGACCAGGATCAGCAGGCCGTATTGCGTCACGATGCTCTGCAGCGCGGCGGGGTTGTGCGCCATGATGCCTTCGTCCACGAGGCGCTTGTGCAGGAAGGTGAGGTATGCGTCCAGAAACGAGACGACCGCGATGGCGGCCAGAAAACCCGCGACCCACTTCCAGTGGGGGCGGGTCTGCCCCAGGATGCGGCGCAGGGTCTGCCCGTTGAACTGGGTCTGGAACTCTTCCTCTTCGAATTCAACGTGGGCCATGCCTCAGTCCTCCACCAGCTCCACCGCGGCGCCGGCGATCTCGCGCTCCAGCTCGACTTCGATACGCGTCTGGATGTCAAAGATCTGCCGGTAGATGCCCGGCTGCTCCAGTAGCCGCGCGTGTCGCCCCTGCTGCACCACCTGGCCCTTATCCAGCACCAGGATCAGGTCGGCGTTCATCACGCTGTGGATCCGGTGAGCAATAATGAAGGTGGTGCGGTTGTGCATCAGCGCTTCGAGCGCCGCGCGGATTTCGGCCTCGGTTTCGGTATCGACCGCCGAGGTCGAGTCGTCCATGATCAGGATGCGCGGGTTCTTCAGCAGCGTGCGGGCAATGGCCACGCGCTGCTTCTGCCCGCCCGACAGGGTGACGCCCTTTTCGCCCACGATCGTCTGGTAGCCCTCGGGGAAGGCCGCGATAGCGTCGTGGATCGCCGCGGCGCGCGCCGCGGCCTCGATCTCGCCCTGCGGCACTTCGCGGCCGACCCCGTAAGCGATGTTCTCGGCAATGCTGCGCGAGAACAGGAATGGCTCCTGCTCGACGATGCCGATCTGCCGTCGCAGGTAGCGACGCGGATAGTGGCTCAGTTCGATCCCATCCAGGCTCACCCGGCCGCGCGTGTATTCGTAGAAGCGCGGCAGCAGGTTGACCAGCGAGGTCTTGCCCGAACCGGTGGCGCCCAGCAGGGCCACGACCTGGCCTGGCTCGCAGCGGAAGCTGATGTCCTTCAGCACCGGGACCTTGGGATCGTACTCGAAGCAAACCCGCTCGAACTGGATCGCGCCGCGCACATCACCCGTGGGTGTGTGCCCGGCCTCATCCAGCGGCTCGCGCTCCTGGCGGATGATCTCCCTGACGCGCTCATAGGACACCAGGCCGGTCGAAGTCTGCACGATCAGCCGGCCTAACATGCGCATCGGCCAGATCAGCCAGACCACCAGGCCGGCGTAGGCCAGGTAAGTCCCCACCGAGATCGCCCCGGTCAGCGCCATGCTGGCGGCGAACGCGAAGCCACCCAGCATCTGGGCCCCGCACAGCAGATCTGAGATTGGCCAAAAGAGGGCGTGCATCACCAGCAGGCGCCGCCCGCGGCTGTACTTCTCCCGGTTGACGTCCTCGAACTTGGCGCGCTCGTAGCCCTGGCGCGCAAATGCCTTCACCACGCGCACGCCGCTCAGGTTCTCCTGCAGCGTGGTCGAGAGTACGGCCTCCTGCTCCTGGTAGGCCTCGTAGGCCTTGTTCACCTGACGGAAGAACAATATGGACAACAGTATGACGAAGGGCACCACGATGACTGAGATCAAGGCCAGGATCGGGTGCAGGCTCAGCAGCGCCGCGAAGTTGATGAGAAACAGCAGGATAATGCGCCCGACCCCGATGGCTTGCTCTGAGAAGAACCGGCGCAGCGCGTCGACGTCTGACGTGGCCCGCTGGATCAGGTCGCCCGTCGGCGTTTTGGCGTGGTAGGCGAATGACAACCGCTGCATATGGTCGAACAGGTAGTTGCGCAGACGGCGCGCTACGCCCTCGGCCGTGAAGGCCGCCTGCCGGCCGCTCAGAAAGGTGAATGCCCCCTCCAGCGCGGCAAACCCGACAAACCCGGCCGCGACCCACGGCAGCAGCCCCGTCTGGCCTTGACCCAAGATACGGTCGACGAAGTGCCGCAGCAGCAGATATGTGGCGGTTTTCGCCCCAGCGGCCAGCGCCAGGCTAAGTGTGGCGCCCAGGTAGGCGAACTGGTAGCCGCCCATCAGGCGCCACAGACCCACCAGCCGGTTCTTGGAAACGGCGTGGCTGAGGTCAGGATTGAGTTGACTGGTCTTGCTTTTCGACATCGACGCCTCCGCAAAACGCCAAAAGGCGTCTCCGAGGATTTATGTAGCGGATGTAATTCTGTGACAGGTCAGGCGCGGCCCAAAAGTGGGCAGTCGACCACAAAGTGCCAGGCGACGGCGTCCGAAAGCCGCCGGCCGTGAGCCAGGTCCGGCGCGCCCCTGGCACTAAATTGCCGAAGCAGCAGAACCGAGGGAAGCGCGGGACCTACAAGAGGGCATTGAGGAGCAACATGCAGCACCAACCAATCTGGCCCAGCCACCGGTGGAGGTTTCAGCCCGTGGGGCCCGGTCCGCCGGCGAGTGACCGCCAAACATTCTAACATTGGATGCGGGCGAACACAATCCGCCATTCGTCGGATGACAGCTGCCGTTCGTCCTGACTCACGAACTGCTCAGCGCTTCCTAACCCAAAAGTATTGCGCGCCGCTGCCATTTGGGATACGATTACCTAAACCTGATGACGTCGGGTGAGTGCATCTAATAACGGTATCAGTGTAGTTGTCTCCCCGAGGAAGGTGCACCATGATAAGCGCAGCGGCTACTGCCCCACCACCGGTAGCGCCGGCCGATTCCCGCCTACGCTACAAGCCAGGCGATCTGATCACTACAGCCACAGGGTACCCGGTCTTGTACGAGATTTTGGCCGTCGAGGCCGGCGGTTTGCTGCGGGTCAGGGGTGTTGAGTGGGCCCCCGGCTACAGCGCCACGGTCAGCGTAGACGCCGTGCGGCCGGTGACCGGCATCCTCTCAATGGTCACCTAATTGCTGGGGCGTTTTGCGCATCCTCCGCGGGCCGCCTATTTAAGGCGGTCCGTCTGCTATTAGAGTGGATCCACATCGTGGGATTAAGCGCGGCCACGACCATGCCCCGGCCGCGCTGCCGATGGCTCGTCTCTTTTCGCCATGTAAGCGATATAATCCGGGTGGTTGCCCAGGAGACAGCCCCAACGTGTCGGATCAGTTGCGTAGGAGTTGGGCTATCGAGGACTTTCGGCGGGCGCGCCAGCGGGCTGCGGTCCAGCAGGTCCTGGCCCGGCTCAGCGGCAGGCCTAGCACGCTATTGACTTTCGAGGCCGTCACGCGCCACCTGAAACCGACCGGCAGCTCAGAACGAGGGCTGCAGGAGATCCCGCTGGACGCCATCGCCGGCAGCGTGGGCCGGCCCAACGACTTCACCCGAGACTTTCTGCCCATCCAGGATTCGGACCAGGACCGCTGGGCGCGGGTGAGGGCGGCCGCGGCCGACCCGCATGGCAGCGGTCTGCCGCCCATCCAGGTCTACCAGATCGGCGCGGCCTATTTCGTCATCGACGGCCACCACCGGGTTTCGGTGGCGCGCCAAATGGGCGCTACCCATATCCAGGCCTACGTGACCGAAGTCCGCACCAAGGTCCCCTTGTCGGCTCAAGCCACCCCCCAAGAGGTGATTGTCAAATCAGAATATGTGAATTTCCTGGAGGAAATGGGGTTTGACCAGGCGCGGCCGGAGGTCGATCTTTCCGTAACGGCGCCTGGCGAGATCGAACGGCTCCGCCAGCAGATCCACCTGCATCAGGCCGATTTGGAGCACGAGCGCGGCCGGGCGGTTCCACTGGCCGCCGCCGCGGCTGACTGGTATGAGGCGGCTTATCTGCCCGTGCTAGACGTCATTCGGCAGCGGGGTACCCTGCGCGAGTTCCCGGGGCGCACCGAGACCGACGTTTATGTCTTGATTTCGGCGCACCGGGCAGCGTTGCAGGGCGCCCTTGGCTGGGAGATTGCGCCGGAAATCGGGGCTCTAGACCTGGCCGCCAAACTTGGCGCCGAGCGCAAGACGCCCATTGTGCGGGCCGGACGGCGTCTGGTCTCGGCTGTCATACCCGACGAATTTCTGCCGGGCCCGGCAACAGGCCAGTGGCGCCGTGAGAAGATGGCCGCCCGGTACAGCGCCCATCTTTTCGGCGACATCCTGGTGCCCGTCAACGGCGAGCCGGGCGGCTGGCAGGCGCTCGATCAGGCGCTGCAGATCGCGCAGCGCGAAGACGCACGCGTGCATGGCCTGTACGTTGTCGCCTCCTCTTCCCTCCAGGCAGGACCGGCCGCCAAGGCGGTCCGCACCGAGTTCAATCAACGCTGCCGGACCGCCGGCCTCCCCGGAAGTCTGGCGGTCGAAACCGGCGGGGTGCCGGCCAAGATCTGTGAACGCGCCGCACTGGCCGATATCGTGGTCCTCAGCTTGACTCATCCACCCCGGCCGCCAATGCTGGCCAGGCTCGGTTCTGGTTTTCGGACGACCATCCGGCTCTGCCCGCGGCCCGTGCTGGCCGTGCCAGAAACCTCTTTGCCGTTCGAGCGGATCCTCCTGGCCTACGATGGCAGCGCCAAGGCTGAGGAGGCCCTCTTCATTGCGGCCTATTTCGCTGAAACGTGGGGACTGCCGCTGGCCGTGGTCACGGTCAAGGAGGCCGGCGAGGTCTCCGACGCCCAGGTCGGGCACGCACGCGCCTATCTGGAGATGCATGAGGTCGAGGCCTCGTATCGAGTCCACGACGGCGGGGGCGTGGCTAAGACCATCCTGGCCGAGGTCGAGGCCCTGGACAGCAGCCTGGTCGTGATGGGGGGCTATCGGACGAATCCGGTCGTGGAGGCCGTGCTGGGCAGCGTCGTGGAAGAGGTGCTGCGCCGGACGCGGCGCCCAATCCTCATTTGCCAATAAGCCAATATGCCAACAATTCCCGATTGACTTTGCGGGAATACGTGTTAGAATAGGGTTTGAGACGCTAACCGAAACGGCAAACCCGGCGAAAGCTGGGGGCGCAAAGCTATGGGTCTACCGCCATGTCCCGCATGGCCACGACTGCCAGGCCGCCGAAGTCTAACGTTCAGCACCCTTTGGGCAGGCCTGGTATTTCCAGGCTTGCTGTGTTTAAGGGCAGAACGGCCCCTCGGGCAGCCCGGCGCAGCGGCAGAAAACACGAGGAGATCCGCTATGTCCAGGCGAACGGCAGCAGCCACACTCCACACAGCACTCTCGCTCGCGGCCATCCTGGCGCTTCTAGCGCCACTGCTGCTCGGTCCGGCCACGGCGCTGGCCCAGGCCTCGACGCGCTCGCTTTATATCGTCCAGGCCGAGAGCGCAGCTGGCGCTGCCCGCCTGGTCACTGCGCTGGGCGGCCGTGTCACTTCGCAGTTGGAGATTATTCGAGGCGTAGGCGCCTGGCTGACCCCAGCCATGGCGGCCGGTCTGCGGCAGGATCCCGAAGTCACCGCCGTGACGCCAAATGGCGTGCTGAAGATCGATGGCGTGGTCGAGGCCGCGGGTCCGAGCGCTGCAAGGGGCAACTGGCCAGCCACGGACTTTGCGGACGTAACCGGCGCCGACGCGGTGTGGAACCACGCCGTCACGGGCAGCGGCCTCACCGTGGCCGTCGTCGACAGCGGCCTGGACGCCCAGCCAGGTGTTATCAGGGGCGCCGGGGCCGGCCGCCGGCTGGTCGGGTGGGTAGACTTCGTGGACGGGTACCGCAAGCCGCGAGACCCCCATGGCCATGGCACCTTCGTGGCCGGCGTCATCGCCAACAGCCAGGTGGGCGCCGACGGTGAGTGGAACGGCATGGCGCCGGACGTGCAACTGGCCGCGGTGCGCGTGGTAGACGAGACCGGTTCGGCGACCTACGAGCACGTCGTCCAGGGCATTCAGTGGGTGCTGGACCACAAAGACGCGCTGAATATCCGCGTTATGAACTTGTCGCTTTCGGCGCCGGTCCGCTCACCCTACTGGGCGGACCCCGTCAACCAGGCCGTCATGGCCGCCTGGGCGAGCGGCATCGTCGTAGTGACCTCGGCTGGCAACCAGGGGCCTGCGCCGCTGAGCGTGGGTGTGCCGGGGAACAATCCCTACGTGATCACCGTCGGCGCCTTCACCGATGCCTTTACGCCGGCCGACTGGAGTGACGACTACGTGCCGGCCTTCTCCTCGGCCGGCCCAACGCACGATGGCTTTGTCAAGCCCGATCTGGTCGCGCCGGGCGGCCATATCGTTTCGACCATCTCGCGCCCGAGCTACCTGGCCCGGGCCTATCCGGACAACCGGGTCGGCCCGCACTACTTCAAGCTCTCAGGCACCTCGCCCGCTGCGGCGGTCGTCTCGGGCATCGCGGCCCTCATGTTGGCGCACGATCCCGGCCTGACGCCCGACCAGGTCAAATATCGGCTGCGCGCCACCGCGATCCCGCACTTCCAGCCGGCGGGCGAGAGCGCCGGCTATCGGGCCTGGCAGCAAGGCGCGGGGCGCGTATTCGCGCCGCTGGCGGTGTACGCCGTCCTGGCGCCCGGCTCCGCCAACGGCAGCATGGATGTGCAGGCCGACCTGGCTGGCACAGCGCACTATCTTGGCTACAGCTATCGCGATGAGGCCGGCGTCTACCGCGTTTATGGCGACGACGGCTCATGGGCGCGGGGCGCAGGTGTGTGGGACGGGGCGTATGTGCCCTACTCGGGCGGGTTTTGGGCCGATGGCGGGTTTTGGGCCGACAGCGGCTTCTGGGCGGACAGTGGCTTTTGGGCCGATGGCGGGTTCTGGGCGGACAGCGGCTTTTGGGCGGATGGCGGTTTTTGGGCCGACGGCGGTTTTTGGGCCGACAGCGGTTTCTGGGCCGACGGCGGCGGCTATGACAGCGCCGGCGGGTTCTGGGCCGATGGTGAGCAGTGGGGCGATCCGGATTTTGCGAGCGCGGGCGGTTTTTGGGCCGACGGCGGTTTTTGGGCGGACGGCGGTTTTTGGGCCGATGGCGGCTTCTGGGCGGACGGCGGCTTCTGGGCCGACAGCGCCTATAGGGCAGACGCGGGGTACTGGGCCGACGGCGGTATTTGGGCCGATGGGCGTTTTGAGGCAGGGTATCTGATACAGGAGTAACGAGCAGGCAAGACGCGCGGGACAGCCTATCGCGGGCCGGCGGGCGCAAGAGCCTCGTCGGCCCGCTTTGCTTCCAGCCGCGCGCCGGCGCTGCGAAAGAGCAGACCGGCTTCGCGAAAGTGCAGCTGCGCCCGTTGGAGATCGCCCTGCCGGCGCGCCAGCAGCCCAAAGTCAAACGCCACGCGGCCTAAATAGAGCCGGTTGCCGAGACCGGTGAACTGCGCTTCGCTGTCCTGCAGACAGCGCAGCGCGCTGGTCCAATCTCCCTTGAAAGCGGCCAGGCGGCCGCGAAAGCGCAGGTACTCGCCGCGCTGAATCGCCGACAGCCGAACGGGTTGGCCGCTGTCGGGCGCGTATAGTGCCTCTACCCGCTCGGCCCACAACAGGGCCGCCGGCAAGTCATCCTGAGCCAGGGCTACCTCCGCCAGCAGCCGGTATATTTCCAGAAGTTGATCCGGCACGCCCAGGCCCTGGAACAGCTCGCTGCCCTGGAGCAGCGCCTGTGCCGCCGCTTCCCAGTCGCCGCCGGCCAGGTGGAACTCTCCAAAGTGCATCAATATGCTGCCGAGCAGCGAGGTGTATCCGATCTGGCGGGCAGTTTCAAGGGCTTGGCTGAGCGCCGCGCGCGCCTCGCCTAATTCGCCGCGCCGCACGTGCAGCAGGCCCAGGTTATTCAGGGCGATGGCAATGCCGTCTAACTGGCCCTGCCGGCGTTTGAGCGCCAGGCAGCGCGACAGGTTGTCGAGGGCGCTGTCGAACAACCCCATCTCGATCTCGAGCACGCCCAGGTTGTTGAACGAGTCGGCCAGCGAGAGCACGTCGCCGATCGCTTCGCGGATGGCGATGCTCTTCCGCACGAAACTGGCGCACTGCGTCCAGTCGCCCAGGCTGTACGCCAGGCCGCCCAGCCGGTTGTAGATCGAGGCGATCACGTCGTAGGCATCCGTACCCTCGACGAGTTCCAGCGCGGCCTGGAGCAGTTGCTGGGCCTGCCCGAGATTGCCGCGCCGGAAGTGGATCCAGCCGATATCGTGCAGCAGGCTGGCCCTTTCCACGGGGGCATCGATGCCGGGCGTCTCAAGGGCCAGTTGGGCGGCGGCCAGGCTGTCCAACGCTTCTTCGTGCTGGCCCTGGCGCTCAAAGGTGCGGCTGAGTTTGCGCTCCAGGGCGCTTCGCTCCCGCGCCAGGCTCTCCCGTTCGGCCGGAGCCGCCTCCGCCGGAAGGGTTGCCAGGGCCAGGCGGTAGCGCTCCCGCGCGGCCTCGTAATCGCCGACAAAGAAGAGGGCGTCCCCGAGCCCAGCGTTGATCGCCAGCACCTGAGGCGGGGTATGCGGCACGTCGGGCAGCAGCGCCAGGGCCTGCTCATAGTGGCTGCGGGCCTGCTCGACGGCATAGCCGCGGGCCGCCTTTTGGCCGGCCAGGATCAGATAGTGGACGGCCCGGTCTAGCCGCGGGCTCCAGGCATAGTGCCGGGCGAGCACTTCGATGTGCTGGTCGAGCCGCCCGGCATAGACGCGCTCTATCGCCTCGCCCACAAAGCCATGCAGCTCGCTTCGGCTGCGGCGGAGAAGAGTGCTGTAAATCGCTTCAGACACCAGCGCATGCCGAAATTCGTATTCTGGGCCGGGCGAGTGCGGCAGCGGCACAATGAACTCGCGGGTGGTTAACAACTGCAGCGTCGTTTCGAGCTGCGGCTCGTCCGCCTCCAGCGGCCGGGTCCCGAGCTGGAGCCGGGCCGGGGCGATGGCCAGCACGGCCGACAACAACTCGCGGCTGAACTGGCGCCCAATCACCGCGGCCGCCTGGAGCGCGTGCCGCTCGGCCTCGGCCAGGCGGTCGAAGCGGGCCAGGATCAGGTCCTGCAGCGTCTCCGGCACGCCCAGCGCGCTTACGTCCATGTGCGCCGCAATCTGCCAGCGGCCGGCCTCGCTGCGCAGTTGGCCGGAATCGATCAGCATGCGCAGAATTTCTTCCAGGTAGAAGGGGATGCCCGCCGCCCGTTGCAGGATCTGGTCGCGCAGATCGGCTGGCAGGCTGTCGAGGCTCATCAACTCGAGGAGCAGCCGCTCGCTGTCGCCCGGCGACAATGCTTGCAGGCGGAGCAGCGTGCAGCGCTCGCCCAGCCGGCGCTCGGCTCGCTCGAACAGCCCGCCCAGCGCGCCCTCCACGTTGGGACGTGTGGTGCCGATGATCAACAAGGGCGCCGCCGGCAGGGCGTCGAAGAAAGAGGCCAGCAGGTCGAGCGAAACGTCGTCGGCCCAGTGCAGGTCCTCCAGCACCAGCACCATCGGCTGGCGCCGCGCCTCGGCCAGCAGCAGCTCGCGCACCGCCAGGAAGGTCTGCTCCCGCAGCCGGCCGGCCTCCAGCGCCTGCAGCCGGCTGGCGGCCTGGCGATCGGAGGCAGGTAATGCCAGGAGCTGCTCGAGGTAAGGCAGGATCTCGCCGGCCTGCGGGCCGGCTGCCCGGGCCACCCGGTCGGCCAACTGTCGCGCAACCTGGTCAGCGGGCCGATGGGGCGTTACCCCGAGCAGACTGCGCAGGGCATCGGTGAAGATCCAATAGGCGGCCGAGCGCCGGTAGGTCAGGCTGTGTCCCTCGACGTACTGGGCCGGGCTGCCTTCCAGGTGGCCGCGCAGCTCGGCGAGCAGCCGGCTCTTGCCAAGGCCCGCTTCGCCGCTGATGAGCAAGAGCCGGCCCTGCCGGCTGCCGGTCATGGCTTCCACGAACGACCTGATCTGGCCAAGCTCGGCGCCGCGCCCGATCATGGGCGCTCGCAGGCCGGCGACGCCGCGCGCCGGCTCGGGCTCGCGCTTCAGGCCCAACACCAAGAAACCCGGCACGGGCCGGTTGATGCCCTTCAGCGCGAGCGGCGGGAGCGCCTCGAAATTGAACAGCGCCCGGGTCTGCTGGAAGACGGCCTCGCTGACCACGATTGTGCCTGGCCGGCTGGCCTCCTGGAGCCGCCGCGCCAGATTGACCGTGTCGCCGATGGCGGTGTAGTTCATCAGCATGTTCGAGCCGATGCTGCCGACAATCACCGGTCCGGTGTGCAGGCCAACGTGCAGGCGCAGCTTGCCCCGGGCCGGGCCTACCGCCGAGGCGCTGAAGCGGTCCACATCGGCCAGCATGTCGAACGCCGAGCGCAGGGCCAGCTCGGCGCTGTTCTCGTGGGCAATCGGCGCGCCAAAGAGCGCCATCAGGCCGTCGCCGGTGAACTTGTCGACCGCGCCTTCATATTTGTAGACGTCGCCGGCCAGGAGACCAATCAACGTCTGCATCAGGTTGTACAGGTCCTCGGCGTCGAGTTTCTCCGAGAGGCTGGAGTAGCCGGCCAGGTCGGCGAACAAGATCGTCACGACCCGGCGCTGATCGGCGGCTTCGAGGCCGGCGCGGCGAAAGCGTTCGAGCAGGTTGGAGCCCATCATCATGCCCAACTGCTCAGCCGAAAAGGGGGCCGACGGGGAAGACGCGGCGTCGACCGACGTGCCGGCGAGCCGCGCGCCGCACTGGCCGCAGAAACGCATGCCGGCCGGCGCCTCGAACCCACAAGCGGGACAGGTGATCGCTGCGCTCACGGCCAGGGCTAGGTTTCCAGGAAATCCCCATCGGGCGCGCGCCGCGCGGGGCGCACCGCCAGGATGGCCTCGCGGCGCAGGGGACCATAGAGGTGTGGAAAGAGGCGGCCGGCCAGCGGTGAGCCGGCCGGCGGCGGCGGGTCGGGCGCTTCCCAGCGCAGCGCCTCACCCAGCCGCGCGGCCTCGACGACGAGGACTACAAACTCGCCCGGCTCCGCGCCAAACGCCAGGTCGGCCACGTGCCGCAGCAAGCCGGCGTCCTGGGTGCAGTGGATGAAGCCGCCGGGCGGGCAGGCGACGACGACCGGCTGCCCGCCCGCGGAGGCATAATCGCTGGCACGCATGAGGTGCAGGATCTCTGGCAACGCGGACCTCGTGGCCACAGCCGCTCAACCGGCCTGGGCGGCCCGGCGGACGGCGTCGCGCCGGCGCCCGGCCCCGGCCACGGCGGCGCCCAGAATGCTCACGCCGTACAGCGCCGCCATCGGCGCCATGACCAGCGCCATATTCACCGGATCGACCGTGGGCGTGATCATGGCCGCCAGGACGGCAATCACGACGATGGCGGCCCGCCACTGCCGCGCGAGTTGGCGGGCGTGGAGCAGGCCCACGGCCGCCAGCGCATACACGGCCAGCGGCATCTGGAACGCCAGCCCAATCCAAAGCATCAGATTGGTGACAAGGCCGAAGTAGGCCGACGGGCGCCAGGAGGCGCGAAAGTCTAGAAAGTTGTAGAGGAAGGGGATGGCCGTGGGCAGCAGGAGAAAGTAGGTGAACGCCAGGCCCAACACGAACAGCAGGCTGGCAGCCGGGATCGCCCCCAGCAGGAGCTGCCGGCTGCGCGGCATCAGCCCCGGGGCGATGAACAAGTAGATCTCGAGGACGATCCACGGCATGGCGAAGGCCAGGCCCGACAGCAGCGACACCCGCATGAAGACGCCCACTGCCTCGGTGGGCTCGATGACGGTCAGCCGGGCCAGCCCGTCGGCGCCGAGCGGCCTGGCCAGCACGAGCATGAGGTCGCGCGCGAACGTGAAGCTGAGCGCGGTGGTGATGGCCAGGGCGATGAGCGAGCGCAGCAGGTGGCGCCGTAAGGCGTCGATGTGCTCGCCCAGGCCCGACAGCGTTTCGGCCAGCGACTCACGGCTGCCAAGCGCCTCGCCGACGGTTTCAGTCAGGGAGACATCCTCGGGCACTTCGGTGAAGAACAAGACGACCGCTTGCCAGCGCGCGCGCAGCCAACGGGCCGTTCGCTGGAAGGGCCGCAGCGGCAGCGTGAGCAGCCCGATCAGCCGGCGCAGAAGCGCGTTCATGCGGCGGGGGCGTCCTCCTCCGCCGCGGGCGCATTGTCGGGCGGCAGTTCGGCTACGGGCGGCGCCTTGCCTTCGGCTGGGGAGGCGCTGGCGGCCGGCTGGGCCGCGGCTGGCGCAGACGGCGGGCCGACTGGCTTGGGCGTTGTCGCGTTGGCCGGCCCCAGGTCTTCCACCCAGGCCTGGAAAGGTTTGACGCTTTCGCCAATGCTGTTGGCCGCTTCCCTGAGTTCCCGCTCGGCCTCCTTTAACTCATTCAACTCCTCCAGGTGGGCCTCACGGGCCAGGCGCGCGGGCAGATTGCGCACCTCCTCCGAGGCCTTGCGGATCACCTGGTAGTTGGGAGACCGGTACAGGCGGTTGAGGCCGCGGCCCAGGCCGCGGGCGGTCTTGGCAATATCCTTCGGGCTCGCCACCAGCAGGATGATGATGACGATTAAGAGCAACTCGGGGAGACCAATGCCAAGAAGGTCCATACGATGGGGGGCAGCGCGCCGGCTGTACGCGGCCTAGCCGGCCGGCCGCAGCGGGTCGGCCGGCGGGCGGCTGCGGTTAGGCCCGAAAAACGAGGTGATCTCAGCCTGCCGCAGCGCCAGCGCGCCCAAGACGCCGTTGACGAAGCGCGGGGCGCTGTCGCTTCCATAGAGCTTGGCCAATTCGACAGCCTCGTTGATGGCAACCTTGATGGGTGTCTGGCGGTCGGCCGCGAACTCCCAGATGGCGATCCGCAAGATGTTGCGGTCGATGATGGCCATCTGGTCAAGCGGCCACTCGGGCGCGTACTTCTGGATCAGGGCATCGAGGGTCTGAGCGTGGCCGATGACGCCGGCCACCAGCTGCCGCGCAAAATCATTCAGCTCAGCGGGCAAAGCCTGCTCGGCCAGCCTTTCCTCCACCACGACTTCGGGCAAGTGGGCCGTGGAGTCGATCTCATACAACGCCTGAAGCGCTACCGTGCGTGCTTTTCGCCGGGCTTTCATGCAGCGCTACGCCTGGCAGGGCGGCCGCCAGCGCTTATTGCGCCTCCTGCTCAGGATAGGCAATATCCTCGACATGGATGTTTACCGCCACCACCGCCATGCCGACGATTTCCTGAATGGCGCGAGCCACGGCGGCCTGCACGGCCCGGCCGACCTCGCGCACGTTCCGTTCATGCTCGATGACCAGGTACAGGTCAACGGTGACGGCGTCGTCGCGCACCTCGATGCGCACGCCGTCGTTGGCGCCGCGCTTGAAGAGGCGATTGACCCCGCCCGGGACCGGGCTAGTGCGCGTGACGCCCGGCGTCCCCAGGGCCGAGAGCCGGGCAACCGTCAGCAGCACATCAGGCGCGATGCTGGTCTTTCCGCGGCGTATCTCGGGCTGATCGATGCTCATGCCATCACCATGCCGCCATCCACACACAAGACCTGGCCGGTGATATAGCCGGCTTCGTTGGAGGCCAGGAACGCCACCGCGTAGGCCACTTCCTCGGGCGTGCCCCATCGGCCCAGTGGGATGGCTTTGAGCGAAGCTTCTTTGAGATCGGCCGGCAGCCCTTCGGTCAGCGTGGTGGGCACGAAACCGGGCGCCACGGCATTGACGGTGATGTTGCGCGCGGCCACCTCGCGGGCCAGCGCTTTGGTAAAGCCGATCAGGCCAGCCTTGCTGGCCGAGTAGTTGGTCTGGCCGGCATTCCCGGCGATGCCGCTGACCGAGGTGATGTTGATGATGCGGCCGGAGCGCTTGCGCAGCATGGTCTTCACCGCCGCCTTGGCGCAGTTGAAGGCGCTCTTGAGATTGGTCTGGATCACCAGGTCCCAATCGGCCTCGGGCATCATCATAATGACCATGTCGCGCGTCGTGCCGGCGTTGTTGACCAGGATATCCAGGCCGCCGTAAGCATCGATGGCCGCCTTCACCAGGCCTTCGGCCGCCTTGGTGTCAGCGACGTTGGCCTGAACGGCGCGCGCCTGGCCGCCGGCGACCTGGATCGTCTCCACGGTGGCCTGGGCGCCCTCGGCGTCGCGCGCGTAGTTGACGACCAGGCGCGCGCCGCGCCGCGCCAGTTCCACGGCCACCGCGCGTCCAATGCCGCGCGATGCGCCAGTCACCAGGGCTGTCTTCCCGTCCAGGATCATCGTTTCTCCCTCACGGCGCGCGGCTCACCGCGCGGCCTTGATTATACCGCGAAGCCCTGGCCCCTACATCCAGCCGCGGCGCCGGAAGGCCCACAGCATGCCGAACGGCACGGCGACCATGGCCACGAAGGCGACGACCAGTAGCCAGGGGCGTTCAAAGGGGATCGTAGTGAAGTTCATCCCAAAGAAGCCCGTGATCACGGTCAGCGGCATGAACAGAGCGCTCAGCACCGTCAGGACTTTCATGACCTCGTTGATGCGGTTGGAGGTGACGGACAGGTAGGTGTCGAGCGCGCCGCTGAGTAGGTCGCGCAGGCTCTCGTTGATGTCGCCCAGGCGCACCAGTTGATCGTAGACGTCGCGATAGTAGATCCGGTCGTGGGCGTCGATCATCGGGTACTCGTCGCGCGCCAGGCGGTTGAGCACCTCCCGCTGCGGCCCGATGACGCGCCGCATGTGCAGGGCGACCCGTTTCATCGAAAAGAGCGCGTTGAGCGTCTGCTGGCTAGGCCGGTTGAAGGTCTCGTGCTCCAACTGGTCAATCTGGTCGTCGATGGCGTCCACGACGGGCATGTAGGTAGTGACGAGCAGGTCCAGCAGGTCGTAGAGCAAGAAGTCGGCCCCGCGCTCGAGACGGCGCTGGTCGGCCAGGCAGTTCGACCACAACCGGTCGACGAACTCGACCGTTTCGGCGTGGTGCGTCACCATGAAATTGCGGCCGAGGAAGACGTCCAGCTCGCGCGTCTCGAGGTCGACGCGCTCCGCGTTGAAGACGATGCCCTGCATGACGACGTAGACGTGGTCGCCCCAGTTGTCGATCTTGGGCACGTGGGATTCGAGCAGGGCGTCGTCGATCGCCAGTGGATGAAAGTGGAAGACGCCGCGCATCAGCGGCTCGAGCTTGGCGGGCGGCTCACCGCAGAAGTCGACCCAGAAGACGCCGCCCTCGTCGCGCAAGGCCGCGCGCCAGTGGGTGACGGGCACGTCGACAGTGAAGCTGCCCTTGCCGCTGCGGTACAAGGTGCGGATCATGGCGCCGGCGTCCCGGCCGCCAGGCACGCCCGCACGTAATCGTCAAACCTCTGGCGCCCGCAGGCGTCCAGGTAGTCCAAGATCTCGTGGCCGTCCAGCGGGTAGAGAGGATGGCACGAGGTTGGCCAGGCGCCGCGCGGCGCGGGCGCTACCACCGTCACCAATGGTGCCACCAGGTCGGCCGTCTCCAGGGCCGGCACGATCTCTTCGGCCGTGACGATGACGGTCGGGGCCGACAGGGCCAGCTCTGAGTCGATCCCCGGATTGCGGTTCAGGCGGGCGTTGCCCTGCGGGTCAGCCTGCAGGGCGTGAATGACGGCCACGTCGGGCCGCAGGGCCGGAAAGGCCGCCAGTTCCTCGCCCGAATAGGGGTCGTGGATGGTCTTGACGTCGGGGCGCAGGCGCAGCAGGTCAGTGCCGATCCAGCCGCGGCCCGGCATGAAGCCGACGCTGGCCAGCGTGGCCCGCAGGCCGAAGGCTAGGCTGGCCTCGGTTTCTTCCACAATCTCGATGGCGCCCAGGTTGCCCGCCTGAGTGAACATAGGCGCCAGGCCAAAGCCCTCCAAGCCAAAGTAGCACGTACGCACGCGCGCCACCAGGCCGGCGCCTACCAACAGGTCGGCCTCATAGCTGCACGTAAAGCTTAGCAGGGTCAGCCCGCGGGGCGGGGTGGGGCGCTGGAGCAGGGTGCGCACAAAGGCCACCGGCCGGCGATAAAGCGTCATTCCGCCCAAGGCCAACGTGGCGCCGGGCTCGACCAGCGCGGCGGCTTCTGCCAGCGAGATCACTTTGCTCATGCGCCGGTCCCGGGCTGCTCGCCGTCAGCCCGCGCGGGCGGGGCCGCCAGCGCCTCGACGGCCCTGTGCAGCTCGGCCAGTTGGGCTGCCTGGGCCCTCTGGCCGGCGGCGCCGCCGCCGATGGCCGCTGTCCACTTGGACGCCTCGGCGCTGGCGCGCCGGCCGCCGCGCAGCAGGCCGAACAAAGCCGCGTTGACGCCGAGGACGAAACCAATGATCAGGCACAGAACCACGATGGCCCGCGGGTCGGGCAGAAAGCTGGGCATGTGAGGCGCTACGGCGTTTCTGGGGTGTTATGAGTGGCGGCGATCAGCTGTTCCACCTTCTTGCGGGTCAGCCGCGCCGCCAGCTGGGCTAGGTACTCTTGGTTTTCGAGGCGCGCGATCCAGTCGGCCGGGATCGCGCCGGCGCCGAGGCGGGTGCCCAGGATCCCCCCAGCAATCGAGGCCACCGAATCGGAGTCCCCGCCGATGTTGGCGCCCAGCCGGACGCCGGCGACGTAGTCGTCGGGTTGGCGCATCACGCAGTACAGGGCCATGGCCACGGCCTCTTCGGCAGTCCAGCCGCCGCCGCGCGTCGGGCCAATGTAGTTCAGGGCCGTCTCCTCGTCGGGCCAGTCGAGCGCCTCCTGTGCGCGCTCGACAGCGGCATCGAACTCAGGGGCAGTGCCGCCAATGAACTTGAGCACCCGCTCGGGATACGCGGCCGGCTCCACGCCCTCCAGGGCCAGCTTGATCAGGTAGGCGGCGGCGATGCAGGCGGCGTCGGAAGTCGGGTGGCGGTGGGTGAGTATGCCCTGCGAGCGGGCTGTTGACTGTAGGCGCCCTGGCTCGTTCTGGTAAAGGAAACCCACCGGGGCCACGCGCATGCAGGCCCCACAACCTTTGGAATCGCGCACCCCGGCTTCCCGCCAGGGGGCGCCGCGCTCGAGGGCATTCACGCCCCGGATCGACGTGGCGCCCGGGGCGCGCTGCGGCGTGGTGGGGTCGCGCTTCCAGCCGATGAAGTTCCTGGCCACCGCGCCCATCAGCACATCCAGGTCGTGCTGCCCGGCCTCGATCAATGCTTCGGCGACGGCGATCGACATCTGCGTGTCGTCGGTATACAGGGCCGGGTCGGGCGGCGCGAGGATGCCGCTGCGGCCGTAGCGCACCAGGATCTCGGGGCGCGACATGAACTCGACCGGCCAGCCCAGCGCGTCGCCCAGGGCCAGGCCGAAGAACATGCCGCGGGCCCGGTCGCTGTCCAGCAGGCTCACACGGCCTCCCGGGCGGAGGGGGCCGGCAGGCGGCCGGTGCTGGCCAGGGCCGCTTCGAGGGCGAGAATGTCGGGGATGACCAGGTCTACGCCGGCGGACAGCGCCGGCGCTTGCGGGCTGACCAGCACGGTGAGCATCCCCAGTGCATGAGCCGGCGCCAGGTTGCGCGCCAGGTCCTCGACGTAGGCGCAGGCGCGCGGATCTGCCCCGATGAGCCGCAGGGCGGCCTCATAGGCGGCGGGCGCGGGCTTGCTGGCGAAGTCACGGGCGTGGATATCGACGATGCGGTCGAAATGGCGCGCGATGCCCAGTTGGCCCAGCACGCGGCGGGCGTGGGCGGCATCGGCGTTGGTGAAGACGACCTTCACCAGCGGCAGCCGCGCCAGCATCTGGTCGAGCGCCGGGTTGGGACGAACGAACTCGTCCAGCGGCAGATCGTGCACGTAGGCCAGGAAGTCGTGGGCGTCGACCTGGTGCTCCGCGCGCAAACCGTTTAGGGTCGTGCCGAAGGTCTCGTAATAGCGCCGGCGCAGGGCCGGGACACTTTCGGCCGCAAGCCCCAGGCGCTCGACCATGAACAGCTCGATGCGCCGGCCAATGGCCGGCCACAATCCAGTCTCAGCCGCGTAGAGCGTGTCATCCAAGTCAAAGAGCGCGAAGCACAGCATGGGACGCTATTGTAGCATGGTGGGGAGATTGCGATAGGGGCGCTGCGCCGGGGTC
>JADLEU010000094.1 GCA_020845955.1 Anaerolineales bacterium
CCCGCCCGCCTCCCCACCGTTGGACGGCCGAACCGCTGAGAGCACGTACCCGCAGCAATTCACCCGCCCCGCGTGCGCTCTGCGCCGCCCTCATTTCCCATGGCCATCGGCAAAATGAGAATTGCTGCCGTCACTGAGCCTGCTGGGCGGTCGTTGACCTTCGGCTATGACGGGTTGGGGCGGCTGGTGACACTCACCGACTCGCTCAGCCGCACTCTGGGCTTCGGCTACGATGGCGCCGGTGACCTAGCCGTCTTCACTGATACCACCGGCGCGGCCAGCACATACACATACAACGCCGACCACCGCCTGCTGACCAGCACCGACGCCAACGGCCACACCTTCCTCACCAACGTCTACGGCGCGGACGGCCGGGTAATCGAGCAGCGCGACGCGGCTAACAACCTCACGACATTCACCTACGACATCGAGAACCACAACACGTACGTCACTGACCGGCTCAGCCAGACGGTCACCTACGGTTACGATGCCCACCTGCGGCTCATCACCGAGACCAACGCCCTCAGCCAGACGGTGCTATATGGCTGGGACGCTGCTAACAGCCGCATTTTGCTGCGCGACGCCCAGGGCTTTACCACCACCTACGGCTACGACAGCCACGGCAATGTCCTCATCGTCACCAATCCGCTATCGGGCACCGTCCTGCGAACCTACGACGGCCAGAACAACCTGTTGACCGAGACCGACCCATTGGGCCGGGTGATGACCTACACCTATGACTCCGCCAGCAACCTGCTCACCCGCACCGATCTGCTGGGTGGAGCCACAACCAACAGCTACTATTTCGACGCGATGCGGCTGGGCCGGATTGCCACCCAGACCGACGCGTTGGGGCGCATCACCACCTTCGACTACGACGCCTATGGTCAGCCGATCAGCGTCACGAACGCCCTGACACACACCACCACGCGCGTGTATGACGTGGTGGGCCGACTTCAGGCCGAGACGGACCCACTCGGACACACGACCAACTACACCTATGACAACTCCGACCGGCTGCTGACCATGACCGATCCCGCCGGCGGCGTTATCACGCAGACTTATGACCTGGTCGGCAACCTGCTCACGACGACCGACCAGCTAGGCCGCATCACCTATCGGAGCTACACGGTCAAGGACCAGTTGGCCGTCATCACCGACACGGCCGGCTATGTTACGACCTACACCTACGACGCGGTCGGGCAGCAGATCGCAGCCACAGACGGCAACGGGCACACCACCACCTTCGGCTACGACGCCGCTGGCCGGCTGGTCTCCACCACCAACGCCCTGAGCCAGACGACCACCTTCACCTATGACGCCAACGGCAACCGCTTGACGGCCCACGATCCGTTTGGGCACGTCGTGACCAACACCTACGACGCTCTGAACCAGTTGGTCTCGATGCAGAACGCCCTTGGGCAGGTCATGACCACGAGCTACGACGCGGCCGGCAACCCCCTGGTGATCACCGACGCGAACGGCCAGGCCATCACCAGCACCTACGACGGCCTGAACCGGCTGATCACGGTCCAGGACGCCCTGAGCGGGGTGATCAACTATACCTACGACGTGGTCGGCAACCGCCTAGGGATGGTGGACGCCAACGGCCATCCCACCACTTACACCTACGATGCGCTCAACCGCCTGTTGACTGAGAGCGATCCCCTGGGGAACACCACTACCCACACCTATGACGCCGCCGGCAACCGGGTAAGCAAGCTCGACGCCAATGGTGACACGACCACCTACGCCTATGACCCCGCCGACCGGCTGGTGAGCGTGATGGCGCCGGGGATCAGTATCGGCTACTTGTACGATCTGGCCGGCAACCGGGTGGCCCTGACCGACACCACCGGCACGACGAACTATGCCTACGACGGGCTCAACCGCCCGCTCACGGTCGCCCAGCCGGGGGGGACAATCACCTACACCTACGACGCCCTGAACCGCACGGGCCTTACCCTGCCCGGCGGGCTGACGACGGCCTACGCCTACGACGCCGCGAACCGGCTGCAAACGGTCACCGACTGGGCCAGCCAGGTCACGACCTACACCTACGATGCCGCCGGGCGGCTGATCACCACCACCCTGCCCAATGGCGTGGAGACCGTCAATGCCTTCGACGTTGCGAACCGGCTGACGGGCATTCAGACCACGTCGCCGGTGAGCGGGACCCTAGTGGTGATCACCTACACCCTGGACGCGGTGGGCAACCGGCTGGCGATGATCGAGCCGTCTGGCACGACCAGCTATACCTACGATGCCCTGTACCGGCTGACGGCCGTCACCTACCCCATGGGCATCCCGGGGGTGGTGACCTACACCTACGATGCGATGGGCAACCGGCTGGTGCTGGGCCAGGACGGGGTGCTGACGACCTACAGCTACGACGCGGCCGATCGGCTGCTGGAGATGGTGACGGGCGGCATCACGACCACCCTGACCTGGGACGACAACGGGCAGCTTCTGACGAAGGGCGGCCAGACCTTCAGCTGGGACGGGTTGGGCCGGCTGACGGGGCTGACGAACGGGGCGATGACGGCCAGTTACACATAACGGCGACGGGGTCCGGATAGGCCGGATGGTAGATGGCACGGCGACGGCCTACCTGCAGGATCTGGCCGGCGGGCTGCCAGTGGTGGTGGTGGAAACGACGGCTGGCATCCCCACCCGCTACGTCTACGGCCTGGACCTGCTGGTCCAGCTTGATAGCGGTGATGTGCCCGCCTTCTACCACGCCGATGGCCTGGGCTCGACAAGGGCCATGAGCGACCTAGCCGGGCAAGGAGCGGCCACGTACACCTACGATGCCTTCGGGACGTTGCGGTCACAGATGGGCGGGGCCGAAAGTGCGTTTACGTTCAGCGGCGAGCAGGTCGACCCGGAAGCGGGGCTCGTGTTCTTGAGGGCACGATACTACGACCCAGCAGTGGGGCGCTTTATCTCGCGCGATTACTGGCGAGGCGTAGCGCGAGCGCCGCAGACGCACAACCGATATGTGTACGTGAGTAAAAGTCCCACGAATCAAGTTGACCCTGCGGGGCTGTTCACCCGTGATCAGTTCATCTCTGTACTTGTCACCGCCTACAATTTCTACAACGATATCACAGGCAGCGGTGAGGAAATTATCGATGCTGTTGTCGAGGTTGGCGGCGCGGTCTATGACTATCTTTCATACGCCAATGATCTGGAGGCAATTGCCAACACTCCCAGTAGTGATGAGTTCGTGGATTATGCCTATGAGCACGGCGCGACGAGGGAACTGGAGCAGCAATACGGGAGTGGCACGATAGAGTCCTTTGGCCGGATCGAGTATGAACATCGTGAAACTGCGAAACGGGCAGTCGTTGGTTTTGATCGGGCGTTTGGGACAGCTGATCGAACCGGCATGTACACCTTACTCAAGCTGCTGTTTGGCGTTGACTTACAGCTCGACACGCCAATCCAACGAGGCGTGACACAGTTGGATGATACAGATATGGCAGAACCTGGCCGCCCAATCGACATCTACGCGCACATCGGTGATCTACGGCGGGAACCGCGGCCACAGCCGCCGAGTAGCACATTTGGCGATTTGTTGAAGCCCCAGTCAACGGCGATCCGCCAAGCGGCGACAAGTAGCTGTAGCCATACCGGTGGAAACCTCGCTCCATTCGGCAATTGCTGCGGATATGCTCTGGCCGTTCAATTACTAGACATTTATGCCCAGCTCGATTTCGCGTCGAACCGCTATCCAAGCTTTGGGGCTGGTGCTGCCAGCCTTGGCACTCCGGCCTGAATTCCTGCCGACACCCGCGCATGTTGCTTCTGCTCCAAGTGGTCTCCCGCTTCGATATTATGCGGACAGAATCGTCAGACCATCTGGGAAACGATTCAAGGTTGGCATTCATCTGGAAGGCGGTGACTGGAATGACCCAACCGGAGTGCCAGAACAGTTGGCCAAGCAGCAATTCAATCACCTGGTCAACCACGCCATCCTGATGAACCCTTGCTACCCCGGGCCTGGTCAATGGGATTTTTCGGGGGCAGACTGGATTGTCCAAAAGGCCCAGGCTGCCAGCCAGAGCATGATCGGGATGCACCTGGTGTGGGGATCGGTGGCGCTCGGAGCGATACCAAACTGGATCGTCAACGGTGGCTACAATCGGGATCAACTTATCGGGATCATGGAGGCTCACATTGCAGCGGTTATGAACCGGTATAAGGGCGTCATCGGTGCCTATACTGTGGTCAACGAAAAATGGAACGGCAACGGCACATACGATTGGTGGTATCAGCACATTGGCACGGATTACCATCAGATCGCTTTTGAGAAAGCACGGGAAATCGATCCTTCGGCCGTCCTGATTTACAACCACTACAGCAACGAGACGACATCAGGCGGTTACTACACCACCACCAAGACCGATGTTGACTATCTGAAGTCGCTGGATCTCGTAGATGCAGTGGGAGTCCAGATGCACTTGTGGAGCAATCGGCCGTCGAAAGCTGATGTGACTACCGTCCTGCAAAGCTACGGCGTTCCGGTTTGGGTCACTGAATTCGATAGCTTCCAATTGGGTTGGCAGCCCGATCCCGTTCAGGAGCAAGGTGAATTCACTCTGCACATGATTGAAGCCGCTTTTGAGTCAGGTGCCTGTGACTGCTTCACGACGTGGGACATTAGGCGGCCTTTCAAAATAACCTATCTAATTTTTCATGCGCGCCGGAACGATCCGATAGTTCCAGTCGCCGTGAAAGTCGCCGGGTTTCAGATTAACCGCTTGGTAACTGCTCACGCGCCTGGGGCGGTGAGATAGGGCAAGACTGGCCGGCCCATGAGCGCCACAAGCGTGTCGAAGATGGACTGGCCGCGCAGCTTGGCGGTATCGATCACACTGGCGAGGGCGGCATAGGCGTGCGCGCCCCAGGCGGAGCGGAAGCCACCCGTGACCTTGCGATGGATGACCGACGGGCGCAGCGCGCGCTCGGCAGCGTTGTTATGATGGGGCACGGCCGGATCATGGAGAAACACCAGTAGATGCGCCCGATGTTTGCGGTAGCGTTTGACCAGCGCCTGCGCCGCCGGGGTGGTCACCGGGCGGGCCAGCAGGCGATCCAGCCGCCGCTCGATTTGGGTCACGCGGCGGGCGAAGCCCCGACCGGAGAGCAGCGCCCGGCGCTTGTCCAGGTGAATCGCTTCCCGAAACAGGGCCTGCAGTTCGCGCGCCCAGTTCAGGCGTGGCGCGCGTTCCCGCAACCCCTGCAAATTACGGATTTGGTGCGCCAGGCAGAGTTGGAAGCGGTCGGCCGGGGCGCGCAGTTGCGGCTTCCAGCAGTCACTGATCCAAGTGCCGACGCGGGCCGGCCCCATGATCTCGGTGATCACGTCCACCGCCCGGCTGGGCCGGATAACATGCAGTACGGCCGTGGCGCTCACGAACACCCACTCCCACCAGGTGCGCCCATCCACCCGCGCCCCGGTCTCGTCACTGCCGACCACCGCGCTCTGGCGGATATCGTCAAGCCAGGCGTCGGCCTGCCCCTGAGCCGCCACCCCCGCGCGCTCGACGATGCAGGCTTGCCCACCTTCGCTGAGGCTCACCCCAAACACGTCGGGCATGGCCGCCTGCGTGCGTTCATAGCTCAGGTGCTGCTGATGTTGCAGGTAGGTGACGGTCGCTTCCAGGCGCGGCCCAAACTGCCGCTCGGCTTCCAAGCCCAGCGGCAGGCGCCCGCGCTCGGTGTGGCCGCAGCCCGGGCAGGGGACGTCATGCTGGCGGGTCTCAATCACGACCGGCTTGATTTCGGGCAGTTCCGTGATCTGCCGCCGCACCGTGCGCTTGGGCGTCACACCCTGCAAATCCTGCCCACAGCGCGTGCAGGCGCTGGGCTGCGCCTCGATGGTTTGATCGGGCTTGTCCGTCAGCGGTCGTGCGGCCTTGGCGTGGCCGGCTTTCGCCCCACGGTGGCGTCGCCGTTTGCGGGCCGGCGCGTTCGGCTTCTGATCGCGCGACGGCGGCTGCGACGAGTTGCGCGAAGTGGGCGGTGGGCGCTTGAGCCGTTCGACTTCGGCTTCCAGCCGCTCAAGGCGCTCGGCCAATTGCAGCACCTGAGCGATCAATTCGTCGCGCGTCAGATCGCGCAGGCTTTCAACCGTGGGCAGCGTCATCTTGCCGACTATAACACCTTCGCCCTGGCCGCGTTGCGCGCGCCGCTATGGGCGTGAGCAGTTACCCCGCTTGTAGTTCTTTGTCCGAAACTTTGATGCCGGTTGGGTAACGGCCGGGGTCGAGTTCGGCTTGAATCTTGAGACCCGTTGGTGCCGGCGCCCAACGACCCGCTCGGTTTCAATGCCCAGGCCAGTCTGCCCACGCATCGGCATTTGGTTCGGATGCTGCGCCAGGTGCCCAATCCGGCGCTGCAATTCCTGCTGGCCGATAGTGTCCGCCTGATCCTCACGGAGATCGAGCGGCTGGGCGCGGCGCCGCCCGAGTGCGTGTCGCTGGACACCAAACACATCTTGGCTTGGGTGCAAGAGAACAACCCCAAGACCTATGTGCGCGACCGCTTCAACAAAGCGCGCCAACCGGCCGGTGATCCCGATTGCCGCCTGGGCTGTAAGCGCCGCACCAACCAAGGTGCCCCACCCCCAACGCCCACGCACGACCCCGTGTCACCC
>JADLEU010000095.1 GCA_020845955.1 Anaerolineales bacterium
GGGCCGGCCGGCCGTGCTGGACCCGGCCTCCCGCGTCGGTCAGGCCATGCGCCAGGCCGCGCGGGGCCTCTCCGCCGCTCTGGCGGTGGTTGCGCCCGGCCTGGCGCCGGCCTGAGCGGGCGCATCCTCCTGAAAGCGCCCCATGAAGATCACCGATCGGTTAACCGTTGAGCATCAGCTGCTGCGCGTCATGATGGCGGCCATGGCGCGCTGGCTCGAAGCCGGCCAGCCGGCAGAAGTGCTGCGGGCGCGCAGCGCGCTGCTGGGTGAAGCGCTCGAGGATCACGCGCAGCGTGAGGAGACCTACCTCTTCGACGTGCTGCGCCCGCTAACTCCCGCGGCCGAGCGGCCGGTGGACATGATGACGGTGGTTCACGCCGAGGTGCGCGACTTGCTGGAGCAAGTGGCCGACCCGCGCCGCGAGCCGATCCAACGGATATGGACGGTCCTCCAGTTGACCGAAGAACACTTTGTCGAGGAAGAGGATAGCCTCTTCCCGATGGCCGAGCGGCTGATCGACGCCGAAACTCTCGCCCGTTTGGGCCAGGCGCCGGAACGCAGCGCCGCGGCTTGACCGCCGTGAACAGCGCGGGAGAAGTCACCGCCGGGCCAGGTGCAAGCCTCCCCCAGTTGTGGGAGTGGGCCGAATATTACTGCCCGTGGTGCTATGTAGCTGCCGTGCGACTGCACAAGGTCAGGCCCGAGTACGAGGGGCGGGTGCGGCTGCGGACCCGCGCCTTTCCGCTGGAGGTCTATGGGGGCGGCCCGCCCGACCGCCACGAGTTGGCGTTGGAGGTCCCGCTGGCGGCGCTGCAGGAACCGGAAGCCGAGTTTAGGCCCTATACAAGCGATGGCTGGCCAACCACGACCCTGCCGGCTTTCGAGGCGGCCTGGTCGGCCAATCAGCAGGGGGATGCTATTGGCCACGACTTTGACCTGCGCCTGCGGCGCGCTTTCTTTGCCGAAGGCCGCAACATCGGCCAGCGCGAAGTCATGCTGGAAATTGCCGCCGAAGCCGGCCTTGACCTTGACCGTTTCAGGCACCTGTTCGAGGGCGGCGACGCCCTCCGGGCTGTGCTGGAAGAGGGACGGCTGGGCAAGGAAGACTACCGTGTGCGCGGCACGCCGACGTTGATGTTGGCGGACGGCACGAAACTGCGCCACCCCCTGGCCTATCCGACTATTCAGGCGGGCGCGATCGTGTCCGTCGAGCCGTTGCCGTGCTGCGGTCAGGCCTGCTATCAGGCCACCCGGGCGCTGTTTGAGCAGGCGCTGCCCGCCCGGCCGGCAGCGCAGGCGCCCAACGCGCGCCAGCCCGGGCCGCACCCGGGCGGGCCTACGGTCTAAGCCCCACACGCTGGGTTGGAAACGCGCGCCCCATCGGGCGCTCTTGGGCTCGCACGCTGGAGGCTGTCTGTGGTAGAATACAGACTGACCGGTCTGTTTTCGAGATGTCGACAGCTCATCAGCAGCGCAGCCGGGCGACGCGCGCCCGCATCCTTGAGGCGGCTAAGACCTGCTTTGCCAGGGAAGGCTACGATGCCGCCAGCGTGGCCGAGATCTGCCAGCAGGCGGGCGTGGGCAAGGGGGGGTTCTACTACCACTTTCCCAGTAAGCAGGCGCTCTTCCTCGAACTCCTAAACGGTTGGCTCGCCGAGCTCGACGCGCTGCTCGCCGCCGAACAGGCAAAGGCGGGATCAGCTCCCAACCGGTTGATGGCCATGGCCGGCCTCATGCCGCAAGTCGCCCAGGCCGCCGTGGGGCAACTTCCGCTGTTCCTGGAATACCTGCTCCAGGCGCTGCGGCATCCCTCGATTTGGAAGGCGACCATCGCGCCGATCCGGCGCTATCGGCGCCTCTTTGCGCGCCTGGTTGCGGCGGGCCAGTCGGAAGGCGCTATCCGGCAGGTGGAGGCTGAACTGGCGGCCCGCGTCATCGTCTCGCTGGCGCTCGGGGACCTGCTTCAGGACGTGCTTGAAGACAGAGGCCGCCGCGGCGGCCGGCAGGCGGCTGGCAGCCTGGAACTGCTGCTGACCGGTTTGGAGAAGAAAGGGACAGCATGAGGATATTGCTCACCGGAGCCTTTGGAAATGTCGGCCGCAGCGCGCTGGCCGAGCTCGTGCGGCGCGGACATCACGTGCGCTGCTTTGACCTGCGAACGCCGGCCAACCAGCGCGCGGCCCGGCGGCTGGCGCCCCCAGCCGAGGTCGCCTGGGGGGATTTGCGCCGGCCGGCCGATGTGGCCGCTGCCGCCGCCGGCTGCGACGTGGTCGTGCATCTGGCCTTTATTGTGCCCAAGCTGTCGGCCACCGGGGTCGAGTCCGAGGCGCGCCCCGACTGGGCGCGGGAGATCAACGTCGGCGGCACCCGGAACCTGATTGACGCCATGCGCGCCTTGGCTCAACCGCCGCGCCTGATCTTCGCCTCGTCATTGCATGTCTATGGCCGGACGCAGGATCAACCGCCGCCGCGCACCGCGGCCGATCCGGTGCGGCCGATCGAGCACTATGCTCGCCACAAAGTTGAGTGCGAACGGATGGTGCGGGCGTCGGGCCTGGATTGGTGCATCCTGCGTTTCGGCGCTGTCCTACCACTGGCGATGAAGCTCGACAAGGGGATGTTCGACGTTCCGCTGGATAACCGCATTGAGTTCGTGCATACCCTCGACGTTGGGTTAGCCATCGCCAACGCCGTGGAAAGCAGCCGCGTTTGGGGCAAGGTGCTGTTGCTGGGCGGCGGGCCGCCGAACCAGCTCTACTATCGTGAGCTGAACCGCCGTATCCTGGCTGCCCTGGGCGTGGGGGAACTGCCGGCCGGGGCGTTCGCGACCCAACCGTTCGCCACTGACTGGCTCGACACGACTGAGAGCGAGGCCCTGCTTAGGTACCAGACGCGCACGCTGGATGACTATATCCACGACATGCAGACCGTGGTGGGGTACCGGCGGCACCTCATCCGGCTGTTGCGCCCGCTCGTCCGCTGGTGGCTGCTGCGCCAATCGCCCAATTGGCGGCGGGCGGCGCGGCGGCTGCCGGTCCCCGGTCAGCCAGCGCGCGTGGCAGTCGTCACGGGGGCCTCGGGCAGCATCGGACGGGCGACGGCCCTCCGGCTGGCCCGCGAAGGCTACGCCGTCGTCGCCGTCGGCCGCGACCAGGATCGACTGGACCGGCTCGTGGCGGAGGTTCAGGCAGACGGCGGCCAGGCGGCGGCGCTCGCGGTCGACCTGTCGGACGAGCGGGCCTGCGAGCAGGTCTTTGAGCGGGCGACGCGCCTGTATGGGCCGGCCGATGTGCTCGTCAACAGCGCGGGCTTTGGTTGGTATGGCTTCGGCGAGACCATGCCCTGGCCGACAGCGCTGGAGATGCTGCAGGTGAATGTGGTGGCCGTGGCCCGGCTGACATTGCTGTTCCTGGCTTCGATGAAGCAGCGCGGCCGCGGCGCCATCATCAACGTCGGCTCGGTAGTCGGTGGCCTGCCCAGCCAGGGGGCAGCGCTGTACGCGGCGACCAAGTCATTCGTGGACACGTTTACCACTTCGCTGTTTCGCGAGCTGCGCGGGTCGGCCGTGACGGTCAGCGTGGTCCGGCCAGGCGCGGTGCGGTCGGAGTTCTTCGATCGGGCCGCGCGGCTTTCGGCCGGGCGGCGCATCCCCGGCGCCGGCTTGGCGGTCCGGCCGGAGACGGTGGCCGAGCGCATCGCGGGCCTGCTCAAGCGGCCCCGGCGCTATGTGTACGTGCCGGGCATCCTGCGGATTGTGCCCTGGGTTGAGCTGACGCTCGGCTGGCTGATTGACCGGCTGGGGCCGGTGGCGCTGGGGTGGAAGGCGCGCGGCGGGGCCAAGTCGGGCTCTGGCTAGGGCCGCAGGCGGGCATTGCTTGGACCGCGCCCACGTGCCCTGACGCGGGTCCGGGGCGGGTCTTCCGGGCGGGCAATACCCGCGCCTGAGCATCCCGGCACGCCCAGCCGGCCGGGCCTGCCATGAGACGGTCAGGGGCACAATTGACAGGCGCTCTCGTCGCAGCTATGGTTGGGTCGCCCGGGACGGGCAGGTTCAGTGGCAGGGGCGCCTGGGGTGGGGGAGGCAGCGCTGTTGTGTCCGACGGAATGCCCAATCAGGGCCTCGGCTGCGAGGCCCAACTCCAAGCGATCAGCCGCTTCTGCGCGGCGCTGATCGCCGTGCCAGCCACACGCGGGCTGCCAGCCGCGCTGCTGGCCGCCTTGTGTGACGCGCTGCGGCCGGCAACCGCGGGTCTGTTGTGGCGCTTCGAGCCGGAGGCGCGCGGGTTTGTCGCGGCGGCCGTGGTCGGAGACCTCGGGCCGTTGGTCAGCGGGGTTACGCTGCAAGCCGGCGATGTGTTTCTGGCCGAGCCGCCTGACTGGCAGACCGCGAGTGTGTGGCTGTCGGCCGAGGCGGCCGCCTCGGGCGCGGCGGCCTTGCGGCCGGAACAGCGGACTGCATTGGCTCACGTGTTGCGCGCCGATTGGCTGGAACAGGGCATGCTCGTCCTGTCGCTGCGCGCGGACGACCGTGTGCTCGGTGTAGCCTGGCTGTTCGCCGCGGCCGGACAGCCGGCATTCGCGGCAGAAGCGGCGCCGTTTGCCCAGCGGTTGGCGGAGGTGGGTGGGCTGGCCCTGGATCGGGCCCAGCGGGCCGAGGCGGCCGCCCAACCGGCCTCTACCCAGCAGGCCGGCCGAGCACGTTCCGAAGCCCTGGCGGCGCTCTCGCATGAACTCCGCACGCCGCTGACTACGATCAAGGGCTACGCGACGGCGCTGCTGCTCGATGAAGCGCAGTGGTCGGCCGATGAACAGCGCGAGTTCCTGACGCTCATTGATCGCGAGTGTGATACCCTCCAGGCGATGATTGGCGAGGTGCTGGATTCGGCTCTGATCGATACCGGCCACCTGGGCATCGAGCTGGAACCGGTGCGGCTCCCGCGCCTGGCGCGCGAGGTGACTGACGAGGTCCAGCGCCAGACCACGCTCCATCGCCTCGTGGACGACTTCCCGGCGGACTTTCCCCTGCTCTTGGCCGATCCGCGCCGCTTGCGGCAAGTCTTGCGCAACATCCTCGACAATGCGGTCAAGTACTCGCCCGGCGGCGGGCTGATCGTCATCCGCGGCGAAGTACGCCCGGCCGATGTCGTGGTCAGCGTCGCGGACCAGGGTGTGGGTATCGCGCCCGAGGACCTGATCCCGCTCTTCGACAAGTACTTTCGCGTCAAGTCGCCCACCGGCGGCCACGTGCCCGGAACCGGGCTGGGCTTGCCCGTCACCCGGGCCATCGTCGAGGCGCACGGCGGCCGGATTTGGGCCGAGAGCAAGCTGGGGCGCGGCACCACGCTGTTCTTCTCCGTGCCGCGGGATGACCGCGCGCTGCCGGACGGCGATTGAGCGGGGCACAAGGCGGGCCGATGACTGAGCGCATCAGTGCGGGCAAGATCCTGGTCGTAGAAGACGAGCCCAAGCTCGTCCAGCTGCTGCGGCGAGTGCTGACGGCCACGCACTTCCAGGTGGTGACGGCCAGCAAGGGCGAAATCGCGGTCGAAATGGCCGCGCTCGAGCAGCCGGACCTAATCCTGCTCGACCTTGTGCTGGCGGGCGAGATGGATGGCTACGGCGTGGCCCGCCACATACGCGAGTTCTCAGATGTGCCGATCGTGATGCTGACGGCCAAGGCGCGCGAGGCCGATCTGCTGCGCGGCTACGAGGCCGGCACCGACGACTACCTGACTAAGCCATTCAGCTCGCGCGAACTGCTGGCCCGGGTGAGGGCCGTGCTCAAGCGCACCCGGCGCGAGGCGGGCGCCGCGCCCGAGGCCGAGATCGTGTGCGGCGCGCTCCGGCTGGACCTGGCGCGGCGGCGCGTTATGCTGGGCAACGCCGAAGTCCGGCTGACCCGCACCGAGTACAACCTGCTGCGGGAACTGGCGGCCCATGCCAACCAAGTCATGATGCACGGCCAACTGCTGACCGCCGTCTGGGGCCCTGAATACCGCAATGACCTTGACTACCTGCGGGCTTACGTGCGCTTCCTGCGAAAGAAGCTAGAGGCTGATCCAGCCGACCCCAAGCTGATCGTAACCGCGCCGGGCGTGGGCTATATGCTGGCCTGCCCCGATCAGGCTGCCTAATCGTCCGCCGCGCCCGGTCTCGCCTCACACCCGCGCCTGTGCCCCGGCGCGGGTTTTTCATTCGAATTTCATGCCGGCAGGGCCGGGTTCCATGCGCCTTTCAGGGCAGGCGCGCTAGAGTGAGGACGTGGCCGACAAGGGGGGCTGTTGAGCGAGTTTGACCCATGAGCAAACCAGCGGTTTATGTAACGGAGCACGACCTGAAGCGGCTGCGGGCGCTGATTGCTGAAGCGATCTGGAGCGGCGTCGGTCCGCGCGCGGACCTCGAGCGGTTGGAGGCCGGGCTCACGCAGCGGAGCATTTTGCCTTCCGACGAGGTGCCCTCGGATGTGATTACGCTCAATTCGCGCGTGCAGTTGTTCGAACCCGATACGGGCGAGACGTTGACGTGCACGCTGGTCCTGCCGGAGGCCGCCGACATCGGGCAGCTCAAGATCTCGATCCTCTCGCCAGTGGGCCTGGCCATGTTCGGGCATCGTGTGGGCGATCTCTTCGAAAGCCCTGCCCCAGGCGGCGTCAAACGCCTGGAAGTGACCGCCATCTGGTACCAGCCCGAAGCGGTTGGGGACTTCTCGTGATGGGGGGATTGGGGAGGTGACGATGCGCTACCAAGAGACCGTCTGGTGCGACGGCTGCGGGGTGGAGATCACATGGCTGCCGCAGATCGAGGCCCAGCTGCACTACTGCTGCACCACCTGTTTCGCCGGCCGGCCGTGTGACTGCGGTGCTCGCATGGAGCAGGACGCGGAGCGGCGGGCGCGCGCCCCGGCGGAGCCGATGGCAGAACTGGTAGGAAGCTAGACCCGCGTTTTCAGCCGCGCTTCGCGAGCTGCGCCTCCAAGAATGATTGAAGCACCAGGGCGCCGCTGTGCTCTGTATCCCGCGCGCCGTACAGCAGGGTGATCGGTCCCCGGCGCGCGGCCGCCAGCAGCGGCTGCCAGGCGGGCTGGTTGGCGGCCAGTTCGCGGCGGTAGCGGCGCTGAAACTCGGGCCACTTCTGTGGGTCGTGCCCGTACCAGCGGCGCAGATCGGTGCTCGGCGCGACGTCTTTCAGCCAGGCGGTCATCGTCAGCGCCTCCTTGCGGATGCCGCGCGGCCACAGCCGCTCAACCAGAAACTTCCGGCCTTCGCCGCGGCCGGGCGGCTCGTATACGCGCCGCAGGCGTATCGACGCGTTCATCCTCGTAACTCCGGCGGAATGCCGTGCAAGAAGCCGACAAAGACGAGCTCCGACTCGAGCGCGCGCACCTGGTGGCTCTCACCCGGCTCGAAGATGACCAGTTCGCCCGGTCCGACGCGCTGTTCCCGGCCGTCAGCGCCGGCGAACAGGCCCTCGCCCGCCAAGATGACGGCGTAGAAGGGCGAATGTGGCGCGTTATGCTGGCGGATGCTCTGGCCAGGTTTGAACATAAAGCGCAGGATCCGGCCGCTGTCGGTGACGTGCAGCGGCTGTGCATAGGGATTCGGCGTATGGAATTCCAGTTGCTCCATGAGTTGCATGGTTTGCATACGGCAGTCCTCCAGGCTGGCGATGGTCTAACGACCCATGCCGTGACCATAGCCTGATTGCGGCCGGCCCGCCTTGATCCAGGTCAAGTGCGCCGGTAACGCAGCATGGGCGCCATGCCGATACCGCGCGGCCAAGGGTATTTTAGCGCGCTTTTCATGACTCGACAGCGCGCTTGGATGCAAAATTCAGGAACCAGCGTCTACAGTAGCCACAGAGGCCATCCGAGTGGCGCCCTACACCGTCCTTCAACTCCTAGACAGCTCGGCGCATTCAGCCGCCGCGGTCGAGCTCATCGCCGCCCTGCGCCTGCCAGCCGGCAGCAAGGTCATTCTCGCCGCCGCCGAAATCGAATCGCCCAAGCCAGGCCACGCGCCTTTGCTGGCGGAGCAGCGGCGCGCCCGGGATATCCTGGAGCAGCGTGGGCTGCGCGTGACGTGCCCGGTCTTGCCGGGCGATGGCGCGGGGCGATGGCGGAGCGTGGCCGAGGCGTTGCAGCCTGATCTCGTGGCGATTGGCGCGAACCAACTGCGGACGAAAGGCGGCCGGCCGTGGCGAGAAATCGCCCACCAAATCATCGAACCATTGCAGTGGTCGGTGTTGGTGGCTCGGGCGCCTTTCCGGGGGCTGAAGCGAATCCTGCTGGCTGTGGATGGCTCGGCCGCCAGCCGGGCGGCGGTCGAATTCCTGGCCGCCTTCGCGCATCGGGCGCGCGCGGAGCTGCGAGTTCTGCATGCCGTGGTCCCCGAGCCGATGGCAGCGCTTACCGTTCCAGGTTGGCCGGTCGGTGCGCGGCTGGTCCCGCCTGGACCGTCGCTGGCCGGCATCGCCGAGTGGGACAGGCGACAAAAGGCCGCACGCGAGCAGAAAGCCCAGGCCATCGTGGCCGAAGCCGTAGGTCTCTTGAAGGCGGCTGGACTGCGCGCCCGCGGCCGAGTCGACTATGGCGATGCCGCCGAGGTCATCCTGCGCTATGCGCGAACGCAGAAGATTGACCTGACGGTGGCGGGCGCGCGCGGATTGGGGCCGGTGCGCGGCCGGCTGCTGGGCAGTGTGTCCAGGCGCCTTATCCAGCAGGCCCGCGGATCGGTCCTGGTGGTTCGTTGAAGGAAGAAAGGCGGTAGTGACCAGAGTGGAAGCCGAGTTGGAGCCGCGCAGCATTGGGCGATTTCTGTCCCGGCTTGCGGGGCGCGAGGCGCGGGTTCGATCGCTGTGCGAGTTGGGCCGGTCGGCCAGCGGCGCCGAGGCCCTTAAGGCATTTGGCTATGGCCGGCCGCTGCAGATTAACTACGAGCTTGACGGCCAGTTGAAGCGGGTGGTCCTGCGGCAGGTGAAACGGAATGGGTTCGGCCGCGAACGCGATTCCGATCGGATCGCAGACGTGTGGCAGGACTTCCACGCATTCAATCACCTGCCGCGGCACACCCAGGCCCTGGATATGGCGATCCTGACGCCCGAGGGTGAATTGGAGTCGATCGGTCACGCGCGGGACGTGCTGCTCTTGACCGATTTTCTGCCCGGCCGGCCCTATGCCGATGATCTGGTCCGGATCATGACAACCGGCGAGCACAGCAGCCTGGACCGGCAGCGCGTCGACGCCCTGGCTGACTACCTGGCGGGCATTCACGCGGTGCAGCACGACGATCCGCTGCTCTGGCGCCGGCGCCTGCGAGACCTGGTCGGCCACGGCGAAGGCATCATGGGCCTGACAGACAGCTATCCGGCTGGTTTCCCGCTCGCGCCGGAGGCGGATCTCGAACAGATCGAGGCCCTGGCCAATGCCTGGCGCTGGCGCCTGAAACCCCGGGCCCGCCGCCTGAGCCAGGTGCACGGCGACTTCCACCCCTTCAATGTGCTGTTTGCGGATGGCCCGGAGTTCCACGTGCTTGACCGCAGCCGCGGCGAATGGGGTGAGCCGGCCGACGACGTCAGCTGTCTGACCATCAATTACCTGTTTTTCTCGCTGCAACACTCGGGGCGCCTGGAGGGGGCTTTGGGCCAACTCCACGATCAGTTCTGGCAGCGATATCTCAGCGGCCGGCCTGACCCTGAAATGGTTACCGTCATTCAGCCCTGGCTGGCCTGGCGGGCGCTGGTGCTGGCCAGTCCGCAATGGTACCCGACCATCAGTGACGACGTGCGCCGCAAGCTGCTCCGCTTCGCGCAGCGCGTCCTGACTCTGGAGCGCTACGACCCGCAGCAGGTCAATGCCTACCTTGAGCCGGAGACGACTGGATGAACCTGGAGCGCTGTCCGGGCCTGGCGATCTGGCTGACCGGCCTGCCAGCGTCGGGCAAGACCACCCTGGCGCTTGCTCTCCAACCGCTGCTGGCGGCGCGCGGCGTGACGACTCAACTGCTGGACTCGGACGAACTTCGCCGAATCTTGACACCGCGTCCGAGGTACACGGATGAGGAGCGCGATTGGTTCTACGCCGTGCTGGTGTGGTTGGCGGCCTTGCTGACCGACAATGGCGTCAACGTGCTGATCGCCGCGACCGCCGCGCGCCGTGCTTACCGCGACGCGGCGCGGTCGCGGATAACGCGATTTGCCGAAGTCCATGTGGATTGCGCCGCTGAGGTCTGCCGGGCGCGGGATCCAAAAGGTCTATGGCGGCGGGCGCAGGCCGGCCAGATTGCGGCGCTGCCGGGCGCCGGGGCGGCCTACGAGCCGCCTCCCGCGCCGGAAGCCCGTGTCAATTCGGCTGCGCTGTCGGTCGAGGAGGCCGCCC
>JADLEU010000096.1 GCA_020845955.1 Anaerolineales bacterium
CATGAATGAAAATAGGGCATGTCCTAAGCCAACCACTCCATTACACTTGAGTAACGCTGGTCTGAGGTCGAATGTTTGATTGGTACTGCGAGTCTGAAGGAGAGACGGACCGAGATACCCAGAGGTACCATCCATTGTTGCTACGAGCACGCAGAGGAGAATCTTCCGAAAGGGGTATCTGACCAGCGGAAACCAAGTGATGGAGGTGTGTGATGCGACTGATGCATAAACGGTGTGCGGCTCTGGATGTGCACAAGAAGACGGTGACGGCATGTCCGCGTTGGACGCAAGCGAAGGGGCAAGTAGCGAGCGAAGTGCGGACATTTGGCACGACGACACCAGAGCTACTGGAATTGATGGATTGGCTGAACGAGTGGGAGGTAACCACGGTAGCCCTTGAGAGTACCGGTGAATATTGGAAACCGGTGTTCAATCTGCTGGAAGGGAACTTCGAGGTGATTCTGGTCAACAGCAAGCATGTCAAACAGGTGCCGGGACGAAAGACGGACGTCAAGGACGCCGAATGGCTGGCGGAGTTGCTTTCGTACGGTTTGCTGAAGGCCAGTTACATTCCGGCCAAGCCACAGCGTGACTTGCGGGACCTAACCCGCCATCGGGTCAAGCTGGTGCAGGAACGAGCCCGTATCGTCAATCGGGTGCAAAAGGTATTGGAACATGCCAACATCAAGTTGGCCTCGGTCGCCAGCGACGTGATGGGCGTATCGGGACGACAGATGCTGGCCGCGTTAATGGCCGGAGAAACGGACCCCGCGCTGATGGCTGACCTGGCCAAAGGACGTCTGCGCAACAAGATACCGGAGTTGGAAAAGGCGCTCACCGGGGTTGTGCAGCCCCATCATCGCTTCATGTTGGCCCAACATCTGGCACATATTGATTTCCTCGATGAGCAGATCGAGCGCGTGAACACCGAAATTGGACAACGGGTCGAACGCATGAGCCGCCCGCAAGAACCCCATGATAGCCATTCATCGGGAAAGCCGCATCAGGAAGCAATGCAGACCTTGACCTGGGCCGAAAGCATCGAACTGCTAGACAGCGCTCCGGGTGTGGATAAGCGTGCTGCCGAGATTGTCTTGGCGGAGATAGGAATCGACATGGGTCAGTTTCCCAGTGCCAATCACCTGACGGCTTGGGCCGGCTTGGCGCCGGGCAACAATCAGAGCGGCAGTAAGCGTCGCCGGGCCAAAACGCGAGAAGGCAATCGCAATCTGCGGGAAGTCATGGTGCAGATCGCCTGGGCCGCTTCGCGCACGAAGGGTAGTTATGCCCAAGCACTGTATCGTCGCCTGGCCGGAAGACGGGGTAAGAAACGGGCGATCATCGCTGTGGCGCGCACCTTGCTGGAGAGTTTCTGGTATATGCTCTCCCGTGGCGAACCATACAAGGATTTAGGCGGTGATTATTTTGATAAACGCCGCAAAGATGTGAAGGTCAACGTATTGACCAGACAACTAGAGAAACTGGGTTTTGCTGTCCAGTTGGAGGCGGT
This sequence comes from Anaerolineales bacterium, assembly GCA_020845955.1. Classification (GTDB taxonomy): domain Bacteria; phylum Chloroflexota; class Anaerolineae; order Anaerolineales; family UBA6663; genus JADLEU01. The sequence continues at coordinate 1,511 of JADLEU010000096.1, forward strand.
AAAGCTTCAACTGGAACCTGGCTAAACCTTTTATTTTCAGAGGAGGCAATGACCGACTTGCTCGTGCAGAACTGCCACGTTCTGGTTGTCGACCACGGTGAAAGCCCACACATCTTAGAACATCACGACATTTATATCGAAGGGCCGCATATTACGCGCATCGCGCCGCACGATCCCCACACACAGGCCGCACAAACAGTGCGCGCACGGCAGATGCTGGCCATACCGGGGCTCATCAACACCCACGCCCATGCGCCAATGGTCATCTTCCGCGGCCTGGCGGAGGACGTCTCTATCGAGCGCTGGTTCAATGAATATATGTGGCCCCTGGAGAGCAACCTGACAGAAGAAGATGTCTACTGGGGCATGCTGCTGGCCCTGGTGGAAATGATCGAGAGTGGCGTCACCACCGTCGCCGACCACTACTTCTTCATGGACCGCGCAGCGCAGGCTGTGAGCGAGGCCGGCACGCGCGCTGCGCTGGGTTGGGCCGTTTTCGGCAACCAGGGCTATGAAGCGCTGGCGCGCACCGCCGGCTTCGTAGAACGCTGGCAGGGCGCCGCGCAGGGGCGCATTACCACCTGGATGGCCCCGCACGCGCCCTATACCTGCGATGACGACTTCCTGCGTGCGGTGGCAAAGGCCGCACAAGAGCTGGGGACGGGCATCCATATCCATGCCGCCGAAGTGATGAGCCAGACAACGGCCAGCCTCGAAGCGCGCGGCAAGACGCCGATCCAGGTGCTGGCCGACACCGGCATCCTCGACGTGCCCACCCTCATCGCCCACGGCTGCGGCATCTTACCCGAAGACATCCCCATTCTGCAGCAGGCGCCGCACGTGGGCGTGGCGCACGCGCCCAAGACTTACCTCAAGCTGGGCATGGGCCTCACGCCCATCCGGCCGCTGCGCCAGGCGGGTATTCCCGTCGGCCTGGCCACCGACGGCGCCGTCAGCAACAACACCCTGGACCTGCTGGAAAGCCTGCGGCTGATGGCTATGCTGCAGAAACATGAGGCGCGCGATCCAGAGGTGATGCCCATGTCCCAGGCGCTGCAAATCGCCTTCCGCGACAGCGCCGCCGTGCTGGGCCTGGAAGGCTCGCTGGGCAAACTGGCGCCCGGATTCCTGGCCGACATCGTCCTGCTCGATCTCGGTGGCGCGCACCACCAGCCTCTGCACCACCTGATGGCCAGCCTGGTCTACAACGCGCGGGCGTCAGACGTGCATACGGTTATTGTCAACGGACAGCTCCTGCTTTCCGAGCAGCGCTTGTTGACCCTTGACAAGAGGCGCATCATAAACGAGGTGCGCCAGAGCATGGCGCGCCTCGCCCAACGCATGCCCGAAAAGCGCATTCAGGTCTACAACCCCTGAGCGCCATGACTCCCGAAACAGCGCGTGCGCACCTTCCCTCCTGGGCGCGGCTGATCACGCCGCTGCTCGCCATCCTCGCCAGCCTGCTCCTGGGCAGCCTCCTGATCCTGGCCGCCGGAGCCAATCCGCTGCAGGCCTACGCCGCGCTCTTCCGCGCCGGCTTCTCCTGTGACGGGCCCGGCGGCATGTGCGCCATGCTCACTTCCCTGCAATACGCCACGCCCCTCATCTTCGGCGGGCTATCGGCGCTGGTCGCCTTCCGCGCCGGGCTGTTCAGCATCGGCCAGGCGGGCCAGATGGTCGTGGGCGCCGCCGTCGCCTCCTGGTTCTCCGCCCTGCTGCCTTTGTCCGGCCCGCTCCTGCCCGCCGTGGCCATTTGCGCCGCCTTTTTCGCCGCTGCGCTATGGGGCTTCATCCCCGGCCTGCTCAAGACAAAGCTGGGCATGCACGAAGTCATTGTCACCCTGCTGCTCAACCCCATCGCCGTGACCCTCGTCGCCCCCCTCGGCTGGCGCCGCATCCCCGAAGCCGCCCGCCTGGCGCCCCTGGTGCCTACCACCAAGCTCAACGCCGGCTTCCTCCTCGCCCTGTTAGCAGCCCTGCTCGTGCTCATCTTGCTCTGGCGCTCCGCGCCCGGCTATGGCCTGCGCATGTCCGCCCAGGCCCCCCTCTTCGCCCGCTTCGGCGGAATCAAGACCGATCGCGCCGTCATGGGCGCCATGGCCCTCAGCAGCGCCCTGGCCGGCGTGGGCGGAGCCGTCGAGATCCTCGGCGTACATTACCGCTTCGTCACCAACTTCTCGGCCGTCGACCAGTTTGACGGCATCGTGGTGGCCCTGGTGGGCCAGCTGCACCCTCTCGGCGTCTTGCTCAGCGCCCTGCTCGTCGGCGGCGTCCGCCTGGGCGCCGTGAACGGCTTGCAGCTGCGCGCCGCCGTCCCGCGCGAGGCGGGCAGCGCCCTCATCGCCATCATGCTCCTACTCATTGCCGCGCCGCACCTCATCCGCCGCCTGTTGCTCCGCTACGGCCCACGCTTCTCGCGCCGCCTCTCCTGATAGGGGCGACACCGATTTGCTGCAGAGCTTGCACAATGACGACAGTTGATTATCATCCCACTCATTCAGTCGCCGTCGTCCTGATGGTTGTGTGTCCGCTCCAATCCAGTCGTATCGATGAAAACAACTGCCGCCCGCACGGCGCACCCGTTTTCATCCCCTCGATCACTCAAGGCGACGCAAGCCGTGCCGTATTTAAGAAGGGAGGACCGTTATGGCAGCTACCTGACCGTTTTCGCTCCGATCCTCAATTGTCCAGTCCCTACAGGAGGAGAAA
>JADLEU010000097.1 GCA_020845955.1 Anaerolineales bacterium
GGCGCCCTGCGGGCCGAGAACGTCGGCGGCGACCTGTTGGCGCGCAACGTCGACGGCGACTTCAGCGCCGGCAACGTGGCAGGCGATCTCTATCTGCGCGACGTTTCGGGCAGCATCGCGGGCATGGCTGCCAGCGACGTCACGCTCAGCGTGGATTTCGAGCCGGGCAAGACCTATCGACTGGAAGCCGCCGGCGATATCGCCTGCCGCCTGGCAGCCGATGCCAGCGGGCGATTTGAGCTGGCGGCTGCTGGCGAAATCAGCGTGGACGTGCCCGGCGCGCAGGTGGAGGGCAACCGCGGCCAGCGCAGCGTGATCCTGGGCAGCGGCGAGCCGACGGTCCGGCTGCAGAGCTCGGGCGATATTATGCTCACTGGCCTAGCGGCCGATCCCGCCGCCATGGGCGACTTTGGCGAGCGCTTTGGCGAGGAGTTTGGCGTGATGGCGGAGGAGATCGGCGCCCAAGTCGAGGCACAGATGGCCGATTTGGAACGCCAGTTGAGCAAGCAATTGTCGATCGATTTCGGCAGCCGCATCAAGGCCGAGGACATCGCGGCCAAGGCGCGGCGCGCGGCCGAGCGGGTGCAGCAGTCCGTCCAGCGGCGGGCCGAGCGCCAGGCGGAGGCCGCGGCGCGGCGCGTGGAAGCCGCCCGCCGCCGGGCCGCGCGCGAAACCGAGCGGGCGCGCCGGCTGGCCGAGGCCGCCCAACGCCGGGCCGAAGCCGCGCAGCGCCGGGCCGCCCATAAGGCGGCCGAGCATCAGAGCCGGCACGGCGGCGCCTGGGCCTTCCAGTTCGCCGGGCCGCGCGGGCCGGTGCCGCCCGTGCCACCCGTGCCGCCCGTTGCCCCCACACCGCCGCCAGACCCGGTGAGCGACGAAGAGCGCCTAGTCATTCTGCGGATGGTCGAACACGGTAAAATTAGCGTGGCTGACGCTGAAAAACTGCTGGGCGCGCTCGAAGGCAAGTAGAGCCGCTCGCCCCGCCCGTCCGGCCCAGGTGCCCCATGACCGCCGCTTCATTGTTCAAGTCCACTGCCCGCAACGGACTGCAACCGGTCGATCTCGGCCGCCACTTAGGCGGGATTGCCGACCTGATTGAGCTGTGTTTTGGCGCGGAACTGGATGCCGGGGGCCGCGGCCTGATCCGGGAGATGCAGATGCTCAGCCGCGCCGGCCCAGCCCTGCGGTTGGTGCAGGGGCTGCTGCTGAGCCACCAGCCCTGGAACCTGGGGTACGTGTGGGTCGAAGACGGGCGCGTGGTCGGCACGGTCAGCACCCAACGCGCGGCGCCGCGCTCGACGACCTGGCTGGTGGCCAACGTAGCCGTGCACCCCGATCAGCGCCGGCGGGGCATCGCGCTGGCGCTCATGCGCGCCACGCTGGACCTGGTCCGCAGCCAGGGCGGGTCCGAGGCGATCCTGCAGGTGGACGACGACAACCTGGGCGCCATCCTGCTCTATCGCCGGCTTGGGTTTGGGCGTGTGACCACCCGGACAGCCTGGGTGCGGCCCGGCCACGCGCCCGCGCCGGCGTTTCAGCCATCGCCGTTCGAGATCCGGCTGCGCAGCGACGGCGAATGGGCTGCCCAACTGGCCCTAGCGGCCAGTGTACAGCCAGAAGGGTTGGTCTGGGGCCAGGCGCTGCGGCCAAGCGACTTCCGGCCCAGTATGCGCCAGCAGGTTGAGCAATTCCTATCCGCGCGACAGGAAGAACATTGGGTCGCCGTCGACCCGCAGCCCGCGGCTGCTGGCGGCCCAAACGGGCTGGCGGCCAGCTTGAGCGTGCAGATCGGCGCCCCGGACGGCGATCGGCTGACGCTGCTGGTGCAGCCGAAATACCGAGGGCAGCTTGAACGGGCTCTGCTGGTGCGGGCGCTGCGGCGGTTGGGGCACCGGCCCTGGCCGGCGCGGATTGAAGCGCACAGCGACGACGGCGCGCTCGCCCAGACACTCGGCGATCTGAGTTTTCAAAGCGGCCGGGTCCTGCGCTGGATGCGGTGCGGGCTGCGCTAGCAACAAGCGAAGGGACCCATGGCGACCCGAGAACTGGCTGAGCGCTTCATGGCGGCGATGGCGGCGAATGACGCCAGCGCCTATTCCGCGGTGCTATCCGAAGACGCTGGGCTGCGTTATTACGGCGCGGAGGCCGGTGAGGTTCACCACCCGCGTTGGCGGGTGATCGAGCGGCTGCAGGCAGAGTGGTCGGCCTGGAGCGATCCATGCCTGGAAACGCTCACGATTACGGCCGCGCCCGAGCGCGCGGTGGTAGAGTTCCGGCTGCAGGCCCCCCACCCCGAGAGCGGGCGTTTAGCCGATTACAACCGCGTGGTCGTTCTCACCGCCGGCGGAGTCCAGGTAGAGATGATCGACCTGTACGCCACCGCCGCAGTCCCCAGCGCGCCGCGCGGCGATTGGGTGGCGCCGGCCACTCTGAGGGAGACCGAGATCGACGAGGTGATCGAGAGGGCGCGCTTCGCATTCGATGTGCGCGCGATCAGGCCGCACGAAATCCGGGCCCGCCTCGGCCTGCGGGAGTTTGAGGGCGGCAATGATGGGGCCCACCCGGCCAGCAACGGACTGAGCGCCACGCGCTGGACCGAGGCCGAGGCTGACGCGAAGATTGAGGCGATCCTGGAGCGCTATCGCGCCAAACAAGCCGGCTTCAACTGGTGGGTGGGGCCGGGCGATACGCCGGCCGACCTGGGCGAGCGGCTGGTGCGGCATGGCCTGGCGCTGGCCGGCGCGGCCTCCAAGATGGTGAAAGTGGGCCTGGACGATCTGGACCTCATTCCCGTCAATCGGCGCCTGGAGATCGAGCGCTTCGATGCCACGGACGAGGCCGCCCTCGACGCCGCCCTGAGCATCATGGCCGTGGGCTTTAGCTGGCCGCCCGAACAGATCGCCCGGGCGCGGTCCAACGCCATCGCCGAGGCCCACAATCCGCTCATCCGCAAGCAGGAGCTCAATTATCTGGCCCGGCTCGATGGGCGGACAGTGGGCACGGGCCGGCTGATCTTGCGCGGAGGCGTGGCTTACCTGGGCGGCGCGACCACGCTGCCGGAATTCCGCAGCCAACACGTGTATTCGACGCTGCTCCGCCGGCGGTTGGAAGCGGCCCGCGAGCGCGGCTACCAGTTGGCCGTAATCGACGCCGAGCCGATGTCGCGCCGGGTGGTGGTGCGCTACGGGTTCGTGGAGCGCGGGGCGACGAAGATCTACGGCTGGATGCCGGCGATGGATTTGGACGTGATCCGCTCGCTGGTACCGCAGGACTAGGCTTACGGGTGGCAACGATGCAGGGTCAAGTGCGGATTGAGAACCTGGGCAAGACCTACCACGCCCGCCAGCGCCGCGGCCTGTTCAAATCGAGCGAGAGCAGGGTCGAGGCGCTCAAAGGCATCCACCTGGCGATCCAACCGGGCGAGCTGTTTGGGCTGCTGGGCCCCAACGGCGCCGGCAAGACAACGCTGATCAAGTGCCTGACGACGCTGCTGCTGCCGACCTCGGGCGCCGCCTGGGTCAACGGCTACCGGCTGACCGAGCAGGACAACCTGATCCGGGCCACCGTCGGCTGCATGCTGATGGGCGAGCGCGGGCTGTACTGGAAGCTGTCGGGCCGCGAGAACCTGGAGTTTTTTGGGGCCCTGTATCACCTGATGCCAGCCACGCGCCGGCGCCGCGCGGCGGAGATCATCGACCTGTTGGAACTGGGCGAGATTGCCGAGCGGGCGGTAGAGACGTATTCGTCAGGCCAGAAGATGAAGCTGGCCTTTGGCAAAGCGCTGATCAACGACGCGCCGCTGCTGATCTTGGACGAGCCGACCAACACGCTCGATCTGCCCTCGGCGCGTGAGTTGCGGGCGGTGGTGGGCGCGCTCAACGAGCGCGGCAAGACCGTGATCTACACGACGCACATCATGTCCGAGGCCGAGACGCTGTGCGACCGGGTGGCGATCGTGGACCGCGGCGAGGTGCTGGCCCTGGGCAGCGTGCCAGAGCTGAAAGCCTCGCTGAAGCGCGAGGCCGTCACGCGCATCGAGGGCATCATCTCCAACGCGGCCGCGCGGGCGGTGGAGGGGCTGCCAGGCGTCAGCCGCGCGGCGCTGGCGGCCGTCAACGGCCACAACACGCTGACCGTCATGTCACCCGAGCCGCGGGCCGTGCTGCCCCGGCTGATCGAGGCGCTGACAGCGCACCAGGCCGTGGTGCAGAAGATCGTGCCGGAGGAGGTGACTCTGGAAGACGTGTTCATCGCGCGCACCGGCCGGACGCTGGCGGACGACACGCGGGTGAAGTAGATGGCGGCCGTTCTGCGACCCAGCCTGGCTCACAAGCTCTCGGCCGCGCTGGCCGAGACGCGGCTGCGACTGTTGAACATCAGCCGCTATCCGGGCCAGCTGGCGATGGAGATCATCATCCCGATCGTGTTCGCGTCGATGCCGATGCTGCTGGGACGCGCTAGCGGCGGCGGCGCGGCGGCCGAAAACTTCGCCGCCAACACCGGCACCGCCAACTACGTGGCGTACCTATTGATCGGCTCGAACGTGTTTACGCTGGTCTCGAATGCCTTCTGGCACGTCGCCTACTGGCTGCGCTTCGAGCAAGAGACGGGAACGCTCGAGTCGGTCTATCTCACGCCGACCTCCAGCCTGACGCTGGTGACGGGCGTCGCGCTCTACAGTGCCGCGCGCGGGCTGGTGGCGGCCGGGCTGGCCTACATCGTGGGGTGCCTGATCTTCCAGGTAAACCCGCTGCAGGGCGACGTGCTGCTGGCGCTGGCGTTTATCGGCGCCGGGCTGGTGCCGCTGTACGGGCTGACGCTGCTTTTTGGCGCGCTGGTGCTCAAGGTCAAGGAATCCAATGCGCTCATCGGCCTGATGCAGTGGGTGGTGAGCTTTTTGATGGGCATCTTCTTTCCGGTGGCGGTGCTGCCGCCGCTCGTCCGCCTGGTGGCGCTGCTGTTCCCGCCGACGTGGATGACCAATGGCGTGCGCTCGGCGCTGCTGGGCGTGGGCTTTTTCTTCGGGGAGTGGTATCTGGACCTGGCCGTGCTGTGGGTCTTTATGCTGTTCGCGCCCCTGTTCGGCTTCTGGGTCTTCAACCGGGTGGAGCGCAACGTGAAGCGCAACGAAGGCATGGGGCAGTTCTGAGATGGCAGCGACCGGACCGGCGCTGCAAGGCGCTACCCTGCGCGGGCCGCGCGCCTGGCTGTCGACGCTGCTGGCCATGTGCCGCAAAGAACTGACGATCATGCTGCGCTACCCGGTGGAGTTGGTGGCGAGCTTTGGCCAGATCCTGCTGATCGTCATGGTGCTGACCCTGGCCGGGCTGATGTTCTCGCCCACAGGCCTGAACACTGCGGCCGATCAAAGCGGGCAGACGGCCGGCGTGGTGGCCTATGGCTTTGTGCTGTTCATGTTCTTAAGCGATACGCTCTGGTCCATCGGCTACAACGTGCGCCGCGAGCAGAAACAGGGCACGCTGGAGCAGCTCTATCTGAGCCCGGCGTCCAAGTTCGCCAGCCTGCTGTCGCGCGTGACCGTGACACTGGTGTGGACCGGGGCCATGACGGTAGCGGCGGCCGGGCTGTTGAGCCTGATGCTGGGCCGGCTGCCGGCCGAGAACCTGCCGCTGGGCGTGGGGGTGCTGGCGCTGGCGCTGAGCGGCACTTTTGGGACCGGCTTTGCCTTTGCGGCGCTGACGCTGCGCATCCGCGAGGCAGGCCAGACCCTGGCCAATCTATTCCAGTTTGCGTTCATGATCTTGTGCGCGCCGTTCTTCCCCTTCGCGGCCCTGCCGGACTGGCTGCTGCCGGTCTCGCGCCTGATCCCACTGGCGCACGGCGTGGACGCCTTCCGGTCGGCCTTGATGGGTTTTCCAGCCGGCTACCCGGAACTGGCGCCCCTGGCCCTAGAGTTGGCGGTGGTGGCGGCCTTTGGGTTGGTCATGCCGTGGCTGGGCTACTGGCTGTACCGGCGCGAAGAAAACCGAGCGCGGGCCAAAGGAAGCCTGTCGGAATATTAGGGCGGCGCAGATAGGAAAGCAGGCATCATGCCAAGCGAAGCGGAACGCATGCGGATACTGCAGATGATCGAGGATGGCCAGGTCAGCGCCGCCGAAGGGCTGCGGCTGCTAGACGCCCTGGGCGGCCAGCCGGAGGCCGAGACGAGCGCGCCGCCGAGCGGCCAGGCGGCCGGGACCGTCGCGCCGGACCTGGATCTGAACCGCTGGCGCCGCTGGTGGTTCGTGCCGATGTGGGTCGGCACCGGCATCGTGCTGGTGAGCGCGCTGTTGATGTCCGCCGCCTACCAGGGCAGCGGCCTGGGCTTTTGGTTCGCGTGCGCCACGCTGCCGTTCCTGGCGGGCGTGCTGCTCATGGCGCTGGCCGGCTTGAGCCATTCGGCCAAGTGGATCCACATCCGCGTCAACACCGGCAAGGATGAGTGGCCGCGCAACATCGCCATCTCCTTCCCGCTGCCCATCCGGCTGACCGCCTGGGCGCTGCGCACATTTGGGCCGAGGATCCCGCAGCTCCAGAACACCGGCGTGGACGAGCTCATCATGGCCCTGGCCGAGCAGACCTCGGCCGACACCCCATTCTACGTCGATGTGGACCAGGGGGGCGGGGGCGAAAGGGTGCAGGTCTATATTGGGTGACAGGTCGGGACGCACGCGGCATTTGTCCCAAGCAACACTCGACGCAACCCGGGCCTCTAGGAGGCGCTATGGCTACCGTTGAAGAACGCATGAAGATCTTGAAGATGGTCGAGGAGGGCAAGATCTCGGCCGAGGATGGGGCCAAGCTGCTGGCCGCGCTGAGCGAAAGCCGGCGGGCGCCCTCGCCCCCCCCCACCGCGCCCATGGCGGGCGGCGAGGCGCGCTGGTTCCGCGTGCGCGTGACCGACCTGGCGACCGGTAAGACCAAGGTCAACGTCAACATCCCCATGGGCCTGGTCAACGTCGGCATCAAGATGGGCGCGCGCTTCGCGCCCGGGCTGGAAGGCGAGCAAATGGAAGCCATTGCCGAGGCCTTGAAATCGGGCGCCATGGGCAAGATCATCGAGGCCACCGACGAAGAGGACGGCGAGCGGGTAGAGATCTTCGTGGAATAGGCTGTCCAAGAATGGAAAGGCCACGGCCCAACTGGAAGCTGCACTTCGGCGCGCTGTGGGGCGGCCAGGCGGTCTCTCTGTTCGGGAGCGCGCTGGTGCAGTTCGCCCTGGTGTGGTGGCTGACCGTGACCACGCGTTCGGCCACGGTGCTGACTACCGCCACCCTGGCGGCCGTGCTGCCCGGCGTGCTGCTCGCGCCGCTGGCGGGCGTGCTGGTGGACCGCTTGAGCCGCCGCCGGGTGATGCTGGCAGCCGACGCGGCGGTGGCCGCCGCCACCCTGCTGCTGGCCTACCTGTTCGCCAGCGAGGCGGTGCAGGTGTGGCACGTGTATGCGATCCTGATGGCGCGCGCGGCGGCGGGCGCCTTCCAGGAACCGGCCATGACGGCCTCCACCTCGTTGATGGTGCCCGGCGAGCACCTGGCGCGGGTAGCGGGCTTCAACGAAAGTCTGCGGGGCGGCATGGGCATCGTGGCGCCGCCGGCCGGGGCGCTGCTGCTCGAAGCGCTGCCCATGCAGGGCGTGCTGGCAGTAGACGTGGTGACGGCAGTGCTGGGCATGCTGCCCCTGTTCTTTGTGCATGTGCCCCAACCTGCACCAGCGGCCACGGCCGAAAGCGGGCCGGCACAGCCGTCATTTTGGGGCGAGTTGCGCGCCGGTTTGCGTTACGTGCGCGGCTGGCCTGCGCTGGTAACCCTGCTGGGCATGGCCCTGTTCCTCAATTTCCTAGTGAGCCCGGGCAGTTCGCTCATCCCGCTGCTGGTCACCGAGCACTTCGGCGGCGGAGTGCTGCAACTGGCCTCGCTGGACGCTGTCTTCGGCGCCGGCGTCATCGCCGGGGGCCTTTTGCTCGGCGTGTGGGGCGGGTTTCGCCGCCGAATCTATACCTCGCTGCTGGGCCTGGTGGGCCTGGGCGCCGGTTTTGCGCTGCTGGGCCTGGCGCCGGCCGGCGCCTTCTGGTTGGCGCTTGCCTCCGCAGCGATCAGCTCGGTGATGCAGGTGTTCGTCAATGGGCCGGTCATGGCGATCCTGCAGGCAACCATCGCGCCCGAGATGCAGGGCCGCGTCTTCTCCCTGATCCGCGCCGGATCGGCCGCCATGATGCCGCTGGGGCTGCTCCTCGCCGGGCCATTGGCCGAGGTGCTCGGCGTGCGGACCTGGTTTCTGATTGGCGGCGGCGCCTGCATCCTCATGGGCGGCTTAGGCTGGTTTATGCCAGCGCTGCTCGCGCTGGAAGACCGGGCAGCCGCCAGCGCGGCGCCCGCCCTGGCCATTGAGGCGGCCGACTAGCGCAAGGGCCTATTCCCGGCGGGACACAGCCGGGCATTGGTGAAAGGGCAACGATGAAGGCGGACTCAATGACCATGGCGCGCAGCTTCGAGTTCATGGGGCCGGCGCGCCTGGCCTTGCTCAACGTCGCTGGAGAGATCGACATCCGCGCGGGCGAGGCCGGCCGCATTGAGGCCACGGCCACGAAACACCCGGGCCGCGGCGCCGACCAGGCCGAGATCGAGATGACCCAGGCCGCCGATGGGTCGGTGGCGCTGGCGACGCGCTACCGGGATGACGCCGTGACGCGGCTGCTGAGTCGCGGCCGCAGCGGACCCTGCCGGGTGGACTACGTCGTGCGCGTGCCGCGCGCCTGCTGCCTGGACCTGTCGTACGTGAGCGGCCTGGCCACGGTGGCCGGGCTGGACGGCGCGCTCAAGGTCTGCAGCGTGTCGGGTGCGATGCGCCTGGCCGACCTGGCCGGCCACCTGGACCTGAAGACGATCAGCGGGCGGATCGATGGCGAGCGTTTGCGCCTGCACGAGCCGCTGGCCCTCGACACGGTGTCGGGCGACGTGACGCTGGCCGGCTGTCACCTGCCGGGCGCCCTGGCCGAGACCGTCAGCGGCCGGCTGCACCTCGAGAAGGGGACCGCCGCGGGCGAGTATCGTTTCAAGAGCGTGTCGGGCAATGTCCACCTGACCCTACCGGCCGAGGCGGCCTGCGCGGTTCAGATGCGCACCCTCAGCGGCCGGCTGCGGTCGCGGCTGCCCAGCGCGGGCCGGGCCAGCGACCGGGCGCCGCGGCCCGGGTGGTGTTCCACAGCGTGTCGGGCAATCTGTCCATCGAGGCGCCCGCCGGTTCCCCAGCGGCCGCGCCAGGGCCCGCCCCCAGCGCCGAACGGCTCGCGCTGCTGGAGCGGGTCGCGCGCGGCGAGGTGACGGTTGAGGGCGCGCTGAGCCACCTCAAACTCTGACGGGCGACGCCAGCCTCGATACACCAGACGACTCTTGGCGGCGAGGCCAACCTGGCGCGCCAGGACCGGGGGGACGACGCTGGCCGGCACATTTCAGGCCTTTCAATGGCCAGCCCATTCCGCCGCCATCAGCCTGATGGTCCCCAAGGCGCACTACGGCCGGGCCACAGGGATGATGTCGCTCATCGAGACAGGCCCTGGCGTGCTGGGGCACCTGGCGCCGGCTGTGCGCCTGGCCGAGACACTGCTGCCCGACCACGATGCGGGGCCGGCCTGAGGCACACGCCCGCAGCGGCAATTGCGCTGGGCGCGACCAGGCGGGCGCGGCGCTCCCCAAGCATGCTTACAACCGTGGCCGGAGTTTCGCGTACAATCCTTCAGGCGCATTTGCGCCCGCAGCAGAAAAGAGGTAAACCATGTCGCGCTTGATCTTGCGCTGGGTGATTAACGCCGTGGCGATTTGGGCGGCTATCAGCCTGCTGCAGGGTAAAGGCATCGATGTGCAGCAGGGCGGCTGGGCGCCAATCCTGGTCCTGGCCGTGATCTTCGGCCTGCTGAACGCCCTGGTGCGGCCGGTGATCGAGCTGCTGACTTGCCCGCTGATCATCCTGACGCTGGGGCTGGGCACGCTGCTGATCAACACGCTGCTCTTCTGGCTGACCGGCGTCATCGGCGCCCAGTTCAACCTGGGCTTCACGGTCGATGGGTTCTGGCCGGCCTTCTGGGGCGCGCTGATCGTCTCGGTGGTGAGCCTGGCGCTGACCCTGGTGCTAAAAGACGAGCTGAAAGGGCGGCGGCCCCAGCGGCGCTATCGGTAGCCGGCAGCCGCGCCAGCGGCAACTCCGCAGCCAGACCCAGGCACGCGGCCGGGCGACGGCCCGCCGAAGGAGAAGAGGCAGGCATGGACTACGCAGCGGCGCTGGAAGCGTTGGAGGCACGCACGGACGAAGCCCTGGGCCGGCTGGAGCAAGACGGGCACTGGGAAGAAGCACTGGAAATCTACCACACGGCCGGCGACGAGCTGGATGCGCTGGACATCCCGCGCGGCGACGCGGCTTTCAAGCCGGCGCGCAAGTTGCGCGCCTACCTGTACTTGCGCGAGGCCAACGCCCTGCGCGCGCTTGGCCGCCGCGCCGAGGCGGCGCCCCTGGGGGATCAAGAGTTGTCGGCGGCCATGGCTTCCGGCCACCGGCTGTCGGTCGCCCAGGCGATGTTCTCGCTCGGCAGCACCTGCATCGCCAATGGCGAGATCGAGCGTGGGCTCAAGCTGCTGGCCGACTCGCGCCCGATGTTCGCGCACGGCGACGACGACGGGCACCGCCAGGCGCTGGGCTGGTGGCACATCATCCAGGCCGATCTGAATAACAGCGGCATCATCACGGCCTCGGCCGAGCAAGCCCTGGCCGACGCGGGGAGCGCCTTATCCATGCTGCGGCCGCTGAACAACTGGCCGGGCATTGCCCGCGCGCACGCCGCGCGCGCGGCTGCGTACACGCGCCTGGACCGCGAGGACCTGGCGCGCGTCGAGCGCACCGCCGGACAGATGGCGCTCGAGATCGGGAAGCACCACGGGCCAGGCGGGCATCACCATCACCATCACGAGCACGGGGAGGCAGGGCACGATCACGGGCCGGAGGACGCGCACGAGCATTAGGCCACCTGGCCGGGCGTCGGGCTACGCCCGCGCAGCCCCAACAGCCCGGCGGTCAGGTAAACCACGCCGCCGACCAGCCCCATCGCCATGTCGAGCGAGTATGCGCCCAGCGAGAGCGCTACGGCCGAGGCGGCGCCGACGCCAAGCTGGCCAAAGAGAGTGACGTAAAGGCCCTCGCGCACGCCCAGCCCGCTGATCGAAATCGGCACGAGCAGCGTGGCCGTGGTCACCGGCACAAACAGGAAGAAGACACCCGCTGCCACGTCGATCCCCAGGGCGCGCGCGACCAGCGCATTCTCCACGATCAACTCCAGGTTGAAAAGCAGCGACCAGAAGAGCGCGATGGCGATGCCGCGCGCGCCGATGGCAGTGATGACGGCGTAAGTGCGGCCGATCCAGGCATCGCCGGCCGGCGACAGCCCGCGCGGCAGCCAGCCCGTCAGCCGCCGCAGCAGCCGGCCCTCGAACAGCAGCGCGCTGCCCAGCAGCACCGCCGCGGCCAGCGCCGCGATGAGCAGCGCCAGATTGGCCGGCAGCAGGGCGAAGGCGAACGGCAGGGCCAGCAGTGCCAGGACGAAGAGCATAATGAAACCGGCCAGCCGATCTACCAACGCGGTGCCGGCTGCCTGCTGGGATGTCGCGCCGGGGCCGACCTCCAACACGCGCACCACGTCGCCGCCAAAGCCAGTGGGCAGAAAGGTGTTGAAGAAAGCGCCCACGAAATACAAGTAGACGGCGCGGCCGAAGGACACGCGCGCCCCCACTGCCTTAAGCAAGGCGTGCCAGCGCGCCGAGCGCAGCAGGATGCCGTTGACGGCCAGCCCGACGGCCAGGGCGTAGCAGCGCAGGTCGGCGCCGCGCGCGGCCTCGGCTAACTGGTCCAGCCCAGCCGTCGACAAGACCCAGATCAGCAGGATCGCGGAGAAGCCGGCGCGGCCCAGGTTGAACAGAAGTCCGCGGGTTTGAGCAGTCATGGCAGGCTTAGCTCGGTCAGACGCAGGGAATCGCCGCCGCCGTCAAGAGGCAGGCGCGCGCCGGTGAGCGGATCGTAGAGCCCGATCTGGACGGTGTAGGCGCCTGCCGGCAGCGGGGAGGGCACGGCAAATTCAAAGCGCTGGATAAAGGTGTCGCCCGGCCGCAGGGTGGCCGGGTCGAGGTCCAGCCGGTCGTCGCCAACCAGCCAGGCGCCGTCCGGCGCCAACAGATGCGCGAAAAACTTGAGCGGCAGCGGCGTGCCCGACAGCACTTCGACCGGGCGCGGGGCGGGCGGCGCGTAGCGCGCGGCGGCGCGCCAATAGGTCAGGAGGACCAGCCCCCCGGCGCTAGCGGCGTCGAGCGTGTAGCCCTGGAACGCCCAGCCGTTGCTGAAGGCCGCCTCGAGAGCGACAGCCGGCTCAGCGCCAACCGCCAGGCGCGTGGACCGCAGGGCGAACGGCGCGCCATCCAAAGCCGCTGGAGCGAATGGGCTTGCGCCGGCCGAAGCGCGCAGCAGCACCCTTGCCTCGCGGGCCGGGAAGAGCCAAGCCCGGGCCGGGCTGAACGTCCGCGGCTGAAGATCGAGGCCGGGCGTCTCGAGCTTCAGCGCCAGGGCATCCGCCGGATGCAACGCGAGCGAAGCCAGCGCCAGGTCGGCGCCGGCTGGCAGCGCACGCAGTGCGGGACCGGCGGCGTGCAGATCGGCCCGATAAAGGAAGCGCACCTCAGGCAAGGCTGGCCAGCGAAGGAAGTAATCGGGGAGGTCGCGGGCAGCGGTTACCGCCAGGTAGAGGGCCGCCACGCTGCCCGCTACCCGCCGCGAGCGCCCAGCCGGCGCCCGCCGCAAGAGCGCGGTCAGCGCCAGCGCCGGGAAGATGTACACCACTGGCTGGGCCGCGATCGTATGGCCCAGGCTGGCGGAGGGGGTGCTGACAAACGCCGGCGCCAACCCGCCCACCAGCCAGGCGAGCAGGAACGCGTAGCGCGGCTGGCGCCAGCGCCACAGGCTGAGAAACACACCCCCAGCGAACAACAGCGCGGCGCCCCAGCCAAAGACCGGCCGGCCAGGGATGTTGTATAAGAACTCGGGATCCCCGGTGAAGGCGAACATCCCCAGGGTTTCGAAGGTGTTGCGTAGGGCGTAGCGTGGATCGCCGCTCAGGAGGTCGAGCAGCGGCCGGCCGACCACAGCCAGGCGGGCCGCGCCCCCCGGCGCCGCCGCCACGGCCCCGGCCAGCGGCAGCGCCAACCCACCCGCCACGGCCCCGGCCAGCGCCAGCGCGGGCCAGCGGGCGCGAAAGACCGGCCGGTGCGCCGCCAGCAGGTACAGCGCAAAGGCCGCCAGGATGACGGGCACGGCGCGAGCCGCGAAGTAGGTGTAGAAGCCCAGCCCCAGCCACAGCCCAGCCAGCAGCGCCGGGCGGACCCAACCGCCCCGGCCGGCCGTGGGCGCGGGAGGCGCGCGCCAGCCGGCCCACGGCCGGCCGAGCGCCTGCCACAAATAGGCAAAGGCCAGCAGCATCGGAGCCAACTCGCTCACGTGGCGCAGCTTGAGGCGCGCATACATCAGCGCCCAGAACGAGACCGCCAGAGCGGACAGCGCCAGCAGCGCCACGGGAGCATCGAACAGGCCCCGCGCCAGCCGGTAGAGCGCAGCCAGGCTGAGCAGGCTCAAGAAGACCGACAGCAGGCGCACGCTGAACAGGCTGCGCCCGGCCAGCGCGATCCAACCGGCGCTCAGGTAATGATAGAGCGGCTCGTGGCCTTCGGCCTGCGGGAAGAACAGGATCAGGCGCCCGGGAAGACTCTGGGCCGCCAGGGCGGCGTGCACGGTGGTCTCGACGACCTCGTCGTCGCGCCAGCCGGGCGGCACGCTGTCGAGCGCCAACAGGCGCGCCCAGGCCGCCAACAACAGCAGCAGCGCCGCGCCGAACAGAGGTTGATTGCGGAAGCGCACAGGCGGCATTGTAACGCAGGGGCGCGGTTAGGACGTGCGCGCCAAGTTTGATACAATCGAGACAACGCATCAGGGAGGCCTAAGATGGAGAGCGCCAAGCCGCCCAGCGGCACCGACCCCGGCCCCGGCCAGACACCACCGCCCGAGCCCGTGTGGTCGTTTCGCGGCTACAACCTGCACCCGTCGGAGTTCACCACGGCCATGGTGCACTTCTACCGGGGCGAGCTGGGCCGCAGCAACGTCTGGCGCACGCGCCTGGACAACACCACCAACTGGGCCGTGGTCACCACCGGCGCGGCGCTGTCCTTCGCGCTGTCGGACCCCAACCACCACTACGGCGTCATCATCCTCGACACCCTGCTGGTCACGCTGTTCGCCTGGATCGAGGCGCGCCGCTACCGCTACTACGAGCTGTGGAGCCGGCGCGTTCGGCTGATGGAGACCGACTTCTTCGGCGCCATGCTGGTGCCGCCGTTTTCGCCAAACCCCGAGTGGGCCGAGAACCTGGCCGAATCGCTGCTGCATCCGGAGTTTCCGATCAGCATGTGGGAGGCGTTTGGGCGGCGGTTCCGCCGCAACTACGTCTGGATCTTCATCATTATGGGGCTGGCCTGGGGGCTGAAGAGCTTTCTGCACCCCACCCTGGCCACCACCTGGGGCCAGTTTTTCGCCAACTCGGCGTTGGGACCCATCCCGGGCTGGATCATGCTGCTGGTGGGGGTAGTCTATAACGGCCTCTTGATGCTGGTTGGGCTAGGCACCGCGGGGCTGACCCAGGCCAGCGGTGAAGTGCTGCCTAAGTTCGGTGAGGTGCCGGTGTTGAGCGGGCTGTGGAGCGCCATGGAGGCGCACGAGGCCCAGGGCGGCGGCCGCTCGCGCGCGGAACCGGGCGTTTATGGCCGGCGGAGGCAGCAACTGCTGGCGCTGATCGTCGCGGCCAAGCCGCAGGCGGTGGCCGACCGCATCCTGCAGGAGTTGCATCGCGGCGTGACGGCGCTGCGCGGGCGGGGCATGTACACCCAGCAAGAGCGAGACGTGCTGTTGGTGGCCGTGACGGTCACCGAGATGTCGCAGCTCAAGGCCCTGGTCAGCGCCGAGGATCCCAACGCATTCATGATGGTGTCGCCGGCGCGCGAAGTGCTGGGCCGCGGGTTTCAGCCGCTGAAAAAGAGCTGATCGATGCCTGATCGATTTTGAGAGGCGCTGGAGTTAGAATCAGCTCAGGAGTTACCGCAACCATGCGCAAAATCGCGATTCTGGGGATTGGACAAACGGCGATTGCTGAGCAGTGGGACAAATCACTGCGTGTGCTAGCCGGCGAGGCAGTGCTGGCGGCGCTGGCCGACGCCGGCCGCGACCGCGCCGACGGCCTGTTTGTGGGCAACATGCTGTCGGGCCTGCTCAACCGGCAGGAAAACCTGGCGGCGCTGGTCACCGACTGGGTGGGGCTGCGCGGCACGGAAGCGGTGAAGGTCGAGGCCGCCTGCGGCTCGGGGGCGGCCGCGCTGCGGGCGGGGCTGATGGCCGTCGCCGCGGGCGAAATGGACAGCGCCGTGGTGGTGGGAGTCGAGAAGATGACCGACACGGCCGGGGCGCAGACGACTGCCGCCCTGGCCACGGCGGCCGATGCCGATTGGGAAGCGGCGCAGGGCCTGTCGTTTGTGGCCATCAATGCCCTGGTGATGCGGCGTTATATGCACGAATATGGCTGGCAGCACGCCGACTTCGCGCCCTTCTCGATCAACGCGCACGCCAACGCGCTGCACAACCCTTACGCGCGGCTGCACGACCCGATCACGCCGCAGGACTATCAGCGCGCCCGCATGGTAGCCGACCCGATTAACCTGCTGGATGCCTCCCCGATTGGCGACGGCGCCGCGGCGCTGGTACTGGTCCCGGCCGAGCACGTCCGGCGCAACGGGCGCCCGGCGGTCCACGTGGCCGGCTCCGCCGCGGCGACCGACTCGCTGGCCGTGCACGATCGCCGCGATCCGCTGTGGCTCTCAGCCGCCTACGACTCGGCCCGCAAGGCATACGGGCAGGCGGGCGCCGGCCCAGGCGACATCCAGATCTTCGAGCTGCACGATGCCTTTTCGATCATGGCGGCGCTGTCGCTCGAGGCGTGCGGTTTCGCCGCGCGCGGGCAGGGCCCGCGGCTGGGCCTGGACGGCGAGATCGGTCCCGGCGGGCGCGTTCCGATTGCCACCCGCGGCGGGCTCAAAGCCCGTGGCCATCCGGTGGGCGCTACCGGCGTCTACCAGATCGTCGAGATCGTGCAGCAACTGCGCGGCGAGGCCGGCGCCACGCAAGTGCCGGGCCAGCCCAGGCTGGGCATGGCCCAGAACATTGGCGGCAGCGGCGCCACCATCCTCACTCACATTCTTAAAGCCAACTGAACTCGCCTTTAAGGTCGCGGTCAGCCGCACGGCAGCCGCGGCTGGGCTGGCACGCTTCATGCACTAAGACTAGCGTCATAATTGACGGCCGGAATCGCTTGTGCTACAGTCACACGTGAGTGTGCGGCCAGGCGCCCCGCGCAGCGCCAGTTGGGGCGCATCCGCCTGGCCGCCATACCGCCCCGGAGGAGGGTCACATGCCGAAACCAACCGCAGCGTGGACGCGCCGCCTTGCCCTGTCAGCCCTGGTGTGTGGCGGGTTGCTGTTGGCGGCGTGCACGCGCTCGGCGAACCCCACCAATCTGCCCCCGACGAACACCTCCGGCCCTGGCCTGGGGCTGGGCACCGGCACCGCGCCGGCCATCATCGATGGGCAGAACGCGACCATGGCGGCCATCAGCACCGAGGTGGCCAACCAGTTGACTCAAACGGCCGTGGCCGCCGGCGGCGTGGGCGGCGGCGATGAGACCGTCATTGCGCCGCCGGCCAGCACCACCGCACCGCCCCTGGAAGCCGCCTCGGCCACGCCCATTGTCGGCGTCGTCCCCACCGCCACTTCGCTGCCGCCCGCCGCCACCAGCGCGCCGCCGCCCGCCGCCGGCGCGCCCTGCCCTAATCCCTACACGGTGCAGCAGGGCGATTGGATCTACAAGATCGCCCGCAACTGCGGCGTGGCGCCCTCGGCGCTCATCGCGGCCAACCCGGGCATCAACCCGCACGCGATCAAGCCTGGTCAGCTTCTGAACATGCCCGTGGCCGGCGCCACGCCCGTGCCGGGCGTCACCCAAACGGCGTGCACCGGGACGCATACCGTGGTGACGGGCGACACGCTCTTCCGCCTGGCGTATAACTGCGGCCTGACGGTCGAGCAGATGGCGGCTGCCAACAACGTCGTCTATCCTTATACCATCTACCCCGGGCAGGTGTTGCGCTACCCGTAACCTCGAGCGAGTTCGCCGCTCTGCCCCACCCTGGGCCCGCCCCTTCGCTCGGGGCGCCGTGCCAGGGCGCCTCGGGGAGGCGCGGGCGGCGTCCCCGCTTTTCGGCGAGGCAGAATGGCAGTCCAGGTCATCCGATCTGAGGTCAAATATCGCGGGCGCGCTTTCCAGGTGCGGGTGGATGAGGTCGCGGTCCGGCCCGGCCTAACGACGCGCCTCGACATCGTCGACCATCCCCACTCGGTCATGATGCTGCCGCTCGACGCGGAGAACCAGGTGTGGTTCGTCCGCCAGTATCGGCACGCGGCCGGCCAGGTGCTGCTGGAACTGCCGGCCGGCACACTTAAGCCCGGCGAAGACCCGGCCAAGGCCGCCAACCGCGAGTTGCAGGAGGAAATCGGCATGCGGGCCGAGCGGCTGGAAGAGATCGCCAGCTTCTACCTGGCCCCGGGCTATTCGACCGAGTTGATGCACGTCTTCATGGCCACCGGGCTGAGCGCCTCGCCGCTGCCGCAAGACGATGACGAGGACATTGCCATCGAACGCGTGCCGATCGAGCGCGTGTTGGCGCTGGCGGGCAGCGGCGCGCTCCAGGATGCCAAGAGCCTGGTGGGGGTGCTGGCGGCAGCCCGGCGGCTGGGATGGCGCGATTCTGCCCCTTGAGGCCTCCTGGGAAGGCTGGTATAATCTTCCCGCTTGCCGTCCCGTGGTTTGGGGCGGCAAAGTCTTGCCCGGGACTCAACAGGATTCACGACTATGCCCGACCTGCTTAAGGCAGTGGAAGCCCCCCTTAACCAGAACATCCCCGAGCTGCACGCGGGCGACAGCGTCAGCGTCCACGTGCGCATTGTCGAAGGCAACAAGGAGCGCGTTCAGGAGTTCAAGGGCACGATCATCCGCCTGCGCAAGGGCGGCAACGACGCCAACTTCACTGTGCGCCGCCTGGCCTCGCACGGCATCGGCGTCGAGCGCACTTTCCTGCTGCGCTCGCCGCGGATCGAGAAGGTGGAAGTCTTCCGCAGCGCCAAGGTGCGCCGCGCGCAGCTGTATTACCTGCGCGACCTGCGCGGCAAGGCGGCCCGCCTCAAGGAAAAGCGCCGTCCCACGGCCTGACGCGCCCGCGCCAGCCGAACTGAGCTTGATCAGGCGCAGGCGCCCAATCGCCCGCGCCTTTTGTTTTCTCCCGGGCAGCCCATGGCCAAACCTCTGATCGGCATCACGACCCAGCGCTGGTCTTCATCGCTGACCGAGCCCAATACGCGCGTGCAGGGCGAACTGCACGGCTACATCGACGCCGTGCTGGCAGCGGGCGGGATGCCCATCTTGATCCCGCTGTCGGTGCAGGGCGACGATCTGCGCGAGCTGTACGGGCGCCTGGACGGCGTCATCCTGCCCGGGGGCGGAGATATTGAGCCGGCCCGGTACGCCGCGCCCAAGCACCCCGCCACGAATAGCATCGACGCTGACCGCGACATCGCCGAGATCTGGTTGGCCCGCCAGGCCCTGGCAGACCAGAAACCGCTGCTGGGGATCTGCCGCGGGCTGCAAGTCCTTAACGTGGCCGCCGGCGGCAGCCTGACCCAAGACCTGCCCAGCGAGAGGCCCACGGCGCTGCCGCACTACTTCCGCTATCCCGCTTTCCCGCTGGACTACCCCGCGCACCAAGTAAAGGTCGAGGCAGACTCGCTCCTGGCGCGCGTCGTGGGCTCGGCCAGCGTGGAAGTCAACAGCCGTCACCACCAGTCGACGCAGGCCGTCGCGCCCGGTCTGAGCGTGGTCGGCCGAGCCCCCGATGGCGTGATCGAGGCGGTCGAAAGTCCCACCCATCCCTTCGCGCTTGCCGTGCAGTGGCATCCTGAAAACCTGCAGGCCCAACCGGCGATGCGGGCCTTGTTCGAGCGCTTCGTGGCCGCGGCCGCGGGGCGCCGCCGTTAAGCAAGCGCCTCCGGCAGCGTTGACCACACTTGGGCTGTTCGATTCGGGACTGGGGGGGTTGAGCGTGCTGCGCGCGGTGAGGGCCGCGCTGCCCGCGGCTGACCTGGTGTACCTGGGCGATAGCGCGCACGTGCCCTATGGGCCGCGGCCCTTGGCCGAGGTGTGCCGCTTCGCGCGGGCCATCGCGCGCTTCCTGCAAGACCAGGGGGCGCGCTTGATCGTCGTAGCCTGCAACGCGGCCTCGGCCGCCGCCTTGAGCGCGCTGCGCCAGGCGCCCGAGTTCGCCGGGCTGCCGTTCGTGGGCATGGAGCCGGCGGTGAAGCCAGCCGCCGAGACCACGCGCAGCGGGGTCGTTGGCGTCCTGGCGACGCCAGCCGCATTCCAGGGGGAGCTGTACGCCTCCGTTGTCGAGCGGTTTGCGCAGGGCGTGATCGTGCTGCCGCAGGTGTGCCCCGGCCTGGTGCAGCAGATCGAGGCCGGCGCCGTGGACACACCTGCCACCGAACGCATGCTGCGCGGCTGGGTGGAGCCGATGCTGGCGCAGGGCATCGACGCGCTGGTGCTGGGCTGCACCCACTATCCCTTTGTCATCCCCCTGCTCAACCGAATCTGCGGGCCGGGCGTGCGCGTGATCGACCCGGCGCCCGCCGTTGCGCGCCAAGCGGCGCGGATGTGGGCGGCACACGGGTTCGGCACGCCGACGGACGCCGCGCCCGGCCGTCTAACGTATTACACGACTGGCTCGGTCGCGGCCTTTGCGCAAAACGTGGCGCGTCTGGGCCTGGAGCGGGCAGAAGTGCGCTCCGGGGTCTGGCGCGCCGGCAGGGTCACGGCGGCCTAGTCGAGGGGCTCGACGCGCCGGCCGTCGTGAAAGCAGGCCAGCGGGTGGCCGGCGTCGGCCACCACCTGCACCGGCGTGCCCGGGGGCCAGAGCAGCGTATGCGGCTGCAGGCTGTGCAGCAGGCGGCCGGAGGGCAGCCGCACCCGGTAGAGGTTCTGCGCGCCCTGGAATAGGCGCGCCAAGACGAGGGCCTTCGAGCCCCGATCGCGCCGCAAGGTCACATCGTCGGCGCGCACGGCCAGCTCCACGCGGGCGCCCTCGGGCAGCGCCACGCGCTGCGGGAAGAGGCCCACCTCGGTGTGAATGCCGTCAGCGCGCGCCTCGCCGGGCAGGAAGTCGGTGTTCCCCATGAACTCGGCGACGAAGCGCGTAGCCGGGCGATGGAAGATGTCCTCGGGCGTGCCGGCCTGCTCCATGCGGCCGGCGTGCATCACGGCCACGTAATCCCCCATGAAGAGCGCCTCTTCCTGATCGTGCGTGACGAAGATAGACGTCGCATCCGACGTGCGCAGGGTGGCGCGCACTTCATCGCGCATGGCGCGGCGCAGGCTGGCGTCGAGGTTCGAAAAGGGCTCGTCCAGCAGGATCACGGCCGGGTTTGGCGCCAGGGCGCGCGCCAGAGCCACGCGCTGCTGCTGGCCGCCTGAGAGCTCGTGCGGCAGGCGCGCGTGCTGATCGGCTAAGCCGACCAGCTGCAGCACGTGCCGCACCTGGGCCGCGCGCGCCTCGCGCGACGTCCGGTGCAAGCCATAGGCGACATTGTCGGCTACGCTCAGGTGCGGGAAGAGGGCGTAGTTTTGGAAGACCATGCCCACCTGGCGCTGCTCAGGCGGCACGAAGACGCCCGGCCCGGCTACCGCCCGCCCGCCAACCTCCACCTGACCACGGTCGGGCCGCTCGAACCCGGCCAGCAGGCGCAGGATGGTCGTTTTGCCGCAGCCGCTGGGCCCGATAACGGCCAGGATCTGCCCGCGCTCGACGGTCAGATCCAGATCGCGCACCGCGGCCACTGTCCCATAAGCCTTGCCAAGCCCTAGACACCGCACCGCAATCGCGCTCATGCCGACGCCTTCTGCTCGTGCAGGATGATCAACGCCATCGGCAGCGACGACAGCAGCACAATCATCAGCGCTGGCGCTGCCGCCTGGGCAAAAAACGCTTCCGATACCGCCGACCAGACGCCAGTCGCCAAGGTCCGGAACCCAACGGGCGCCAGGATCAAGGTCGCCGGCAGCTCCTTCATTACTGTCAGGAAGACCAGGCTCGCCCCGGCCACAACGCCCGGGCGCATGAGCGGCAGAGTGATGGTCAGCATGACCTGCCAGGGCCGCCGCCCCAGGCTGCGCGCGGCTTCCTCGTGCTGAGGCTGGATCTGCAGCAGCGCGGTCCGCACCGCGCCGGCTGCCTGCGGCAGGAAAAGCAGCACATAGGCCGCGACCAATAGCGGCAGGGTTTGATACAGCAGCGGAATGTAGTTGGCGCCGAAGAACACCAGCGCCAGCGCCACCACGATCCCCGGCAGGGCGAACAGGGTATAGGTCAGCCGCTCCAACAGGCGCGTGCGGCGCCCGGGCCGCCGGACGGCCAGGATGGCCAGCGGCATCGCGGCCACCACGGTCACCAGCGCGCCCAGGCTTGAGGCCAGCAAGGAGTTCCAGGTGGCCATGCCCAGCGCCGGCAGCGCCTCGCCCGCGGCCAGCCCGCGCACCAGCCAATACAGCAGCACGGTCGCCGGCAGCACCAGGCTGAAGACGACAACCCCGGCACAAAAGGCCAGCGCGGGCCAGCGCCAGATCCCCAGCGCCAGGCGCGGCGGCTGGCGCTGCGCGCCCGGCCCGGCCGAAACGTAGCGCGCGTGTCCCTGCAAACGCGTTTCGAGCGCGACCAAGACCAGCGTGATGACGACCAGGACCAGCGCCTGTAGGGCAGCCTGCGACCGATCAAACGAGCGGTACTGCACGTAGATCACGCGCGTGAACGTGTCGTAGCGCATGATCGAGACCGCGCCAAAATCGCGCAAGGCGTAGAGCGCCACCAGCAGACTGCCGGCGCCCAGCGCCGGGCGCAAATGGGGGAGCGTCACACGCCAAAACGTCTGCCAGGGCGTGTGACCGAGGCTGCGCGACGCCTCCTCCAGCGCGGGGTCGAGCTTCAGCAAGGCCGCCCGGGCGCTTAGCAGCAGATAGGGATAGGTGAGCAGGGCTAGAATGATGGTGGCGCCCAGAAAGCCATGCAGGTCCGGCAGGCGGGTAATGCCCAGCGGACCTTCCAGGGCCTGCTGCACGAGCCCGCGCGGCCCCAGCGCGGAAGCCATCAAGTAGGCGCCGACGTAACTGGGGATGACCAGGGGCAGGGGCGTCAACACCGCCCACCAGCGGCGCAGGGGCAAATCGGTGCGCGTGGTCAGCCAGGCCAGCGGCACGGCGATGACGGCCGACACGGCGGTGACGGAGCCGGACAGCAGCAGGGTGCGGCCGAGCGTGGCCAGGGTGCGGGCGCGCAGCAGCGCGCTCCAACCGCCGCTGCTGGTCTCGACCGCTCGGAGCACGAGGTAGGCCAATGGCAGAAGCAGCCCGGCCAGGACCAGGCCAGCCGCGGCCCACAACAGGGTTGTGCCGCTCAACCACCGGCGGGGGAAACGGTTGAAGCGTATCCCCCGCTGCAATCCGGTGATCCAGGTCAGTGAGAAACGCAGAACGCTCAGGGCAGCACCCCTACCTCACTCATCAGCGCCGTCGTCCCCGCCAGGTCGGCGAGGGCCGCCATATCGATGTCAAACGCATTGAGGTCAGCCAGCGGGACGAGACCGGGCTGTGTGACCACGCCCGGCACCAAGGGATACTCGTAGGTCTGAGCGGAAAAGTACTGCTGCGCGACAGGCGAAAGCATGAACTCGATGAATTTTAGCGCATTCGTCGAGTTCTTGCCGTTGGCCAGCCGGCCCGCGCCGGCGGCCATCACGAGCGAACCAGGGCCGCCGCCCGGCAGGAAGTAGTTGCGCGCCGGGAAGTCTTCGCCCTCCTCGGCCAGGAAGCGATACAGGTAGTAGTGGTTGACGAAGCCTACCTCAACTTCGCCCGCGCCCACGGCGGCCACGATGGCGGTGTTATTCTCGTAGGCGATGGGTTCGTTGGCGAGGATGCCCTCCAGCCAGGCGCGCGCCTCGTCTTCGCCCCAGGCCACGCGCATGGCGGTGAGCATGGCCTGCAGCGAGCCGTTGGTTGGCGCCCAGCCAATGCGGCCTTTCCAGGCCGGATCGGTAAAGGCGGCGATGTCGTCGGGCAAATCCTGGGGCGAGAGAGTCTCGGTGTTGTAGACCACCACCCGCGCCCGGCCGGAGATGCCGACCCACAGCCCCTCGGGCGAACGGAAGCGCGCGTCGACCGCCCCCAGCACGTCACCGGGCAGCGGCGCCAACAGCCCGGCCTGGGCCACCGCCCCAAGGCCGCCGGGGTCCTGGGCAAAGAACACGTCAGCCGGCGAGTTTGCGCCTTCTTCCAGCAGCGTGGCGGCGATCTCGGGCGTGCTGCCATAGCGCACGTCGACGTCGATGCCGGTGACGTCCGCGAACTGCGCTATGATAGGCGCCACCAGGCTTTCGGATCGGCCGGAGTAAACGACGAGGTTGCCGGTACCGCCTGCCGACCCCTCGGCCGTGGGTACAGGGGTTTGGGGCGCAGAGGTTGCTGCTGGGCTACAAGCCGCAAGGGAAAGCCCGAGGGCGGCGGCAAGCAAACGCATTACAGGGTTCGGCTTCATGGGCTGGCTATCGCTCCTTGTTGCAAATAATTCGCATTAGCGTTATCATATAGTCAGTGAAGCAGATGGTCAACATCGCCTTACAATAGTAGCGTTGATGCTAATTCACTCGAAATTTGATCAAGGTAAACCTATTTGAAAATCACTCCCATCATGAGAGAATACCTGGGGGAGATCTACCGGCTGGAGCGGAACCCAGAAGGCGTCAGCACCTCGGCCATGGCCGAGCGCCTGGAAGTTTCGCCCTCGGCCGTGGTCCGCATGCTGCGTCGTCTGGATCAAGCTGACATGCTCAGCTACGTGCCCTACCAGGGCGTTAAGCTGACCACCGAGGGCGAGCGCGAGGCGCTGCGCTCGATCCGGCGCCACCGTCTGCTGGAAGTCCTCTTGGTCCAGGTGATGGGTTTCGGCTGGGACGAGGTCCACGAGCAGGCGCATGGCCTGCAGCTAACCATTACCGACGCTTTCGAGGACCGCATGGATGCCGTCTCGGGTTATCCGACCCACTGTCCGCACGGCGACCCGATTCCAACCAAGGATGGCCGCATAGCAGCCACCAACGACCAGCCGTTGAGCGACACACCCGTGGGAGCCGAGGCCGTCCTGCGACGGGTGAAGACCGACGACGGCGAGAAGTTGCGCTACCTGGCCGAGTTGGGGCTGCGCCCGGGTGTGCCCGTGCGTGTGCTGCATCGCGCGCCTTTCAATGGCCCGCTGCGGCTGCGCGCCAACGGGCACGAGCACGTCATCGGCACTGAGTTGGCCAGGGCGCTGCGGGTGGAGGTCATGCCATGAATGGCGGGAAGGTCCAAAGCGAGATCCTGCAGACCTTACGCGCGGCCGGCTACCGGCTGACGGGCCCGCGGCGCAAGCTGGTCGACCTGCTGCTCCAGGCCGAGGCGCCCCTGACCGCCGAAGAGATCTACCAGCGCGCGCGGCAGGCGCGGGCACAGGCCAACCTGTCTACCATCTACCGCAACCTGGCGACGTTCTGCGAAATGGGCTGGCTGGAGGCGCTGCCCGGCCCAAGTGGCGAGCGGCACTACCAGGTGCGCAGCGCCGACGAGCAGCGGCTGTCAGTCATGTGCCTGGACTGCGGCGAGCTCACCACGCTGAAGACCGATGCGGGCGGGCCGTTCAACGCGGTGGTGCGCGACCTGGGCTTCAGCGCACAGAGCCTGCGAGTGACGGTGGCCGCGCACTGCGAACACATCTGCGGGCGCAAAGCAGAGGCAAAGTAACGCTCCAACCGCATATCCCAAACCCAAACTTGGGATAATTTGGGATAAGATTGGGGCTAAGTGGTCCTGGATCGACGTAATAATTGATCTGGCTTGGCGCAGAATACGCCAGCTTGACCGTAACGCGGAGCGCTTTACTTAAGGATGTAATAGGTGCCCTTCTTGGCGCCGATGCGCAGCAGGATGCCGCGGTCGACCAGATCATTCAGATCCAGGCGCAGGGTTTCAGGCGTGACGTCGGGGCACAGTTCGCGGTACTCGCGGTTTGTGATGCTGCCCTGCTCGCGTACGTAGGTGACGGCACGGGCCTGGCGCTCGTTCATCTGCGTCTCCCAGCGCGGCGTGGCGCGCCGTTCGCGGGCGTTGGAAAGCGTCACCGTAAACGAGTACGGCGCGGCGCGAAAACGCGGCGGCGGATGCCCGCCCTGGACCATGTCTTCAATCATGCGATCGATGCCCAGGCCCAATTCCTCGATGTAGCCCCACTGGAACAGGCCGGCCACCAGGCGGGGGTTGCGCGAGAAGTGCTCCTCGACCAGGTTGTCGACCGTGATGAAGCCCGGCAGCCCGCCGGGCGAGATGACCTCCAGGCGGTCAGAATACATACGCATCTCGATCCGCCGGCCCTTGAGCCGGTAGTCGCGGTGGCAGACGGCGTTGACCAGCGCCTCGCGCACAGCAAAAGGCGGGTACTCGGTGATGTCCTGGCGCTCGAGGCCCTTCACCACCGCTCCCACCGACATCTCGCTCCACACACTCTGCCAGGCGCTCTCAATGACGCGCGCCAGCGGCCCAGTTACTTCTTCGCGCCGGCCATAGCCCGCCAGGCCGTCATCGCCGCGCGGCTCGGTGCCGGCGAACTTGACAAACACCAGGCCAGCCTGGGGCAGGAACTGCTGCGGGGCGCGGCCAAACAGCAGTAGACCGCTGGTGGTGGGCCGGCCCTGCCCGTCCAGCGCACCGATCTCGCGCAGCACCTCGTCGGGCTCCTGGGTCAGCGGGCGGCGCTGGCGCTGCTCGCGCTTTTCGTAGTACTCGGCGATCAGATCGCCGTCCAGGTCGGCGCGCACCGCACCCGGCACGGCCTCGGCTTCAAAGTCGCTGGAAGACTTGGTGGCGGCCAGCTGCCGGATCTCTTCGCCGCCCAGCGGGCGGTTCTGGCTGCCGGCGCGCACCAACACGCGCCCGTCGGCCAGCGCATGCAGTTCGGGGGAACGCGGCACGCTGATGGCGAAGGTGGGCCCGGCCGGGCCGTCGAGCTGGTCCCAGCCGGTCACCACGGCCGGCCGGCACAGGCGCTCGGCCGCGCGCAGCAGGCCCTCTACCTCCTCGGCATGCACCCGTCCGGCTGGCCGGCCCTTGTCATCCAGCCCGACGACGATCGTGCCGCCATCGGCATTGGCAAAGGCGACCAGATGCTCGGCCAATAGTTCAAAGGCCGCTTCAGGCAGGTAGGCCACCAGGGGACCAGGCGGGCGCAGAACAGTCATTCTCGACCAGGAAACAGCTCTGGTTGATAGTGGACTGTCGAGATACGCTTCAAAGCCATATCGGCGTATTGAGGCACTA
>JADLEU010000098.1 GCA_020845955.1 Anaerolineales bacterium
CGCTACGTCATCCCCCTCAAGGCCGACTTCAAGGGCCGCATCCGCGGCCTGGTGCACGACCAATCGGCCTCGGGCGCCACGCTCTTTATCGAGCCGCTCTCGACGGTCGAGCTCAACAACACCTGGCGTGAGCTGCAGTTGGCCGAGCAGCAGGAGATCCGCCGCATCCTGACCGCCCTGTCCGGCCTCATCGGCCAGCAGACGCCGCGCATCGTGGCCGCGGTCGAGGCTCTGGCCGAGATCGACCTGGCCTTCGCCAAGGCCAAGTATGCGGAGCAGTTGCGGGCGCACGAACCAATCTTGCGGGAGATCAAATCGCCCGCCGGCCAAAGCGCCCGAAAGACTAAGGGCGAAATTCGCGGCAAGCCCGACGATGGGCGCGAGCCCGTGACCGCCCATGCGCTGACGCTTGGCAGCGACCCGCAACAGCCGTCCTGCGCGCCTCCAGCTTCTAGCCCACAGCCGCTCACCTCCCGGGCCCACCCGGGCACGACCTTGAAGCTCCTCCAGGCCCGCCACCCGCTGCTCAACCCCGACACGGTCGTGGCCATTGACGTGCTGCTCGACCCGGAGACGTACGCCCTGGTCATCACAGGGCCCAACACCGGGGGCAAGACCGTAAGCCTAAAAACGGTGGGACTGCTGGCGCTGATGGCCCAGTGCGGCTTGCACCTCCCGGCGGCATCGGGTTCCGAGATTTCGGTCTTCCCCAAGATCTTCGCCGACATCGGCGACGAGCAGTCCATCGAACAGTCGCTCTCGACTTTCTCGGCGCACATCACCAACACTATCCGCATCCTCCGCCAGGTGGATGGTCGTTCGCTCGTCATCCTGGACGAATTGGGCGCCGGCACCGACCCGGCCGAGGGCTCGGCCCTGGCCCGCGCTATGCTGTCTTACCTGCTCGACCTGGGCGCCACCACCCTGGTGGCCACGCACTACCCCGAGCTCAAAGGCTACGCCTACAATACGGCCGGCGTGCGCAACGCCAGCATGGAGTTTGACCTGGACACCCTGGCGCCCACCTACCGGCTGGCCATCGGCTTGCCGGGGCGCTCGAACGCCTTTGCCATTGCCGCCCGCCTGGGCCTCGACGCCACCATTATCGAAGACGCCAAGCGCATGGTGGGCCAGGCCGACCTGGAGGCCGAGCGTGTGCTGGAGGAGATCCACCAGGCGCGCGTGGAAGTGCGCGCCGAACGCACGCGCGCCGAGAACGCCCGCCGCGATGCCGAAGAGACCGAGCGCGACCTGGCGCGCCGTCTGGAGCACATCGACGAGGAGCGGCGCCGCGTGCTGGCTGAAGCCCGCCGCCAGGGCCAGCAGGAGCTGGAGGCCCTGCGCGAAGAACTGACCGAGCTCAAGCGCAAGCTGGCGCGCGCCGCTGCCATGGCGCCGGTCACGGGCTCAGGGCCGGGCGAGGCGCCGCTCGACCTGCTGGACGAAGTCGACACCGCGCTAGTTGAAGCGGAGACCACCTACCCGCTCGCCGTCCCCGCGCGCCCGGCCGAGGTGGGCCGCTTGGCCGCGCGGCGCGCCGTGCGCCTGGGCGACACGGTCAAGCTCAAGACGCTAAATTCCATTGGGGTGGTGACGGCGCTGACGGCGGCCGAGGCCGAGGTGCAGGTGGGCCGCATGCGCATCCGCGCCAAGCTCGACGAGATCGAGCTACGCGGCTCGCCCGAAGCTGACCCGCCCGAGCCGGCCTCGCGCCCCAGCCAGCCGGCCCTAAAGGGCGTGCCTGTGCTGCACCCCTCGCCAGGCCTGGAGATCGACGTGCGCGGCCAGACCGTCGAAGAGGCCCTGCCTGAGCTCGAGCGCTATCTCGACGCCGCTTACCTGGCCGGCCTGCCCTGGGTGCGCCTGATCCACGGCAAGGGCACCGGCAAGCTGCGCCAGGGTGTGCGCGACTTCCTGCGCGCCAGCGAGGTGGTCAAGAGCTACGAATCCGGCAAGGAGAACGAGGGCGGCGACGGGGTGACGGTGGTCAAGCTGGCGCTGGCGGACTGAGGCGGGATTCACCGCCCCGCCAACTGGCGCGAGGTCAGCATGCGTAGTATCCGATACCAGGTTGCATGCAGTTTGGATGGCTACATTGCCGACATGGCCGGCAAAACGGGCTGGATCGTGGACGAACCCCGAATAGACTTCAGCGCATTGTTCGATCAGTTCGACACCCTTCTCATGGGCCGTCTGACCTATGAGGGCTTAGCCAGGGACGCGGACGGGTTCTGGGGAAAGACGGTCCTGGTCTTCTCTCATACGCTTCGGCAGCAAGATCATCCCCAGGTAACGATTGTGTCCGAGGATGCCCAGGCGCGGCTCCAGGAAATGCGATTGCTGCCCGGCAAGGATATCTGGCTGTTCGGCGGAGGCGAATTGTTCCAAAGCCTGCTGGCGTTGGGTTGTGTGGACACCGTGGAGCCGGCCATTATCCCTGTTCTGTTGGGCGGGGGTCGGCCGCTGCTCCCGGCGCCGGCCGTCCAACGCATGCTCACTTTGACTTCCCATCGCGTGTATCCCAGCGGCATTGTGTGGCTTGAGTATGCCGTGCAGCCGCAACCCTCCGCTCCCGGCGCGTGAGGAGTTGCCTCTTTTCTATGACGCGCCTGGCTGTCCTGGCCGATCTGCACGGCAACCTGCCCGCGCTCGAGGCCGTGCTGGCCGACCTGGCCCAGTTCGCGGTCAACCAGGTGATCGTCGCGGGCGATGTCGTCAACTGGGGACCGTTCTCGGCCCAGGTGACGGCGCGCGTCATCGCCGAGGGCTGGCCCGTCATCCGCGGCAACAACGAGTATTACCTGCTCGACCACGAGACGCCGCGCGCGCCCCCCGAGTGGGCTGACCGCTCGCAGTGGGGAATGCTCGATTGGCTGCGGGCGCAGCTCGCCGGGCGCTGGCACACGGCCATCGCCGCCTGGCCGGACAGCCTGAGCCTGCGCTATCCCGACGCGCCGCCCATCCGCGTGGTACACGGCTCGCCGCGTGGAAATGCCGAATCGCTTTACCCCAACGCTCCGGCCGCCGAGTTGGCCGCCCACCTGGCCGGCGTGAGCGAGCCGGTCGTCATCGCCGCGCATACCCACCTGCCCATGCAGCGCCGCGTGCCGGGCCGCCTGGCGGCCCCTGACCATGGCGTGGCGCCCGGCGAGTGGCAGTTGCTCAACCCCGGCTCGGTCGGGGCGCCACTCGACGGCCGGCACCGCGCCCGCTATCTGCTGCTCGACGGGGGCGCGGATGGGTGGCGGCCGGCGTTCCGCAGCGTGCCGATCGATCCAGCGCTGGTGCTGGAGGAATTCGAGCGCCAGGGGTTCGCGGCGCAGTGCGGCCTGGTGGCGCACTTCGTCATGGCTGAATTCCGCCGCGCACGTATTGAGCTTCTGCCCTTCCTGCACTGGCGCCGGGCGAACTGCCCGGAGGCGCCCTTCACGCCGGCGCTGCTGGAGGCTTATGCCAGCGCTGACCCGCGCGCCTACGTGCCTGAGCCCTATCAAGAGGGCTGGCAGCCTACGGAGCGGCGGGCGTGAAGCCGCCGCGCTGGGACTGGCCGCGCATGACCCTGGCCGTGGCCCTCGGCAATGCCCTGGGGCTGGCGGCCTGGCGGTTTGCCGAAGTGGCGCTGCCGTGGCTGTGGACCGCGCAGCGCGCGCCGGGCGGCTTCCTGGCACTTGTGGGGCTGATTGCGTTGAGCTTTATCCTGCTGGCCGCGCCGCCCGTGCTGGCGGGGGCTGCGGCGGGATGGCTGGCGCGCCGGGCCGCGGTGTGGGTGGGGCTGGCCAGCGGCCTGTGGTCGCTGCTGCTTCTGCAGGCGGTGCCCGCCCGCCTGCCGCTCGCGCCCGGGCTCTGGTATGCCAGCACGCTCCTGGTGCTGCTGTCAGGCGCGATGGGCGGCTGGATGATGGACCTGCGCGCCAGCCGGGCCTAGCGCCAGCGCCGCAGCCCAAGACCAACCGCCGCGCTGCCGGCCTGGAGCCATCAGGCCTTCTCGCCGGCCAGGTCCTGGCTTACCAGGCCGGCCACCTTGCGGCCAATCTCTACCGCGAAGTTGGTCCCCCGGTCCCAGGGGTAGACCTGGCTCATCGAAGCGAAATACAGGCCGGGCACCGGGGTGCGCAGCGCCGGGATGTTGCGCGAGTGATTGACCGGCGGCACCGGCTGGGCGTAGTTCGTCTTGAACAGCCAGCTTTGCTTGATCCAGCTGCGGTCGAAGTCCGGGTTGAAGCGCCGGATCGCGGGAAGGAAGCGGTCCAGCAGCTCCTCTTTGCTGAGCCGGAAATGCTCGTGGCTCGGATCGAGATAATCGCCCACGTAGACGAGATGATCGCCGCCGTAGTGCCTGGCGTCGATGTAGTTGGTGTGTTCTACCAGGGCCAGGAAAGGAAAGCCGGCCTCCTTGGGGATGTTGTGCCAGTAGTATCTGGTGAGCTGGCGGTCGAGGGCCAGCACCATCACCACGGCGCCCAGCGACTTGAGCGCGCGCAGCTTGGCGCTGTACGCCTCCGGCAGATCAGGCGCCAGCCGCGCCATCAGCGCCGGAGACGACGTGGAAATCACGGCGTCAAACGTCTCCGTATCGCTCGCGGTGGTGACCGCCAGCCCGCCTTCTGGCTGGCGCCGGATGCCGGTCACGGCGCTGGCCAGGCGGATGTCGACGCCCAGGCCGCGCACCACGTCCGCCAGCCTGTCCAGGAAGGCTTGGAACCCGCCCTTGAACGTGCCCAACCGCGTCGTGCGCGCGTGCAGGCGGGCCCACAGCCAGGCCATGTTGACGGCCGGCAGGTTCTCCTCGCCGAACTTGCCCACCAACAGCGGGCGCCAGAGCAGGTCATACAGCCGCGGGCCGTACCAGCGTCGCGCCCACTCGGCGGCCGTCACCCTTTCCAACGGCTGCCACCAGGGCGTCAGCCGCAGGTACAGCGTGGCCAGGCCAAAGCGAAGCATGTCGGTCAAGGGGTAATGGCGCAGGAAGAAGCGCAGGGCCATCCGTGGCGAGTCGAGCGGCTCGAACTTGCCGTTGACGTAGGCTACGGTGTAGGGGCGCGGGAAGAGCACCTGGTCGCTCCAGCCTAGCTCAGCGATCAGGCCCAGGATGGCCTTGTCGGACGCGAACCAGTGATGGTAGAACTTCTCCAGCGTCCAGTCCCAGTGCGGCGCCTTGAAGCCTGAAGCCAGGCCGCCGACTTCCGGCGCGGCCTCGAAGACGACCACCTGGTGCCCGGCGCGCGCCAGGTCATACGCGGCGGCCAGTCCGGCCGGCCCGGCACCGACGATGGCAATGCGCCGGCTGCGGCTGCGTTCAGGCGTGCCCATCGCCTGGCTGCTCAAGCCTCAAGCTTCTGGCTTTCCAGCTGTTGTTCACCGCCGCTCGGCGGTTCGCGGCCGGCGGCCACCTCGGACCGCACCTTGTCCCACCGCAGACCAGCGCGGGCCATGTAATAGGCGCCGAGCAGGGTGATAGGCAGCCACAGCGCGGCGTGCAGCGTCAGCGTATACCCGGCGGCGACCGCCGGCGCCACGCCGTAGGCCGTGAGCACGGCGATGCCGGGGGTGTCGAAGGTGCCCACGTAGCCCGGCGCCGAGGGGATCGTGGTCGCCAGGTTGACGATGCCGTTCATGAGCATCAGCCCAAAGAAGCCGCCGGTGTAGCCGCTGAAGTCAAAGGCGTGCATCACAAACCAGTACTTGCCCGTCTCCAGCAGCCAAATGACGAATGAGGTGACGAAGACCATCAGGATGTTGCGCGGCGAGCGCAGCGACTCCAGCCCGGTCCAGAAACTGACGACCAGCTGGCTGACGCGCTCGCGCAGGCGGCCAGGCAGCCGCGGCGCCACCAGCCGGCGGTAAAGCCCCAGCGACTGGTGCGGGAACATGGCTGCCAGCAGGAACAACCCCAGGGCGGCGGCAAAGGCCGCCGTGCCCCACAGCGCCACGGTCTGAATGCTGCCTGCCAGCCCCGAGTGGCCGGTCAGGCGCGCCAACCCGCCGAGGTTGAAGAAGACAAACACCAGCATCACCACGCCGTCGAAGATGCGCTCGATCAGGATCGTGGCCAGGCTGGCGCTGACGGGCACGCCCTCTTCGCGGCGCAGCACGTAGGCGCGCAGCACCTCGCCCGCGCGCGCCGGGTAGATGTTGTTGCCCATATAGCCGATGGTGACGATCGGGAACATCTTGAGCGTGGAGATGGCTTTGAGCGGCCGCAGCAGGTAGTGCCAGCGCCAGGCGCGGGCCCAGACGCCCACGAAATAGATGCCGATGCCCGGGATGAGCCAGACGTAATTGGCCGTGCGCAGCGTTTGCCAGACCTCTTCGAGCTTCAGGCCGCGCACGGCCAGCCACAGCAGGACGGCGCTGATCAGCACGCCGACCCAGAATTGCCACCGTCTTAACAACGCTATGCCTTTCCCATGCGCAAGAAAGCGGCGGGGCCACGCTCCGCGCCCGCCGCGCACTGGCATTATACCAAGCCCCCTCTCTTTTTACACCGCCGCCGGGCCGGCGGCGCGGCGCCCTGGCTGGCG
This sequence comes from Anaerolineales bacterium, assembly GCA_020845955.1. Lineage (GTDB taxonomy): Bacteria > Chloroflexota > Anaerolineae > Anaerolineales > UBA6663 > JADLEU01. The sequence goes on from JADLEU010000098.1 coordinate 6,522, forward strand.
CAGAGCCTGTTCGGCTGAAAAACCGGCTGGAACCCGACAGATGGAGGCAACAAAAAGGGGCGAAGCGCCTGGCGCCTCGCCCCACGAGCGTGCCCAGTATATTGGATTCAGGCCTCTACCGGCTGGGGCAGCATCTTGTCGAGCACCTGCTCGAGGGCCATCGTGTGGCTGCAGCGCCCGCGCAGCATGAAGAACTCACAGTCGCACTTGAAGACACCGCTGTCGAAGCTCACCTGGTGATCGTTATTCTCGCCACTGAATGTGACGTTGAACTTGTCGAAGCGAAAGCGTTCGCGCTGCTCGGCGTAGCGCTTGGCCTTCTCGATCTTGCCGATCATCCCGTAGTCCATGACACATTCCTTTCCGCAGCCCAGGGCTGCTGCTACGTGGGGAAGAAACAAAAAAGCACGCGGCGCTATTACACGCTGCGTGCTCTTGATTGCGGCCTATTCAGCTTTTCTGTCAGCGACGCGCGGCTCATATGGCCGTTTGTCCCTCCAGTCGTCTGAGATCGCACCCTCAACTCAGCCGGAGTATAGGCCGAGTCAGGCAGGGAGTCAACTGCCGTTTGGCCTACGCTGCGGGTGATTTTCGGCCTTTCCAGATTAAGGCTCGATGAGAG
>JADLEU010000099.1 GCA_020845955.1 Anaerolineales bacterium
CAAACCAAGGTGCTGGCCTTCATCGACTACTACAATCGCACCATGGCCAAACCGTTCCAATGGACCTATCAGGCCAAGCCGCTCGTCGCCTAAACGACCGGCTTATTTCAGCCGCGCTGTACTAGCAGGTAATCTATTGTCGGAATTCTTGGGAGGAATGTAAACTTCCATAAGAGCATTCTCGTACACGTCAAGTTTGGAGGCAGCTACAGGTGTGTAACAAAACCACACAAAGTTGTCGTACAGGTTCAGCATGCGATAGATCTTTGGCCGCTTCTGCCGTCTTTTCTCAGTAACAAGGTAGTTCACGAAACGCCTGCGCAGCGAGCGGGCTTGGCCAACGTACATTAGAAATGAGCACGCTGGGTGAGACGCAACACCTGGTTGTACCAATAGCGTGTAGATGCCTGATCTATTGGGTATGCTGCTTGTCTGCGAGTTGTGAAGTGCAACACATACCCAAGTGCATGGGTATAGAGCTTGGTCGAATTGCTTCCACATTTTAGGCCAGAGATGAAACATCTCAGCATACGAAAGCAACTCGTTTTCTTGTTGTATTACGGGATCTACAAACACATGCGCTCCCCTTAGAGTAATGACGCCCTACTATTCGGGCAGGATTTCGTATCGGATATCCGACTCGTATTGCCGGTACTCGGCATCCAACATCTGCAGTTGATCCCAAATCCACTGCCGCAGTCGTTGGGCAGGCCGTACACAGTAGTGCTCGAACTCCAGGTCCGTCACCTGCCCATGTGGAAACAGAATCTTGAGCAAACCACTGGCAATCGAGCGAACGGCATCTTCATTCCGTTTGTAGACCTTTTCGCCCTTTAGCTCGATTCGGCGGGCCGCACGTTGGTCGTGAACCAGGTCATTTCTCAGGGCTACAAGCGCATCCCCAAAGAAATCGGCTTTCAGCCCCGCGCCTCGCGCGAAACATTCGCCGCTCAGTTTTCGTATCTCCCAGCCCGGGATCAGACCCCGAAGGCGGTCAAGGAAAGCAGTTTCACGCAGAAAAGCCGGCAACTCGCGCACTAAGGGCTCTGAGAGTGGCTGCTGATTGGCGTCCAGGGCGATGTTAGCCAATAGCACCAGGCTGCAATCACTGGCAGTCTCGTGCAGGCCACCTCGTGTCAAGCGGCCATTGGCCAGAAATCCCTTCAACCCACCGACGATTTCTTCTGGTCTATCGAATTTTAGCGTTTGGACCTCGTCAAGTACCACGACCGAATATCTCGCCAGCAGACCCCATTGACCCGACATGTTGTTGACGAACAACACGGCGGGCGATACAGTGCCGCCACTGATTAGTCGAACACGGGGGCTGACATTCTCGTAAATGTAGCTCTTCCCTGTACCCTTAGGTGCCAGCTCCATCAAGTGCATGTTCTTCTGCACGAGCGGCAACAGGCGGCACAGCAGCAATAGCTGCTCGGCCTCTGTGAAGGCTTCGGGGTCGTAACCCATGGAAATCAGCACAAGGTGCCGCCATTCCTGTAAGGAGAACTCCGTCCGCGCCTCCTTGTAGAGCTGCAGATTGACCGATGCCTGCATAGGCTTGAAGCTGTCGAGCGCAACGCCTTCGGATGTGCTGGTAAGTTGCGTGACACCCCACATGCCTTGGTTCAGCAAATCCGGGTAGTGCTGAACCAGCGTGTCGGCAATGTACGCGTCGCCGATACCGAGCAGGCTCATCTTCGCTACACGCTCTTGACGGCGGCGTGTGAGTTCGATTTCCACATTCACGGGGGTAAGTACCCTTACTGTTTCGCCATCGAGCAGCCGGTTCTTGATGAGATTGGCATCGCCAGGCGCCGGGATAAATCGACCCGCCCACTCTTGAACCTTGTCGGCTTCCGCTTGGGTTAGTGGACCAACGCCCGGCACGATTGAGTCCAGAATCCACTCCGCAACGTAGGCCGGCACGCCCCGCTTCTGAAGCTGGCTGGCCGGCAACCGGCGCTTGTCAATAGCCAGGTTGCCAAATACCTCGTGAACCTTATCGTCTAGCACCGCGGCTGCGCGGGTGACCGGAAGGACGTCATCTGGCAGGGAGTCAACCATTACGTTAGGTCCTCGAGTATATTATCAGGCGCAATGTACAGATCTTCGCTTTGTAGACTCGCCGAGACCGTTACATCGAAGCTCACGCCGTTCGGCGGCACGCAGTGCGCAATGGCGCTGGCTGCGCGGCAATCGGAGGGCGATGGCCATGGCGACAGATCGCCTTCCCACTCGGCTTTCGCACGCTGCCCGATTTTCAGCCCAACCAGGACCTCGTGTTTCCCGGAACGGCCCACGTCCAGGGTTAACGATCTGAGTTCCACCGGCACATCGCCCATATTCATGACCGTGAGACGCAGGATTCCCGTACGGCGCGCCCGGCCCGTACCGGTAAGAGTAACTTCGACTTGCGGGGCCGTGTGATCGCGCGCCAGGACAATCCAGGGCACAATCACCTCCTCGGGGAAAAGGCCGCCGTGCGGAAAGAGCTCGGTCCCGGCTCGTCCATCGTTGCCCATAAAACTGCTTTCGTCCAGCGGAATAGCTACATCGGACTTCAATCCGAAGCGATCACCATACAGGTAGGCGATATCGTCGCGCACAATAAAGCCTTCGGCCGGGAATGGTAACTTGGCTTCGCCCCAGGCGGCCCGGCCATGCCCCTGCATACCCTCAGGAATAGGCAGGATCCGAACGGCCTTGCCCAGCATTCGACCATGATCCGTCGCCACGATGATCTGCAACACCACATCGCTCGGAACAGCCGCGACGATCTGCTGGATCTTATGGACCTCAGCAACAAGACGACCCTCGATATCTTGCAGCAGGTTTTCATAACTGTTCCGTTTGTGATACGTGCGGTCCGGCTCCAAGACGCGCCACAGGTAAATCCGATGCTCAACTGACGTCGCCAATTTCGCTGCTGGCGATTCGTCCTCCGGCAGAATTTCACCGATTGGCTTCACCTCGTCAATGTGCCCCGGGGGAACACCACGAAGCAGCGCTTCCTTGGCGAATTGCGTGACGGTTGGCAAGGGCGCAAACGCCAAACCATCTGACAGCACCTCCAGGCGGCTGATGTTCTGGCGAATGCCTTGCAGCACGAGACGCGCATCAGGCACATGCAAGCCGTCAAGGATCACGATAAGCGTGACTGTCTTCTCAGCTTGGCCAACAGCGGCGGATTTGTTGAAGCTAATCCATCTGGCCAGGCGCGCGCCCGCCAGGGCTGACGGATACTCGGTGAGATACCATTCGGCAAACGCGCGAGCCGCTTGTAACACCATCGCGCGCGAGTCGTCAGACCCGTTACTGCGTTGCCATTCGCGATATGGCAGGTATTGTTCTCTAAACCACTGCAACACCGCTTCTGGTTCCGCCGGCATGCGCCCGGGCGCTCCAGGCGCCAATAGACGCCGGAGTTGTTCATGGTCGTCGCGACTCAGATAAAGTGCCAGCCGGTCAAGCCGTTCCTTGGATAGTTCGTGAGGTTTATCGCGATAGTACTGGCCGGCTTCACGCGCCGCTATCTGGAGCAGAGGGAAAGGAATAGCCTGCCCCACCAAGACATCAAAATGTTGGCCCTGAGTTTCGACAATGTCTCGACGCCATACCTTGCGCGCCCTTTCGACCAATGTGTCCGGCACCTCGACCGGGAATGTGGTTAGGATTGGAAAATCAGCGCGACTGCCTATGCCAAGCCACGTGTCTAGTGCCTTCAGAGCTCGTTCTGGAGTTGTGATCGTATAAACTGCCGCCTCGGACGGATCAGACTGCCGCTGCCAATTTTCAGCCAATTGGGCCAGCACCGGTTGCAGGTCTTCTTCCGTCGCCCATTGGCGCACCCATAGCAGCCATACCGCCGCGTGTTCAGCAGATGGTGTGCCGCTCCACAAAGGCGTCGGGAACAGATACTCCAGGATGGTTTGGGCGGAGAGTGGCCGTTCGAGCCGGTCAGCGGCATCCTCCAACCGACCCGCTAGAGTGCCAGCTTGATCATCGGTTAGCCTCGGAAACGACTGCCGCAGCTCATGGCTGAGTGGAACCAGGGTTCGGACCGTCGCCCGTCTTCCGCGGAAAAACGTCGCGGCCCAATCACACAGCCGCGCCCCCCGCACCACCAAAGCCTCGGCCTCAGGAGCGACCCGCAGAAACTCGACTTCGGTTTCCGCAACCTGAAAGCCTGGCGGTATGCGTGCCGTGCCCTCGCGGTCGAGCAGTATCTCGCTCATGGCGTCTTCGACCGTTGCCATCCAAGCTAACGGGCAGCCTTCTCCTTCGCGATCTCCTGCAAGCGCCGCAGACAGGCCTGCCGCACGTCGGGGTCACGGATTTCCCTGAATTTTCCTTCGATGTGGCTGACGACATCTTGGTCAATCTGGGTCTGTGCCTGGCGACGCAGCTTCTCCCATCGTTTTTGATTCGCGGCCGTCATATACGCCGGGGGCGATTGGAGACGATCATGCAGCCAACGCATAGTTGGTGCATCCTTCAGGCCATACTCAAAACTATCGAGCCATTGCGTCGTTTGGTCCTGCAACTTCTCGGCGTGTTGATCAAGTTGCTGCTCGGCCTTCTTATGAGCAACGCGCGTGGCGGCCCCCAGGCTCTTGGCCATTTCGGACAACGTCTCTAGTTGGAGCTTGACCGCCTCGAGTTCCTCCGGCGTCGCTGGTCGACGCTGAGACAGCGGCTCCAGATCAGCATAGTACTGGCGAACCTGCATCGCGCGATCACTTGCCTCGGCCAACTTAGCATATAGGGGGGTCTCCTGATACTGCTGATGAGCGCGATGGAAGTTGGTGAGCCAGCTATCGGCGCCTTCACGGTCCTTCAGATCTCCGACCGCCTCAAGCAAACCTTTGGCGAAGGTCTCTGACTGATCAATTGCTCGTCGAATCTCGTCTGACTTCTTTTCGCGGATTTTCCCGGTTGATGCCGACAGATCGCTAAACGTCTTCAGCTTCGCCTGGTGGGCTAACAAATCAGCTAATCCTACCCGGGTAGTCATTGCGCCAATCTGAGCGCGAATGGCTTCCTCTTGGCCCTCCCGCTGAAGCTCCTGCCCACGCCGCTCCAGGGCGCGGGCCGACTTGTCCACGCGTTTGGCCAGGTCCGCCAGGCCCGCGCTCCGCAGGCGCTTCTTCAGATCCTCCAGCTCGCGCTTATTGAGTTCAAGTTGCGGCAGGCCCTCAATGGCCTCCAAGCTGCTGCATGCTTCCTCAACTTGAACCTCAAGGCTGGTGAGCCATCGTGTCTGCAGCTCGTCGGCGCCGGACTCGGCTGGCAATACGTTGCCCAGCTTCGGCAGGTTCTTTATGCGATTGCCGGTGGTAATGAGTGCGTTAGCATTCTTTTCCTGCCGGATTTGGCTGCTTATCTCGCCCGCCAACTTGTCATAGTCTTTTGCCTCATTGAGCGCCTGTTGTAGGTGTTCAGCGGCTTGCTGGGCCTCGGAGGCTGACGGAGCGGAAGGTCCAGAATCAGCGAGATAGGCTTGCAGGTTTGCCAACATGCGGTGCGCTTCGGCCTGGGTGTGCGTTCCTCTCTTGGCCTTTCGGATAGTTTCCTTGACCTCGCGCACCGCTACAGCTTGATCGCGCCGTGAGATGCGCGCCTGCTGCTCCAAGAGAGTGGTAACGAGTTGCGCCTTGGTGTCAGTGAGTGCCTCCGCGACCTTTTCCCAGGCAGCTTGCCGGCCACCCAAACTGACCTGCAGGTCCTGAACGTTATAGCCGATCCAGGCCGAGAACAGCAGGGACAGGGTGTTGAGATCATATCCGTAGGGCGGGTTGAGGAGCTTAGCAACCACCGGTGGTAGAGGCACATCTTGCCGCCCGGCACCGAATGTCTCATTGAGCAGCTTCCAGGCCTTCTCCAGGCGTTGGTTGCCCGGTTCCTGCAAACGCCAGTCGGCTGTGACGATCCGCCACTTGTCTCTCAGGAATTTCTCGGACGTGTCGCGCACGACAGCATTGACGCTGATACCACTATAGCTACTGGGCAAGTTGTTCCGCAACAACACCGCTGACAGCATCCGTACGGCATTGCGCAACGGGCTAGGTCCCTTGCCGCCTCTCCTGTACTGTGTAAAGAACTCAGGCGGGCTGAAGCGATACGCCAGTTCGTAGCAATTCGCCAGCAGCTTCTGCAGGCCTTGTCGTCCACGGGCCTGTAGCCCTGCCCGGTAGGGAGCGAGAGCCACCCAGGTCGCTACAGGTCGGGGCATACTCGCGTAGTTTTCGCCTTCGCCGCGAAGGACGACCAGCCCATTTTCAATTGCCTGCTTCTGGCGACGGAGTTCTTGCTCAAAGGCGTCACCGACCTCTTTTCTCTCATCCTGAGTGAATTGCCTCAGGGCCCACACCCTTTTTAGAGCGTCCACTAAGCCAGGTGCTGGACGCTCGGGTTGCATAAGAATCACTGGCGGCGGGTTTTCTCCGGGAAAGGCCTCGTCCAAGATGTCGGTTGCCTTTCGTCGGAACCAATCAACGTCCTCCTCCGCCTGGGCGAGCAGCCAGATCACGCAGCCCCGATCGTCGTCGTCCACTTCGCCCGCAGCCTTGACCTTGAATGGCTCAATTAGCTCGCGAACATGGGGCACATCAAAGAAGGCACGCGACAAAACGTACTCACCCGCTCGCCAGTCTTCCGGATGACCCCATGGCACGTCAACCGCGATCCCAGTCAACTGCTCCTCGACTTCCCCCAGCAGTTCCCAGGTAAGGGATGCTTGACTGAGGTGTGTCTGTAGAATATCGTCTAGCCCGTGTGGATTGGCACCGACTGGCCAAAAGCTGTATAGGGACGTGTTTGGATCCCATTGCAGGATGCGGCTCTCGCCACTCATTGCTCTGAGTTGCTTCTTAGCCGCATCTGGTTCAAGGCCGCTAGCCTCAGCGAGGAACTCTATCTGCGTATCACGGCGGCCAGGCAGCCCGGCCGCCGTCTGAAGCAGCAAGGCCTTGAGGAGGGCAGCTTGCTGCGGGTCGGCGTCGCCTGGAAGATGACGCAAGGTTTCAGAATACAGGCGCAGGGCGTCCCGCGACAGGTACTCGCGGAAATAATCCACCAGTGCTATCGGCAAGACCCAGTTGAGCCGGTTGCCCTCGGCCGCCGGCTGATTTTGTTTCTGTGAGACCTGCTCTAGCACAAAGCCTAACACCGTGCGCGGGTTGCCGGCCACCTGCACAGCCTGCAATTGCATATCGCATAATAGCGCCGTCGTGATGGGGTGCAGCGGGAAACAGCCTTGCGTCACGACCCGGTCGAACTCCTCGGGGCCCCAATTCAATGTCCGCTCATAGCGGCGGCTGAACATATCCATCGCTATGCTTGATGCCCGCGCCAACGGTCCGCGCAGGTTTTTCTGCGAACGAAGTTCGCGCCAGGCAGCATCAGGCTGCTTGAGGTACGCATCAACGACGCTCTCCATCAAGGAATACAGCCTAACCCGCCGTGGAATGCGCGTGAGCTCCTTTTCCAGGGTTTCGCGTTGCTCGGTTACTGCTAGCTGGCGTGCCAATCCCGCGGGATCATGCTGCGCGAGGGCCATGAACAGCGCCTTACCCCTGTGTTTCTCAATTCCATTCAGCAGATCCTGCAGTTCGCCGGCCGCGTTGCGCTGCGCGTAATTCATCACATACAGGCTGAACTCGTCGAACAGCACCAACACGCCGCCCAACGGCTTACCCTCGCCACAATAGGTGTCAACGGCCCACTTGAGCAGGGTTGCCATGCTCACTTGGGCGCCAAACTCTAGCGGAAAGCCGTAGAGTTCGCGACTCAGGTCGCGCACGTGGTCGTAAGCGGCGGGCCGCCGCTTACGCACGTCGGCCAGAAGCAGCTTGACTTCCGTTCCTACCTTGTCAAGATAGCGATTGGCGCGGGCCAACTCATCGCCCTTCAAACCGAGGAGAAACTTCTCGGCGCCTTCGAACCAATGGGGCACCTTAGCATCTTTGGTTGCTTGGTGTTCTCCCAAGGCTTGTTCCAGGCTTGCCACGAACTGCTCGCGGAGCGTATGGGGCACGTCGCCGCGCAGCCGGATCACCAGGTGTTCGGCATGGTTTTTGCGAAATTCCCGGTAGTGGGCGGCCTGGGCGTCATTGTTGATGGCGTTGGCCAGCTTCTCGATGATGATCTTGAGCTCAGGCGAGGGGTATGGCTTGCTAAAGTAGTTGGCCAGGACGAGGGCGAGATGGCTCTTGCCATGCCCATAGTTGGCCACGATGGCGATCCGGTTTTCCAGCCGGCCACTCGAAAAGGCATCGGTGGCAATGCGCAGCACGCCTACGGTGGATTCCTGTTCGCTGGGCGCTGTGCGGCTGAAAATGTAACTGTGCAGGAGGGCCAGGTTGACTTCCGGGTCCTCAAAATCGCTAATCTGCACATCGCTGCGAAACTCAGCCTTGGCATCAACCGAAACCAGATCGCGAATCTTCATGCTCCCCTCCAGGTGGAATCGTTGACCCGGCCCAGCGGACCTACTGCGCCACCAGGCCCTCCCCCTGCCAGGACGCCAGTTGTTCGGGCGGCGGCAGCAGTTCGTCGGCCGTATCAGGCACAACCAACAACAAGCCACGCGTGCGGTGCGGCAGCCTGCTCCCCAAGTGTTGCCACGCCTGACGGCGATCCGAATAGCTCAGTCGGGCAAGCAGCAGGTCCAGATTGTAGACCAGCACGGCATCATGAGCACCAGAAGTGCTGATCACCTCGTCAATCAGTTCCACCACACGTTCCCAGCTTAGGCCTGCGAATCGAGCACCCTCTGGCAGCTCGCCTAACAGACGTTCGCGCAGATCTACCGCGTCTACGCCCAGCCGCGCCGCCTCGGCCGCTTCGTGCCCCACCGACGACAACGGCATGAGCCACAGCCCCACCCGCAGCCGCAGCGCTAACGAGCGGATCTGGAGAACGACATTACTCGGCGAAATCGGTCCCATAGAGTTTGCCCAACACCCAGGCGCGGTCCCGCTTGAGCAACAGCACTTGATAGGGCGCAGCGATGAGATGCAACTCCAGCATGCCTTCCGCCTGCATCGTCTCCAGCATTGTGTTCAGCCGGCCCCGGCTGATCATGAACAGGCTCGTGAGCCCCCTTTCGCCGTACAGCTCGTTTAGCCCAGCCGCAACTTGATCGCCGAATTGGGCTTCCCATAAATCAAGCAGCGCGTAGGCAACTGCCCAGGTGGGAGGGGCTTCAGGATCTAGGACAAGGTAGCTGTCAGTGCCCTTCCGTAATATACCCAGATTGCCCAGGCCGTCTGGTTTTGTGTAGGTACCCAGGAATGCCCCAGCAGCTTCTCCAGCGTAAGCTAACTTAATGGGCTTAGCCTCGATTTGTTCATGGATGCCCGCAATCCTCTCGGCCAGAGCAGCCTTGGTGAGCACCTCGCCGCTTAGAAAGTGAGATAGCACAATCTCGCGCCAGAACTGTGGACCAAAGCCATGCTGAGCTGATAGACCAAAATGCATGAGCCATTGCGTGCCGCTTTGCTCGAGTAAGGGATCGCGTCGAGCCACACACTGACCAAGTAGAGTAGGTAGATGTTGCTTGGTCAGCAGGCCAGCAGCCTGGCCATATCGTGGCATTGCCTCCACATAGATAGAGCCTAAGTTGCTATCGTCTCGCAGGGCCGCCTGTTCGAGGCGCTTGTGCCCATTACGGTCAGCATCTGTAGCCAACCGCAACACTTCAGCTACGGCAGGTCTCACGAGGGAAAACGTGCGAGCAAAGGTAGTCCTTAGCTTTGATGGTTGATTAGACGACGAAACCTTAGCCACGGTGTATGTTCGCCAAGATCAAAGATGACAGATTAGGCACCCATCAGTGTTATCGCTCTCATCTGAGCCAAACACTTGGGCCAAGGTCAAATTGGCTTGGTGTTTCGTCTTCCATTGCTCACGGCGGGTGTGCTCTGCTCGAATCTGCGCTACCCGCTCCGGAAGCATCAACTCCCTTAGGCTTTCGCGGCTAGCCCATGTGTACTTCTCTCCAGTGTCGGCATCTTCTCTTTCATACTGGATCGCCAACTGATAAAGGTCGGGGTGTTTTTCCAGCAGGCCAACCCATTCAATCCTTTGTTGGAAGAAGCAAAAATAACATCCAGAACGGGATCGCCATTCGTAGTAAGCCGGTAGACCAAGACCGCTTTCATCCAGTAATCGCAAAATGTCAGGCTTTCTCAGGCCGTCTTCAACAAAAGGGTATTTCGCAGTGATGTTAGGTTTAGTCGAAATGTATCCACGGCGATGCGGTTCATCAGCACGAATCCCTATGTAGTTGTAACACGGCGACTCGCCAACGTACTTCTCAAAGGGTTTGATTTTAAGATTCTCAGTACACCAGCGTGCTTGCGGCGAGGGGAGATACCCCCTACGAGCACGAAGGAGTTCGTCGAATCCTTTCCCGTCGTGCTTCAGGAATACGATCGGCTTTCCAAGGTAGACCTCCAGCTTGTGAAGATAGTCATAGGTTTCTGGCAATTCCTGCTCTGTATCACAAAACACATATTCCAAGCATGCAAACTTGTCGCGCAAGTAGATAGCTAACGCGGTGCTGTCCTTACCACCCGATAGTGACAGAATGTGCCGGGGTGCCGTCGTGCTTGGTTTATCAGTCATGTGCCCATCGCTCCTTTGCTCAACTGACATCGTACCAACTCCGACCATGCTGCCTGGACTTGCCGTCATTGATGACCATTGCTCAATTCTCGCAGCAGGCGCTCCAATGCCGCGCGGACGACCAGGACATCATCAGTTGTCTCATCCGCCAAGTAGCGCCGCAAGCGGTCCGTCACCTGGCGGCTCTCTCGCTCCTGCGCAGGTGTCAGCGACGCCAACACCGCCACGCCATCCCGCTCCGCTACGAACACCCGGCCCAGGGCTTGGGCTTGCGGCCCAAAGCGTTCGGCGTCGGCGTCGGCCCAACTGCGCACCGGCCGGTTGGCAATATACGCCAGCGCGCTCTCCAAGCCCATGCGGGGGTCAGCGGCGTCCGCCGCGCGCCGCAACAGGGGCAGCAATTGCGGGTGCGTGACGCGAGACGCCATTTCACCTGCCATAGCCACGAACGTCTCCCACCCGGCCTCGCCCACCGGCAAGCCAAAGCTCTCCAACAGTACATCGCGGGCACGGTCGCGCAAGCGCGGCGTTGCCTCGCTGAGTTCCTGCAGCACCGCATTGAGCTTGTCAAAGAACTCCGCTACCTGTTTCCGGTTGGACTCGGCCTCGTCAAAGGGCTGCACGCCCACCGCCTCGGGCAAATCATGAAACAGCAAGCGCTCAGGCGAGCGGGCCATGTCCACCACGCGGCGCACCTGCTGCGCGGCAGTCGATACCTGTTGGGTGCGCCAAGCGTACTCCGGCAGCGCCTTGAGCCGCCGCACCAGCTCGCGCACTGCCGGCATGACTGCCGCCGGAACCTGGAAGCCCTTGGCCAGGCGCTCCAGCACCACCAACCGCCGCCCCGTAATGCGGCAGCCGGCCACGGAGAACAGCTCAGGCCGGCGCAACAGCACTTCCCAATCGGCGATGCCCGGTTCGGGCGAGAGGGTGCCCTCGCGATACAGCGTCGCTTCGTGCTCGTGCACCTGCAAAAACGCGCACAGGATCACGGGCAGTACACCATCGGTCAATCCATACGGCGGCGCGTTGAGCTGCTCAAACAATGTCTGCACCGAGCGCGGTTCGGTTGGCGGGTCGAACACGAACCGCTCCAATGCCTCCCACACCGGCAGCATTCCGCGCCCACGTTTGGCCTCAGGCGGCGTCAGATCCCATTTGCCCGGTTGCATCTCGCGGTGCAAGCCGCTGGCTTCGAGCACGCTGGCATACATACTGCGCTCGGGCGGAAAACCCTCGATCCCGAGCAGCGGCTGATTAGGACGCGTCAGCATCGCTTCGATCAAGTTGCGCCGGGCCGCCGCTGCCTGAGACGAGAGCGCCCGCCGATTGATCAGCTCGTTCCACAGCCTGGGGCTCAGCGGGTAAAGCTTCTCGCAGATTTCTGACAACAGATGCCCAACGCTTTGCCCATCGGTCAGGTCGTTGGGCCGGCCGCGGTGCAACCAACGAGCGCCCCGGCCCTGCCCCAATCCGTGCCAACTTACTGCCTGTTCGAGTTCTTGCTGGATGACGCTCTCGATGCCGGCCAACCTGGCCCGCAGCTCACGGCGTGCTATCGGGTCGTCCCGTAGCTCAGGCGTATTCTCCTCCACCCAGTGCAGCCCGCGCAATTCAGCCAACATCTCCACCAGCCGGCCAGTCTGTTCCGCTACGCCCACCAGCACCTGCTGCGCCTCGCTCACCGGCGGCGCTTTGGCCCAGGCATACAGGACCTCTGCCTCGCTGCTATTGGCCGGCAGTGCCACCAGCGCCACTCCGCTAGCGCCACGGCTAGGCGCCAGCGAGACCCGCTCCAGGTTGTGAACATCCACATAGCGTACTTCAAAGTAGCGTAGAGTTCCTGTCTCGTAGCTGTGCCGGCGGGCTACCAACGGGCGCGGGGGCAGGTAGCGCTGCACGGCCTCGGCCAGGCTAAACGAGCCGCCAAGTTGGCGGCGGGCCTGATCCAGGCGCGCTTCAACATCTACGTCGCTTCCCTGCCATACCACCAGGGCGTCGTTGTAACGGCGATGGACAACCAGCGACCGGCGCTGCAAAGCCTCCGATGCTTCTCGCAACTGCGCTTCAGGGCGATCAGGTGCCGCCAGGGCGCTGCACACTGCCTCGGCCGAGGCCTTCAAGTGGCTGAGTTCCCCCAGCCAGTTCAGCAGGCCAATCGTCTTCAACAGGTCTGTGTCGACTGCGCTCAAATCCTGGGTCGTGCCTAGGCGCTCCCAGGCCTCCGTCAGCGCCCGGGCGCGCCCGGAGGCATAGAGGCGCCCCTGGAAGTTGGCCATCAGATAATCAAAGACCTGCGGCAATCGCAGAAAGGCCGGCGGCGCAGCCTGCCGCAAGAACTCCTGAAAACCGAAGGGCTCGTGCGAAGCCAGGTATGCAAAGATTGAGCGTTCATTCTGCGCTAGGCGCCGAAACACATAGGGCAGCGCCGCCAACACGGACGGATGCAGCGGATAGGCGCGCTCGCACAGCTGTCCAAAGTCCTCCAGCGTCAGGCTCGGCGGGCACCAGCCCTTAGCCACTACAGCCGAAATCTCACGCTGAATCGCGTCGCGATGCGGCGCCAATGCTTTCGCATGGCTAACTTCGAGCGCCTGCGCCAGCAGCCTCATCTGCTGGTTGGGCGGCTCTTGGAAAGCGACGTCTTCAAATCGCCCCTGCACCTTAGCCCACTCGCGCTGCAGCGCGCTGTCCAGGAAGGACGCATAGCGCTCGAATGCCTGATGCAGGATGCCGATGAAGACGAAGGGCGTAGATCCGCTGCGGTTGGCAAACTCGGCCAACTCCTGCAGCAGGTAGATGTCCGCCTCGCCCGAATGCGCAGCCGCGTGTTCCAGTGACTTACCCAGTTCGTCGAAGACGAGGATCGCGCCCCGATACCCCAAGCCGGGCAACAGCTCAGACAGCGACCGGATGGCATCCACCACTTGCCGACTGTCGCGAGCCGCCTTGATCGCCCGGAGGAGCGGAGGCACGCCACTGACGTGGCGGTGGGGGCGCAGTACGCGCTCCATGCCAGTGCGAATGCACTCGTGTAGCGCTGCCCGGTAACCTGTGATAGGCACCGGCAGCAATCCCTGAGTGTCTACGAGCCCGCAAGCCTGGCGCACCGCGCGCGCTAGGCCCTTGTCGACGGTCTCCAACTGGGCCATCGCCCCCTGGTGCGCCAGATCATGGCCGGCGCTCAGGTTCGTCAGGAACAACCCGAAGTACGACTTGCCTGAGCCATAGGGTCCAGTCAAGGTCCAGGCACGGACGGACTGCTGGCTTGATAGACCGTCAATGATCCGCCGCAAGCAGGCAATTGCCTGGGCCGTGAGCACATACCCACTGGCTACGCTCAGATCTCGCTGATCGTGTTCTAGATTAATGGAGCGTACGCCCGCCTGGCGAACGCGGATGATCGCGTCCAGGCTAGTTGCGGGCATAGTAGTGGTCCAGTAATTCCATGGCTCGCTCCGGCAACTTCCGAGCCAGACTCTCATCCAGATAGATTTGCCGCAGGCCGCTCGTTTCTTGCAGGCGCAGCTTGCCACCAAGCTGTTTTTCCAAGTGCTCCAGGTGTTCCATCACGCTGTTTTCGTCGAGCTTGAACGCCTGCCCAGGACTCCCGGCCCGGTAGACGCACTCATCCACCGCCAGTGTCCGGCTGTGAGGCATCACCTCAGCCAGAAAGCTCAGGAGCGCGTATCCAAAGACGGCTGTAGGTAACGAGGCTTTGGGGCCGATACTAAAGCGATATACGTTGTCGGCCGGGACAAATCGCACTAAATCCAGGTCCACCAGCGGACAATCCAGACTCTCCTCACCGATGCCGCCAGACTTGGTGCGGGCGGGAACGTAGGTCCGCAGGCAGGTATCAGCCTCGCGCTCCATCATGTCCGCGGTTGTGCTGATCCCGAGCTTCTCAAACTGCCGGGCGATGGCTAGGTGTAGGTCGCGCTTGGTGAACTCCTCGCCCAAGTAAACGGAGAAGGCAATCGCCCACACCAGCGACCGGCGCGGATTCGAGACAAGCTGCCAGTGTAGCAGCCATAGGGTGGCAATGTCCTCCAGATAGGGATCCCAGCTCTTGTAAGCGCGCAGTAGCCGGTTGCCTAGCTCGCTCGCCTCCAACCGCACCCCGTCCCGCCCTTGGACCTCCTCCAACACGCCGGTTGCCAAGCACCAGTGCCGGATGGATCGCACCATGTTCTTGCCAACGCCCAGGACGACCAGGGCCTCCTCTTTATTGAACAGCGAACGGTCCTTGATGACCGCCTGGAACCCCTTCGTGAGCCAGGCATGGCGAAATACGAACTTCTCGTGCCCGCCCAGCGTGGGCTTGATGCCCTCGGCCAGATACAACGTCATTCAGCTCTCCGCACCATGCCGCCTCGTTTCAATCCGTGAATCAAACCGGGCCGCCTGCACCGTTGCATACGGCCCGGAGTCAACATCGTGCCCCTCCCGGCCACACGCACCAACGTTGGCCAGCTCCCCCATGCCTATTAGCTCAGGCACCCAGCCCTATTATAGGTCTAGCCAACCACAGCGCAAGAACGAGGCGTAATGCGCCCAGATCGTGTCGTATCAACGTCAACCGCGCTGCCGATTCGCCTCGACATAGCTCTGCACCGTCACCGGCACCCGGTTGTGCCCCAGGTGCCGCGCTACTTCCAGCCTGGCGGCCTCGTCGTCCAGCCCCTGCGCGCACAGCGCCGCATATAAGGCCTGAGCGTTGAGCTTCCGGAACCCATGTGAGCTCAGCGACTCAACTCCCAGCGCCCGGCGGATCTCAGCCCGCACATACCCTGGTAGGCTGGCGCAGTAACGGAAGTAGTACCGTCGGCGTTCGCCTCTCCTTAGGCGCTGGGCTCGGCCATGAAGCCGGTGAAGGCATCGTTGAACAGCGCCGTCACCCGCGGCCTGCCGCCTGTGCAGGTGCGCGCAAGCAGCTTCCGCTTGGCGTCCCCTCCCGCTACCGCTGCACCAGCGGCAGAAACACCGGATAGGCCGCGGCCGCCGGGACCGACGTATCCACCGTCGTCTCAAACCGCGCCAGGGCCATGTTCCCATCGCTGTTGAAGGGATACAGGTCGTGGCTGCCCGCCATGACCACCTTGTCGGCGCCGGCGAAGGCGACGCCCTTGGCGCAGTCGGGGTAGCCCAGCAGGTCGGTGTTGAACGGCAGGGCCACCGGCGCGCCGGCCGTGCCCACCTGCACCCCGGCAAAGTGCTGGTTGAGGCAGCCGGCCGCCACCAACTGCCCGTCGCCGCGCAGGTCCAGGGTGTAGGCGTAGTCGTTGGTGCCCTGGTCCACGAAGAACGTGCCGGTAGGCCAGTTGTGGCAGTCGGCCGGGTCGGGGCAGGACGCCAGCACGCCTTCGGGCGTGTACTGCGCCAGGGCCAGGTCGGCGTCCCCGCCCTGGATGCGGAAGCCGGCGGCGTACAGCCAGCCGTCCGGCGCCAGCGCCAGGGCGTTGATCACGTCGGTGCCGCCCAGGTCGTCGAAGGCGAAGCCGCCCTCGCCAAAGGTCGAGTCGAGCAGGCCAGCTTCCGTCAGCCGCGCCACGGCGAAGTTCCGATCGACGTGCCCGGCGGCCAGGATCTTGCCGTCGGGCTGCACCGCCAGCGCGTTGAGGCCGTTCTGGATCCCGAAGCCGAAGAAGTAGCGTCCGTCGCCGTCGAAGCTGGTGTCGGGCTGGCCGGCCTCGGTCAGGCGCAGCACGCCCCAGTCGTAGGCCGTGCCGCTGTCGGCGCCGCCGGCGAAGTCGAGGATGTAGGACCCGTGGTAGCCGAAACCGTCGTCGCGGGTGCCGTGGGGGTGGAAGCGCGCAACCACGAGGTCCATGATGGCGTGGTCGGCGCTGAAGGCGCTGTAGCCGGCGACGACGACCTTGCCGTCGGGTTGGAGGGCGACGGCGGTGGCGGTGTTGAAGATGCCCGCGCCGAAGCGGGCGCTGCCGTGGGTGCCGAAGCCGCCGTCGAGGAGCCCCTGGGGGGTGAAGCGGGTGATGAAGGCCTGGCTGAAGGCGTAGTCGGGGGCGTAGGCCTGGCCGGCGACGACGAGGGCGCCGTCGGGCTGGAGCGCCAGGCCGGTGGCCTGCTCGCGGTAGCCGGGCTGATAGCCGGGCGGGAAGGCCAGGCCGTGGGCCTGCTGGCCGCCGGTATCATACGTCAGCCCGTCGGGCCACAGCGGCACCAACAAGGTCCCTCTGCCGCTGGTCCCCGCGGCGAGGATGCGGCCATCCGCCAGCAGCGCGAGGTGGCTGCCGCTGTCGCGGCCGCCGAAATCCAGCCAGGCGATGCCGTCGCCGTCGTCGAAGTTCGCGTCGTGGGCGCCGCCGGCGGTCAGGCGGTGCAGGGCGACCTTGCTGTCGCCGTCGGGCGACACGTGATAACCCAGCAGCACGATCTTGCCGTCGAGCTGGAGCGCCAGGCTTACAGAACGTCGACCGGCACGGTGAGCTTGCCGCCGGAGCCAAAGGTGCCATCCAGGCCGCCGTCGGGCAGGTAGCGGGCGACGAAGCTTGCGTCCGGACCGCTGCCGGGCCGGGAGCCGGCGGCGACGATGCGGCCGTCGGGCTGGACCGCCACCGCGTACGCTCTCTCGTCGCCCCCAAAACCGGTGGTAAGCTTGCCATCGCCGCTGAACCCCTCGTCGCCGTCGCTGGTGTCGTCCAGCGTGCCGTCGGTCTCCAGGCGCACGAGCGCAAAGTCGGTGTCGCCGCCGATGAGGGCCCAGCCCGCCACGACCAGCTTCCCGTCGGGCTGCTGGGCCGCGTCGTAGGCTTCCGCCGCGCCCTCGAACCGAACGGTCAGCTTGCCGTCGCCGCTGAAGCCGCCATCTCCATCGGCGTCGTTGTCGAGCGAGCCGTTGGGGTTGAAGCGGGCAACCGCAAACACGTAGTGGTCGCCGGTCTCGGCTTGCCCGGCGGCCACGATCTTGCCGTCGCGCTGGATCAGGAATTTGTTGGCGTAATCGGCGCCGGCGCCCACGTCGGTCACGATGAAGCCCCCCAGGGCGAACGAGGGGTCCACCTCGCCGGCCGCCGTCAGGCTCAGCAGCAGAAAATCGGCGGCGGCGCTGAACCGGTCGAACGTATTGCGGCCGGCCACCACGATCTTGCCGTCGGCCTGAACGGCGACATCGTCGACAATCAGGGATTCGATCCAGTCGGGCGCGATCGTGACCTGGCCATCGCCGTCGAAGGCGTTGTCCGGCTGGCCGTTGGCGAGGTACCGCCGCACGTCCACCGCCCCGCCGCCGGTGAGGCCCACGATCACGATTCTGCCGTCCGGCTGCAGCGCCAGGCCGCTGGTTGACAACTCCGGCACG
>JADLEU010000100.1 GCA_020845955.1 Anaerolineales bacterium
ACGGTGTGCAGCTTGCCATACACGTCACGAAGATAGGTCACCCGCAGAGTCAGGCGGACCACTTCGCCCGAAACGCCAGACACCTCGATCACATCGCCCACCCGAAACTGGTCCTCGGCCAGGATTAGCACGCCGCCCACGTAGTCGCGAATGAGCGGCGATGCGCCCAGCGAAACGGCCAGACCGACCACCCCCGCGCTGGCCAGGAGCGGACCGATGCTGAGGCCTAACGCCTGCAGAGCCATGGCCGCCGCGATCAGCGCCCCCAGCGTGAGCAGCCCGTGGTAGCCTACGCGCAGCAGAGTCTGCAGGCGCGTGCGGCGATCGCTGTCGTGGACTGCCGTGGCCAGGTGGCGCTCCGCCTGGCGCTGGCCAGCGCGCAGCGCCCGGCGCAGCACGACGAAAAGCAGGGCCACGAAGGCAAGCTTGAGGGCCGTGTTGAGCAGCGGCAGCGTGAGCGCGGTACCGAGCCAGGCGGGCATCGTTGTGGGTTCTCTCGTCGCCGGTCGCCGCCTAGGGGTCTGGCGCCAGCCAGGCGACGCCGTAGGGGTCCAGGGTCACCTCCAGGCGGCGGTTGTTGTCGCCAGCCAGCACCCGACCGTCAAGCAGGTCCCGGGCTCGCGCTGCGCCCCAATCGAGGCCGGCCAGGTCGAGGCTCAGGCGCTGAGCCTGGACGCTGACATTGTGCAGGCACAGCGCGCGGGCCTGGGCGGAGGGCGACACCCGCAGCAGCGCCAGGATAGCTTCCCCGCAATCCAAGACACGCTGGCCGCCGAGCGGATGAAAGGCCGGCGTGCTGGCCCGAGCTCGCAGCAATTGCGCAAAGCGGTGATACACAGCCTGCCGCCGGTGTCCGGCCGTGCCCAACTCGGCGCGCAGCGCTTCCAGGTCGAGCTTCTGGCGGTTGATGGTGCGATTGCGCCCTGTTTGCGCCACGCCATCCGGCCAGCCGCGCGATCCAACCAGGCTGTGGAAGTAAAGGCCGGGCACGCCAGCCAAGGCCAGCATAATGGCGTGCGCGGCCATGAACCGCGCCACGGCGTGTTCAGGCGGCTCGGCGCCGCGCGGGTCAGACAGCGCGTCGAAGTAATTAACGTTCAACTCGTATGGGCTCTGGCTGCCATCAGGGTTGTGCTTGTAAGACACCAAGCCCCCGTGAGCCTGCACGCGGCGTACCAGCGCCTCGATATCGGCCTCGGGCAAAATGCCGCGCGCCGGGTTAACGCCCACGCCGTCGTGCGAGGCCAGGAAATTGAAAAACGTCGTCCGCGCCGAGGGGCGTTCCAGTCCGGCCGCCCAGTCCGACAGCTCGCGGGCCCTGCCAGTGTGAAAAGCGTGCAGCGTCAGCGGTGGCAGCGCGAAATTGTACACCAACTGGGCCTCGCTGCGGCCGTCGCCGAAGTAGCTGAGGTTGTCGGCGTGCGGGACGTTGGTTTCGGTGATCAGAAGCACGGCCGGCGCCGCCTCGTCGAGCACCCAGCGCAGCAGTTGAATGATGCGATGGGTCTGCCGAAGGTGGATACAGGGCGTGCCCATCTCCTTCCACAGGTAGGCGATGGCATCGAGCCGCAGGAACTCGGCTCCGTGCGACACGTAGAAGAGCAGGGTGTCCACGACCTCCAGCAGCACCGCGGGGTTGGCATAGTTGAGGTCGATTTGGTCCGCGCTGAAGGTTGTCCAGACCCGCTGCACCCCGGCGCTCGTCTCCACCGGTGTCAACAAGGGCAACGCCCGCGGCCGAACGACCGACGATAAGTCGGGCTCTCCGTGCACCACAATGAAGTATTCGCGAAAGCGCGGATCTCCGCGTACAAAGCCCTGAAACCAGCCGCTCTGAGCCGAGACGTGATTAATGACGGCATCGAACATCAGCCGGAAGCGCTCCCCCAGACGGCCGATGTCAGCCCAGGTTCCGAGTGCCGGGTCAACCGCGCGGTAGTCGATGACGGAGAAGCCGTCATCAGACGAATAAGGATAGAAGGGCAGCAGGTGAACTCCGCTGACCGCGCCGGCCAGGTACTCGCGGCAGAAACACTCCAGGGTCCGCAGCGGAGGCTCGGCGAGCGCGCCGGCCGCGTCGAGACGGCGCACCTGATCACCATAAGTGATCAAGATCGCGTCGCGCTGCGAGAGCGCCAGCCCCGCCGGCGCGACGCTGCTGGGCGGGCGCCGGGTGAGGTGCGTTTCCAGCATCGCGCGCAGGCGCGCGTGCGCGGCCGCTCCCGCGGCTTCGCCGTACAGCATGGTCAGGTGTTCTCGCAAGCGGTCGGCCGTCATCGACTTACCCCCACAACACCAGCAATAATCCGGCTACAACGCGCAGCACCGCGCTCAGGTAGAGCGCCTGGCGCAGACCGAGCCAATCGCCCAGAACCGGCCCAAGCAGCGAGCCGGCAAGGATGCCAAGGTTTAGGGCCAGGTTATGCAGCGCCATGTGCGCCGGGCGGTCGTTGGCTGGAACTCGTTCCATCAGGCGCGTCACCAGGCCGCCACTGGCCAGCCCCCAGGCAATGCCGCCGGCGATAGAAGCCATCAAGAAAAAGCGGGCGTCGCGCGCCAGGGCGTTTAGCCAGGGATAGGCGCCGTACAGAACGGCACTGGCGGCCAGGACCAGGTGATGGCCCCAGCGCGACGAGAGCCTGGCCAGCGCCATCGATGCCAACAGCATTGAGGCATAAAAGCTCGCGTTCCCCAGGCTGATGACGCCGTCGCTCAGTGTCAGGTGATTGACCCAAAACAACGGCAATATTGGGATGGGCGTGTATTGAAAGGTGTAGAACAAGAAGAACACAAGCAGGAACAGGCCGAACGAGCCACGCAGCAAGTCCAGGCGCAGCAGCCGTTGGCCGCGCGCGCGGAGCAGAAAGCGCAGTCCAGCCGCCGGGCGAACGGCATCGGCAAAGCGGAAGAGCCCGGGGCGAGCCAGATCGCGCATGGGGCGCCCCACGCGTGGCGGCGCTGCGCCAACCGGACGCAGACGGGCCAGATACCAGGTGCTCATGGCGGCGCCCAGCAAGCCCAGGCCAAACACCAATTGATAGTTAATCGGGAAAACCAGGACGTCGAGCAGCCAGCCGCACAGCAGGGAGGTGCCGAGCATGCTGAGCGCCATCAGGGCGTTGCGGCGTCCGACGACCAGTGCGCGCCATTCGGGCGCTACCAGGTCGGCGAACATGGCATTGAAGGCTACGGCGATGACGGTGCCTGGCGCCGACATTAGCACGATCAGCAGCACAAGCACCCAGACCTGAACCCGATCCGTGAAAAGCCAGGGCAGGCCGACTAGGATCAGGTAGCCCGCCCGATGCGCCACGGCGGTCACTACGGTCGCCCAGGTCAGCGAGCGGCCCTCCAGCCAGCGCGCGGCTGGCAGCGAGGCCACCAGGTTGACCAGCGCCGGGCCCGCGGTCAGCAGCGCTACCTGAAATCCACTGGCGCCCAAGCGGGCGGCATAGACTGGCAGGAAGGCGAGCGTTCCGCCGGCCAGCACGCCATACCAGAAAACGTCGTAATATAGCTGGCGGGCATTGTGCTGCCCGACAGGCGTCATGGTCTGCATGGTAATTGTGAGATGACACCCCCCCTGCGCCTCACTCGACAGACACTCGCGGCCGCTGCGCACGAACTGGCCCGCCGCGACCCGGACTTGAAAGCGATCCTTCGGCGGCACGGGCCGCCGCCGCTGTGGTCGCGCCGGCCCGGCTTCGGCACGCTGCTCCACATCATTCTGGAGCAGCAGGTTTCGCTGGCGTCGGCGCGCGCAGCCTACCGAAGACTCCAGGCCATCGCCAGCCCACTGAGCCCCGAGCGGTTTCTGCTGCTGGAGGATACGGCGCTCAAAGCCGTGGGGTTCAGCCGGCAGAAGGCGCACTACGGCCGCGAACTGGCGCAGGCGCTGGCCGCGGGACAGCTGGACCTGGCCGGTCTGGCCCGGCACGACGACGACATCGTCCGCCGCAGCCTGATGCGCATAACGGGCATCGGTCCCTGGACAGCGGAGATCTACTTGTTGATGGTGCTTCGCCGGCCAGACGCGTGGCCGGCCGGCGACCTGGCCCTGGCGGTGGCAGTGCAGCGGGCCACGCGGCAGCCCGCGCTTCCCAACGCCGACGAGTTGGCCGAAATCGGCGCGCGCTGGCGCCCGTGGCGCGCAGTGGCAGCGCGCATGCTGTGGCACGACTACTTGAGCGACCCTCCCCGCAGGACCCCGAAGCAGCCGGGCCGGTAGGCAGCCGCGGGCCTGCGATGCCGTTGAGGAATCGAGTGAACCCATTTGGAACGTTGATCGCTGCACCGGCCCGATGCCGGTGGTTGGGCAACCGGGGCTGCCTGCACGATGCCCACGGCCAAATCCGCCGCGCGTATGCTACCATGCGTTGGATATTTTGCGAACTTGAGTTCAAGGACCGGCGCCGTCCCCTTTTACAGCCGGGACATTACACCGAGCTGTTCTTCCTCGATGAGGCCACCGCACTGGCGGCCGGCCACCGGCCGTGTGCCGAGTGCCAGCGCCGGCGGTTCGATGCCTTCGGGCAGGCCTGGTCAGCCGCCAACCCGCGGGCAGCGCTGGATCCGCGCCCGAAGGCAGCCGCCCTCGACGCGGCGCTGCACGCCGACCGGCTGCAACCCGATGGGCGGCAAACGACCTTCGCCGCCCGGCTGGGCGACCTGCCGCCCGGCACGCTGGCGGCGCGGGGACCAGATGCCTTCCTGGTCACCATGTCGGGGCCACGCGAGTGGGCGCCGAGCGGATATGGGCCGGCTGCCCTTGGCAGCAGCCTGGTCGTTGAGGTGCTCACCCCGCGTTCAATCGTGCGCATGCTGGCCGCGGGTTACCTGCCCGACCTGCACCCATCGGCTTCAGCCACGCAGGCCGCCTAGCCCAACGGCGTGCGGAGGCCAATCGACAACTTCCGGCCGGCAATTGTCGGGCACCAGGTCATAGGCGCGCTCCAGCGGCAGCCCGCGTCCCAGGCACAGCAGCGTCGCCAGCGTGAGCCCGTGCGCGACGACCAGGACGTCGGCGGCGGGATGCGCTTGCGCAATCTCGTCGGCCGCCGCGCTGGCGCGCACGGCGACCTCAGCCAGCGTTTCACCCTGGGGGGGCCGCGCGTGCAGCGGATCGCGCTGGCGCTCCTGCCACGCCGCGGCGTACTGGTCCTGAATATCGCTGAAGAGCATCCCCTCCCAGAGGCCTAGCCGAACTTCGCGCAACCCGACGCGCACCTGGACCGGCAGGCCGAGGTGGGCGGCCAGAATGGAGGCCGTGTCGCGGGCGCGGCGAAGGTCGCTGCTGTAGATTGCCGCGAAAGCAATGCCGTCGAGTTGCGGCAGCATAGCCCGGGCCTGCTCCCAGCCCGCGGCAGTGAGGGGCGGATCAGCCTGGCCTTGATACCGGCCTTCGAGATTCCAGGCCGTCTGCCCATGGCGCACCAGCCAGAGCCGCGTCACCGCGCACCCGCGCGCTCGGCCGCATACTCGGGCACATGCCGCATGGGCGGGCGCTCGCGTTCGACAATCTCCTCGACATCGAGGAAATACGAGCCCGCCTCATAACGGATCAGCTTCATCGATTTGTGAATGTCTTCCAGGATCGGCTGCCCATAGCGCCGCTCCAGCTTGTGGAGCACGGCCTGCAGGATCGCGAAGGACATCTTGCTGAGGGCCTCGAGCGGCTGGTTGTGATGTACGCGCTCCAGCAGGTCGACCTGCGCGATGGCGTCGAGCCCAAAGCGCTCAAACACGTCGATCAGCAGCCCAATCTCGACCCCGTAGCCAGAGAAGAACGGCAGTTGCTCCAGCGCTTCGCGCCGGCCAGCATACTCGCCTGAGAGCGGCTGAACCACGCCGGACAGCTCGGGATAGAACAGGTTCAAGAGGGGACGCGCCATGAGCTCGGTCACCCGGCCGCCGCCGCCGGCCTGCACCTTGGCGCCCACCCGCAGCGGGCGGCGGTAGAACCCCTTGACGAATTTGATGGCCGAGTTCTGCAGCAGCGGACCCAAGATGCCGTAGACAAAACGCGGATCGATATTGACGATGTCGGTGTCGATCCAGGCAATAATGTCGCCAGTCGTCACCAGCAGACTCTTCCACAGCGCTTCGCCTTTGCCCCGGCGCGGTCCCCATTCAGGCAGCAGTTCCTGGTGAATGTAGACGGGCACACCCAGATCGGCGGCGATTTGGCGGGTAGCGTCGGTCGAGGCCGAATCGATCAGCACCATCTCATCGAGCAGGGGCGCCTTTTCCATTAAGACCCGGCGGATCGTGCGGATGACCTTGCCGACGGTTTCAGCTTCATTCAGCGCGGGGAGGGCCAGGCTGATCGTGAGGCCGCGCGCATGCTTGAGCTCGACCAGGTGCTCAACGTCGTCGAATTCGCCCGCCCCAAACGTGTTCTCGGCGAACCACTTATCGACCAGGATCGAAATGGCCTGAGCGCCTGACAGTTCCTCGGGATGAGCCAACGCCATCGGCCGGCGGGTCTTGACTGCCAGCACGGCGGCCGGTGCTTCTTTCAAGACTCGGTCGGCCACCGCGCCCAGCGAGGCCGGGCTGTTCAGCGGCTGGGCGCTGACCCCCATCACGACCACGTCGTAACCGGCGGCTTCGGCCAAGATCGTCTGGGCGGCATCTTGCGTCGTGGCGGCGGCCGTCTCCACGTCGGGCAGATGCCGCAGCACCTGCGCCAGGCCGCGGAAGGGCGCGTCCGAGAAGTCGCCGGCCGGCGTCAGGTGTAGAGTCTTCATCTTCTCCGGCTGCATGCACAAGCCCAGACGTAGGGCCAGCTCGGCATGCGGCCCGCCGCGCACGGGCACCAGCACGCGCTCCGGCTCAGCCGGGAACGGCCCGCGGACCAGTACGATGTCGCAGGCCGAGCGGTTCAGCACTTCAGCCGGCGTGACGCCCAGGGCATCCAGGTGACCCTTCCAGTCGAGCACTAACAGGTCAGGCTCGTCGCGCGCCAGCACGCTTTCCAGCTCAATCCATGCCTCGGTTGACACCCTCACCAGCGCCTTGGCGCGCACCTGCCCGCTGAAGGGCGCGGCGATCTCGCGCAGGCGGCGGCGCACGTCGCGCGCCTTAAGGCTGCCCCCGCTGACCGACTCGCCCAGCGCAATCGGCACCAGTCCCACCAGGATCACCTCCGACGCTAAAGCGCGCGCGGCCTCAACCGCCGAGAGATCCTCGCACCCATAGATGACGGGCACCATGGCCGATCGCACGGCCGGGAAGGCGCGTGCCTTCATTTGCTTTCTCCTTCCGGCGCAGCCAACAGCGGCGCGATACCACGCTCATAGATCTGCTGCCAGGTGTAATGGCTGCGCGCGCGTGCTCCAAAGCGATAGGCCGGCTGAGACTTCAGGCGCGCCGCGACCATGGCCGCAATCTCCGCCGGATCGGCGCCCAAGTCAAAGTAGGTCACGTCATCCTGCCCCAAGTCCCGCAGGACGGGGATGTCGCTACAGAACACCGGCAGGCGGACCAGCGCCGCTTCGATCAAGGGGATGCCGAACCCCTCTTCCTGGCTGGGCAAGAGCAGCGCATCGGCCAGGCGCAGGAAATCGGCCACGACGGCATCGGGCAGCCAGCTCGACTGGTGTTCGCTGGCGAAGTGCGCAGCGCCAACCAGGCCTAACTCAGCGCGCAGCGCCAGCAGGCGCTGACGGTACTCGGCGTTGGCCGGGTTGTGCGGCCCCTCCGGCCCGGTCACGAGCAACATGGCAGCAGGCATCGGCGCGCCCCGCAGCGCGGCCAGGATGCGCAAGGCCATCTCGATATTCTTGCGGCGCGTCAGGCGCACGGGCAGCAGCAGGAGTGGCTCGGCGGCCTCCAGACCCATGGTCTCCACCAGGACCTCGGTCAGCGGTTCCAGTTTATGCAAGACCCGTGTCTCCACGCCGTTTGGGACCACGGCAATAGTTTCAGACGGGATCCCCAGCAACTGCGCCAGCTCCTGCCGGCGGGGCTCGGACACGGCAACATGCCGGGCCATAGGCCAGTCAGTGCGCAATAGATCCCAGGGGTAGCCCGGGTGCAGCTCCGCCCGGTACTGCGCTGCCGTCCAGGCCAGGTCGTGGTGCCACAAGATCAGTCGCGGCCCACCCGCGGCCGGCCGCCGGCGCAGGGCAGCCGTGAGCGCTAAGTTCTTGTGCAGCGTGGCCACGTTGTGGGCGATCAGAACGTCAATGCCGGTCAGCGCCTCTTCCAGGGCCGCGCCGATCTCCTGGACAAGCGCCTCAAAGTCCGGCGGCACGCGGCCGGCATCCAACTCAGCTTTGGCCGCCAGAACGCGCGGATGACGTGAGTCCGCCAGCGGCAACGCTCGGAACTCGATCTCCGGCCCAGGCGCGGCCCCGCGGGCGGCCAGGAGCCGAACGCGGTGGCCGGCCGCCTGGATCAGGCGCGCCTGGTGACCGATGACGCTCTCGACCCCGCCCACGACCGGCGGCACCGAATAGTGCAGCAGAGCAACGTTCACACTGACCTCTCACCAGCCACGGGCAGCCGCCGCGCTCGACCGGCGAGGCGGGGTCCAGGCGATTCCAAAGTGAGTAGACCGAACGGGCAATTCAGCCGACAGCACGAGGCTCCCCAGACGATTGGCTTCGCTACGCGACGGGCGCGAACCGGCCTGGACAAGCGCGGACCGAGGCGAGGCAGTGAATTGCATTATGCGAAGCTGGCAGGCCAGGCAGCGGCGCGGCTGAGAGCCTGGCGATGACCAGATCCCGCGGCCTGTGCAAGCCGCGCTGATTAGGTTGGCAGGCGCTGCCCGGTGGCGGGCAGACCAGGGCTGCAGGTCAGACGACACCATTATAGGGATTGGCAAAGAGCCGGTCAAGGATTGTGGTATTATTCGGGCCTCACGCGGGCGCGGGCCCAAGCCAATCTACGTGCACTATGGACGATCTTGACCAACTTTGGGAGGAAATGTTGTCCCAAGACGCGGCGCGCATTCGGCGCGCCTGGGACAACCTGACCGACGACGAAGCTCGAGCCGTATTGGCGCACCTGGCGCGGATGCGCGACGAAGAAGGCTGGAGTCCCCAGCAGAAGGTCGCCGCGGCCGCGGCGCTAGCCGTGCTGCGCGATCTAAGCCAATAACCGCTGCCGCCCCGCGGCCAGGCGATCGGGGCGCTGTCCGCTAGAAAGTCCCCCTATGTCAGAGACCACTGGCAAGAAATCCGAGCGCTTTTCGACTGTTGTCACCGTCTTGATCGCCGTGGTATCTACGGTGATCGCCCTGGTGGCTTCGCAAGCTGCCGTGGCCAGCGGCGACGCCACCGAAGCCCAGCACAACGGCGTCCTGGCCAAGATCAATCTGGAGCGTGTCGACGGCGGCAGCTGGACCCAGATCGCCCGCAATCGCCGCGCCTTCAACGACTATCGCGTCAACCGTGACCTGTACTCCCTGACGTTTGACTACATCACCCAGGCGGAGGCCGAGGGAAGTTCGCCGCTGGGCACACGCCTGCGCCTGGAGGCCGCCGGCCAACTGGAAGAGAGCAACGGCGCCTATCGTTTTATTGACAGCGGCTATCTGATCGCCGACGAGGCGGGTGAGTACGTTGGCCTGGACGAACCCAACTTCATCAACGACAAGCGGCAGACGGCAGCCATTTATCAGGACATCGACTACGACGACAACTTCGCCGACGCCAACCGCTTCCGCACGGAGGGCCTGTACCTGGGGGCCACCCTCTTCGTCTGGTTCCTGTCCCTGATGTTTCTTACCTGGGCCGAGATTACCAAGTCGGCGCTGCGCTGGGTGTGGCTGGCGGCGGGGGTCCTCATTGCGCTGGGCCTGGTGGCCGCCTACGTCGTGTCAGGCATGATCAGCGCACTGGGGCTGGGCTAGGGCATGAGCGCCGAAACCGAGCCCGAGAGGCGCGACCTGTTCAAGAACAGCGTCATCGTCATGCTGACGCTGGTGAGCGTGTTCGCCGCGCTGGTGACGTTTCTTCAAAACTACGCTTCGCTCAGTTCGTCCGACCTTGCGCAGCGCAGCTCGTTTAGCGCGGTCGACGCCACCGGCCTCTATTTTCGTTCAGGTCTGACGGCCGCCCAAGGCACTGACGTGCTGCAGCGCTACCAGGAGTTTGTGCAGCGCTCGGTCCGCGCCGACACCAAGGCCCGCGCGCTGCGCATGGGCGGCGAGGCCGCGCTGGCCGCCGAATACGACCTGGAGGCCGATCGCTGGCGGCAGGCGGCTGATCGGGTCGCGACGAGCGATCCCTTGCTGGCCGAGTTCGGCCAGGATCTGGCCTGGTATAACGAGGAGCTCTCGCGCGACGCCTACCGCGAGGAGGAGAAGGAGCACACGCTGCTGGAGCAGTCGCGGGTCTGGAGCAGCAAGGCCAATGGCTACGTGGCCGTGTTGTCCAGCCTCTCCGTGGCGCTCTTTCTGGCGGGCCTATCCTTGACGCTCAGCTCCCGCCTGCGCTATCTGCTGGCGCTTTCGGCGTTGGGTCTGACGCTGGCCTGCGGCGCGTGGGTGTTGGCGATTCTGTTCTCGCCGGTGCCGGTCGTGCCAGACGAAGCCATCGAGCGTTTCGTGGAGGGCCGCATCCAATACACACTCGCGACCAGCCGCGGCGAGGACGGCTCGGGCTCCCTCGACGCGTTCGACGCTGCCTTGGAGCTGGCTCCGAACTACGGCCGCGCCTTGTTCTATCGTTCGCTGGCCAATACCGACAGCACACTGCTCGCCAAACACCTCGACACTCAGCAGGCGATCGACGACGCCCGGCGCGCTATCGAGCTCGGCAACCACACCTCGCCGGTGTACGGCAACCTGGGCTGGCTGTACTACCTGAACGGCCAGTACCGCAGTGCCCTGGAGCACACCGAGCGGGCGCTAGAGATGTCAGGCGATGACTGTTACCTGGCCTTCAACCACGGACTGATCCGGCTGGCGCTGAGCCAGCCTGAGGCCGCTCGAGACGCCTATACAGTGGCCATCGACTGCGCCCAGCGGGAGAGTAGCGATGCGGTCTTCAACTACTACATGGACGTCGGCGTGACTGACCTGGTAGAACTGGCCGCCGCGCGCCCCGACCTGGGCGACACGCTCAACCCGGCCATCGAGCGCCTGAAAGAGGCGCTGGCGCAGGTGCGGTTGTACGGCATGCTGCAGGACGCCGAGGTCGAGGCCAAATTCGGCTCGATCAGCTTCGGAGGGGCTGTCGACAGCGGCGACATCGTGCAGGATCTGGCCAGCGAGTTCCCACAGTCAGCCACGATCGTTTACGCCCAGTTGACCTTCGAGAACGTTAAGCCCGAGAGCCGCTGGCTGACGCGCTGGGTGCTCGACGGCGAAGAGTACCTGAGCCGCGCCTACGACAGCTGGATCTACGGTGAGTCTGGCACGACCTGGATCAGCCTGTACAACTACGGCGGCCTAACCTCAGGCACGTATACGCTCGACGTCTTCGTCGAGGGTCAACTGGTGACCAGCGGCCAGGTCACTGTCTTGCCCGGCGACCTGCCGCCGATGACATACTTCTCAAGCACCGGGGTCGGGGTGACGATCAGCTACCCAACCACGTGGAATGTCACCGACCTGGCCGACAACGAGGTCTCGGTCGTGGCCGCCCGCAACCCGGCCTCGGCTGACTTCTTTGGCGTGACCGCCTGGGTCGCGAGCACGGGCACCGACGAGGATGTCTTCCAGTTGTTCGACCTGTATCTGGATGCCCTTGAGCAGGATCGCGAGGGCTTTAGTGCCGAGGCGCGCGAGGCCTTCACCCTGGCCGAACGCGACGGCTGGCTGAACTATTATGAGTACACGAACGCGTCCGGCGAACTCATCCAGGGCGCCCTATCAGGCGTGGTGGACGCGGACAGCCTGCTGACCTACATCGTCGTGATCGAGGCCCGCGACGCTGAATGGGACGAGCAGGTGGAGATGTTCAACGTCATGCTGGAGCGCATGACAATCGACCAGTAGCTGGCGCGAGCGGAACCAAGCGGGCCGGGACTGTGCTGTCTCCCCGGCCCGCTCCGTCAAGCGCCCTTATTGGCCGAGGCGCTTCTTGAACTCGGCTGTCAGGGCCGGCAGGATCTTGAACAGGTCGCCGACAATGCCGTAGCGGGCCAGCTTAAAGATCGGCGCCTCAGGATCCTTGTTGATGGCGACGATCGTTTTAGCCGACCGCATGCCGGCCTGGTGCTGGATGGCGCCCGAAATGCCCGCGGCGATATACAAGTCGGGGGCTACGGTCTTGCCAGTCTGGCCAACCTGGTGCGCGTATGGGATCCAGCCAGCATCCACCGCCGCGCGGCTGGCGCCCATGGCGGCCCCGAGTGTTTCGGCCAACTCGCGCACGGGCGCAAAACCTTCCGGCCCGCCCACGCCGCGGCCGCCGCTGACGATGATGCGCGCATCGGCCAGGCTAACGCGGCCTTCGTCAACCGCGTAGTCGGTCACCTTCACCGCAATGGCATCTTCCGCCAAGGCCGGCGTGACCTTTTCAATACCGCCGCTGCGGCTGGCGTCGGGCTCTGGCCTGGGAAAGGCGCGCGGCCGCAGGCTGAGCAGCAACGGGCGCCGTTCGCCAACCACTTCCGCCAGAAGCTTGCCGGCGTAAACCGGCCGAGTGGCCACAATCTGGTCGCCGACCAGCTTCAACTCGGTGACATCCGCCAGGGCGCCAGTGCCCAGGTCGACCGCCGCTATCCCCAGCACGTCGCGGCCGCGCGTGGTGGCGCCAGCCAGGATGACGTCCGGCTGGCGCTCCTGGGCCAGCTTACTCAGCAGGCTGGCATAAGGCTCGGCGCGAAACTCGGCCAGGGTGGCGTCATCGGCTAACAGCACCTCGTCGGCGCCGTACGCGATCACGTCTGGCGCCAGCCCCTCAATGTCCTGCCCGAACAGCAAGGCGGTAACGCCGCCGCCCCGGCCAGCAGCCAGGCGCCGCGCCTCGCCCAGCGCTTCCAACGAAGGCTGCGCCAACGTGCTTTTGAACTGCTCAATGAAGACCCAAGTCTTGTGGCTCATGACTAGATCACCTTATCGGCCAGCAGTTTGTCGGCCAGCTTGGCCGCAATCTCTTCCGGCGTGCCGTCAATGAGCTCCACGCTGCCCGCGCGGGCCGGCAGTGGAAACACCCTCGGCCAATGCGTGGGCGACCCAGCCGCGCCGATTTGGCTGGCATCCAGGCCCAGATCGGCGGCCGACCAAGTGTTGATCACGGCCTTAGCTGCCTTGCGAATGCCCATAAAGGAGGGGTAGCGCGGCTCGTTAATATCCTTGACCGTGCCCACGACGGCCGGGAGCGTAGCCGTTACGATCTGCTTGCCCTGCTCCAGCAGCCGCTCGGCTTTGATGATTTTCGTGCCGGGGTCGAGCTCGGCGATCTTGATCGTGTAGGTCAGCGGCGACCAGTTCAGGCGGCGGGCGACGGCCACGGGCACCAGGCCGGTATCGCCGTCGATAGCCTGCTTTCCAAACAGAACCATGCCGACGTCGCCCAACTTCTCGATAGCCTTCGCCAGCACATAGGATGTGGCCAGGGCATCGGAACCCTTCAGCGCCGGGTCTGAGATGAGCACGGCCTCATCACAACCCATGGCCAGGCAAGTCTTGAGCGCCTCCTTGGCGCTTTCCGGACCCATGCTGATGGCAGTAGCCTTGCCGCCATGTTTCTCCTTCAGCCGGATGGCTTCCTCGATGGCGTACTCATCCCACGGATTGACCACCAGGCCAGAGTCTCCCCAGGTGACCTTGCCGTTGTCGACGCTCATCTTGGCCGCCGAGTCCGGGGTTTGTTTCACACAGACAACGACGTGCATCGTTTTGCCGACCTCCTCTCGCGAATTGGTAGTTGACGGCCTTGTGCAATACGGCGCAATATGCCCGTATTATAGCACCCCGCTGGGGCCAACACAGGCAAAACCGGGTGAGCCACACGACCCGCCCCACCGGGACTATAATGGCCCCGGCGCCGGGGCTCATCCCGGCGTTAGTCCATTCCTGGAGACGCGCGTGCCGCCCACCTACCAAGTTCTGGCGGTCGAAGATGATCTCGACGCCATGATGCTGATGCGCCTGGAGCTGCAGACCCTGCCGCTCGATATCCATCATGCCAGCGACGGCAGCCAGGCCAAGAAATACCTTGATCGGGAAACGCCCGATTTGCTGCTGCTTGACCTAAACCTGCCCGACATGCGCGGCTGGGATTTGCTTGAGCATTTCAAGAACGACGCCCGGCTGCGCAACGTGCGCGTGATCGTGCTTACGTCGCACGCTGAGCCCGTTAACCGCCTGATTGGCATGCTGCAGCCGATCAGCGCGTATCTGCGCAAGCCTGTCCAGGCCGGCCGGCTGCGGGAGCATGTCCGCGACGCGTTGAGGCTGCCGTGACGGCCACTGCCTCGGCGCCCACCCGGGGCGTCACATCACCCCGACGGGCGCCCAGCCTACTGCGTGGCCTGGCCGTTCTCCTGGCGGTGGCGCTGCTCGGCGCTCAGCCGGTTGTGTGGCGCATCGCGCAGAATCTGGCCGTCGCCCAGGCGGCCACCCAGCGGGCAGACTATGCAGCCGCGGCTGACGCTCTCGCCGACACGGCGGCCCGCCTGCCCTATTCGGGGTACGCACAACACCGCGCCGGGCTGGCGGCGATCTCGGCAGAGCGTTTTGACGCCGGCATTCGCTTTCTGCAGGCTGCCGCGGCGCTCGACGGCTGGAATACGGCCCGCCGCATCGCGGTCGGCGACGCTTACCTGGGCCAGGGTGACGTCACGGCCGCGATCGATCAATGGGAGCGGGCCCTGGCCGAAACGCCAGAGGACGACGCCCTGCTGGTGCGCCTAGCGCGCAGCTACGAGGCCACCGGCCAGTTCGGAGAGGCGGTGGCGGTCCTGAACGCCCTGGCGCGGCTGCGCGGCAATGATTCGACCGTCTACTACCGGCTGGCCCTGCTCTCGGCGGCCAGCACACCGCTGGAGGCCGCTGCGCGCCTCGCGCTCGTGGCTGAAATCGACCCTGGACTGGCACCCACGGTGCAGGGGCTGCTGGACGCGATCGAAACAGGTCAGGCCACCGGCGACAACGGCGTGGTTTTCGCGCTGGTGGGGCGGGCCCTCGAGGAGCTCCAGGAATGGCGCCTGGCCGAGGCAGCGCTCACCCGCGCAGCACGGCTGAACCCCACCTACGCCGATGCCTTCGTATACCTGGGGTTGGCGCAAGACATGCAAGGCAAGGACGGCCTGGCCGCCTACGAACAGGCGCTCGCGCTCGCGCCGGAATCCCCGGTGGCCCAGTTCTACACCGGTCTGTATTGGCGCCGCTCTGGCGACGCGCAGGCAGCCTTGCCCTATCTCCAGGCCGCGCAGCGGCTGGATCCACAGAACCCCGCCTTTGCCGCTGAGATTGGCGGGGCCTACGCCAGCCTGGGGGACCTGGCCGCCGCCGAGCAGTGGCTGACCGAGGCGGTGAGGCTGGCAGAACACGACGCTCGCTGGTGGCGCCTGCTGGCTCGTTTTTCGGTTGACAGCGAATATCACGTGGCCGAGCTTGGGCTCCTCGCGGCGCGCCAGGCGGTCGGTCTGGAGCCGGACAATGCGGAAGGCACAGACATCCTGGGTTATGCCCTGGTGCTCACCGGTGACCTGACCAACGGCGAGAAGCTGCTCGAACGCGCCCTGGCACTGGATGCGCAGGCGCCCGGCGTATACTTCCACCTGGGCGTGCTGTACGCTCGCCAGGGCCGCGCGCCGGAAGCCGAAGCCATGCTCAACCATGCCCTGGCCCTGGACCCGCAGGGATTCTATGGCGGGCTGGCGCTACAGGCGCTGGCACGACTGGGCCAATAGGCCCGTGATACAATGAATCAGGCCGCGCGGCGGCGAGTATGTTTGGCATGAATCGGCATGCGCCTTTCCAGCCGGCAGTGGGCATCGGCGTGTGCCTCGGGCTGGCGCTGGCAGCCTCCTGCGGGCAGGTTAGGCTGTCCACACCTAGTGAGCCGGGCATCCTCTTTCACGACGATTTTTCTTCGACCGCGAGCGGCTGGGATAGCCACACCGGCACCGAAGTCACGACCGACTACGTCGACGGCCGTTACCTGATCGCGGTGGAGGAGCCAGGCGTCGATGTGTGGGCCCGGCCCGGCCTGATGCTGGCCAACGTGGTCTTCGAGGTCGAAACGCAGTACGCGGCCGGACCGATCAACAACGAGTACGGTCTGCTGTGCCGCTACGAACACGGCGGAGACGGTCGGCACAGTTTCTACTTCTTCTTTGTCAGTAGCGATGGCTACTTTGCCCTGGGCAAAGTCATCGATGACGTCCGCACGATCTTGAGCCCGGCCGAGGGCAGCTTCCAGCCCAGCGGCGCGATCCGGCTGGAGCCGGAGGCTACTAACACGTTGACAGCCACCTGCGCCGGCAGCCGGATGGCGCTGGCCATCAATGGAACGCCCGTCGGCGAGTTCAGCGACGATGAATTGACCCGCGGCGATATCGGCCTGATCGCCGGCACGTTCGACGAGGGCGGCGTCCACATTCACTTCGACAACGTCATCGTGCGCTCACCGAGCTGAGGCCGGCTGAAACGCCCAGCGCCCAGGAGCCAGAATGCCCCTTGACTGCTTGTTCTGCCGCATCATTGCCGGAGAGATTCCGGCAACCATCGTGTATCGCGACAACGAACTGACGGCTATTCGCGACATCAACCCCGCGGCGCCCACCCACCTACTGGTGCTGCCCAATCGCCATATCGATTCGATCTCAGACGCCCAGGCCCGCGACCAGGCTCTGCTGGGCGCCCTGCTGCTGGCGGGTGCTCGGTTGGCTCAGCAAGCTGGCCTCGACGGCGGTTACCGGCTGGTGATCAACACCGGCGCCGATGCCGGCCAGAGCGTCCACCATCTGCACCTGCACATCTTGGGCGGCCGTGCCATGCGTTGGCCGCCCGGCTGAGGCGGCCAGAGTGAGAGCCCTATGAGCCTCAAGGACCAACTCAACGCCGATCTGAAGACCGCGATGCGGGCCAACGATGAGGTCCGCAAGACGGCCTTGCGGCAGCTTCTGGCGGGTATTCGCCAGGCCGAGCTCGAGCGGCGCACCGCCGTGGCCAGGCAGCGCGCGCGGGGCGGCCAACTCGACGCGGCCCAACTGGCCGATTTGGAGAACCTGAGCCTGGACGAGGCCGAAATGGTCGCCGTGATCCAAAAGGAAGCCAAATCCCGGCGCGAATCCATGGTGGACGCCGAAAAGGCAGGCCGCGCAGACCTGATGGCCGCCAACACGGCTGAGCTGCGCGTCATTGAAAGCTACCTGCCGCAGCAGTTGGGCCGCGAGGCGCTTGTGGCGCTGGCGCAGGCCGCGATTGCCGAGGCCGGCGCTAAGGACCCCAAGCAGTTGGGCGCGGTTATGAAGCTGTTGACGCCCCGCACAAAGGGCTTGGCCGACGGCCGCCTGGTCAGCGAGGTCGTGCGGGAGCTGCTGTCGCGCGAATCATGAATGCGCCCGATCGTCCCCTGGAACGCCTGGAGCGCCCGCTGGGCCGGTCGGTCATCGTTCTGGCGCTAACCGCGGCGTTCTGGCTGGTGACGACTGCCATCGTGGCCGCACCCAATGCCGGCCTGGGCAGCGTCGACCTGTCGGTTGGCGAATCGGCGACCCAAGACATCCTCGCCCCCGTCCCTATTTCGTATGTCAGCACAGTCATGACCGAGCGCGCCCGGGCCGAGGCGGCCGCGGCCGTGCAGGATGTGTACGACGCGCCCGATGCGCGCGTAGCGCGCCAGCAGGTCCTGCTGCTGCGTGACATCCTTGACTACATCGACAGTGTGCGCGCCGACACGTTCGCCTCGTCCAGCCAGCGGGAGGCCGATCTGCTGGCCATCCAGGGTCTTGCCCTGGACACGATGGAAGCGGACCTGATCCTGAACCTGGACAACAGCAACTGGATCGGCGTCAAAGACGAGGCGCTGAGCGTGCTCGAGCAGATGATGCGCAGCCAGGTGCGCGCCGATCAAGTCGACGACGTGCAGCGGGCCGTGCCGGCGCGCGTGAGCGTTAGCCTGAGCGAGTCGCAGGCCCAGGTCGTGGTGGCCCTGGTAGTGCACTTGATCGCGCCCAACAGCGTGTACAACGAAACCGCCACGCTGGCGGCCCGCGACGCGGCCCGCCAGGCCGTCGAGCCGGTGGTGCGCCAGATTGTGCGCGGCCAGGCGGTTGTGGTGCGCGGGCAGGTGATCACCGCCGAAGACCTGGAAGAACTGGCCGCCCTCGGGCTGCTTGAGCCGGAGGCCAGCTGGCGTGAACCCGCCAGCGCCGTGTTGGTGACGCTGCTGATCACTGCCCTGGTCATTCTGTTCGTTGCGCGCTTCTTCCCCGAGCTCGGCGGCCGGCCGCGGCGCGTGTTGCTGGTGGGGCTGCTGTTCACCATGTTCCTGCTGGCCGCGCGTTTGACGGTCCCCGGGCGGACCGTGCTGCCGTTCCTGTTTCCCGCGGCCGCGCTCTCACTGTTGCTAACGGTCTTCGCCAGCCCGTACCTGGCCATGCTCATCGCCATCGCCCTGGCCGCGCTGGTAAGTTATATCGGCGGCAATAGCCTGGAACTGATGCTGTACTACAGCCTGGGCGGCATTCTGGCGCCAATGGCCGTGGGCCGCGGGGAGCGCCTCAACCAGTTCTTTTGGGCCGGTCTGGCGGTTGCGCTGGGGAACATTGGTGTGCTCCTAGTATTCCGGCTGCAGGATCCAGGCCTGGATCCCCTAGGCCTGGCCCAACTGCTGGCGGCCTGCCTGCTCAATGGCGCCATCTCGGCCTCACTCACCCTGGCTGGATTCTTCGTGCTCGGCACCGTTTTCGATATTACCACCAGCCTGCAGTTGATCGAGCTGGCCCGCCCCGACCATCCGCTCCTGCGCTTCATTCTGCTGCACGCCCCTGGCACCTATCAGCACAGTTTGCAGGTCGCCAACCTGGCCGAGCAGGCAGCCGAACGGATTGGGGCCAACGCGATGCTGACGCGCGTGGGCGCGTTGTACCATGATTGCGGCAAAGCCCTCCACCCGCAATTCTTCGTCGAGAACCAGTTGGATGGCCTGAACATACACGACACCCTCGACCCGGCAGAGAGCGCCCGGATCATCATCGGTCACGTCCACGATGGGGTTGAAATGGCGCGCCGTCACCGCTTGCCGACGGCAGTGCGCAGCTTCATTGCCGAACATCACGGCACCCAGCGAGCCGTGTATCAATATACGCGGGCCGTGCAGGCCGCGGGCGGCGAACCGGCCGCGGTTGAGGCCTCACTCTACGTCTACCCTGGGCCTCGCCCGCAATCCAAAGAAACCGCTTTGCTCATGCTGGCGGATGGCTGCGAAGCGCGCGCCCGATCCGAGCGGCCCAAGAGCGAGGCCGAAATCGACCGCCTGGTAAAGTCGGTGCTGGACGACCGGCAAGCGGCCGGGCAGCTCGACGATACCGGCCTGACCGTGCGCGACCTGGCGTTGATCCGCGAGTCATTTGTCGGCACGCTGAAAGGCGTCTTTCACCCGCGGCTGGAGTACCCCTCCCAAGAACGGCCCGCGCTCCCCAGCCCAACCGGATCTGACGGTGTGGCTGCGGCGTTGCCATCTGCTCCGGCTGCCAGCCCCCCGCCCGGCCAACAACCAGGGCGCGCATCCTGAACAATGCCGGCCGGCCCTGTGAAATTCACGATTGACGTGACGATTGAGCCGCGCTATCGGCGTTGGGTGGCAGCGGCCCTGCTGCGCAGCGCCGCCCGGGTGGCGCTGCGGCAGCAGCGCGCCAGC
Organism: Anaerolineales bacterium; assembly: GCA_020845955.1. Classification (GTDB taxonomy): domain Bacteria; phylum Chloroflexota; class Anaerolineae; order Anaerolineales; family UBA6663; genus JADLEU01. Next base: position 19,776 of record JADLEU010000100.1, read on the forward strand.
GGGCCGGCGGCCCTTAGCGTGCTGGTGACTAATGACGCGGCCCTTCAGGCGCTAAATCGGGATTTCCTGGCGCAGGATAGGCCAACCGACGTGCTCGCCTTCCCCTCGGGTGACATCGATCCGGAAACGGGCCGCCTTTACCTGGGCGATATTGCGCTCTCTTACCCGAGCGCCAGCCGGCAGGCGCGGGGCGCTGGACACCCGGTGCGGGCGGAGCTGCAATTGCTGGTGGTGCACGGCGTCCTGCACCTGCTGGGGCGCGACCACGGCACGACCTGCGACCAGACTCGCATGTGGGCCGAGCAGGCCGCGATCCTGGCGAAGCTTGGGGCGCCCATTACCGGGCCAATCGAGCCCAGGCCCCGCGGCTGAGAGGGTGCGCCAGAACAAGAATGGGCCATCTTCGTGCGATATTTCTCTTGACACGCGGCGTCAACAGCGTATAATACCGATCAAGATAGAGATGATCATGAATACCGGATTAATGGCGCGGGTTTGCATGTGTAGTGGGCGGGAGCGGTAGCCTCACGTCTACTTTTGGTTGCGCCTGATTCAGCGTTAGAAGCCAACAGACTAGAGTGGCCGCCCCCGAGTAACTACTGGGGTGCGGCTGTCTTTTTTGTTGGCTGTTTCGTTTCTCTTGGACAGGTTGGCCATGACTCACACACCGATATTGCCTCGCCTGCATGTGCGCGAACCGATCGACCTGGCAGCTCGCGGCCGGGTGGCCGGCGCGGCCGACCTTGTCGGCAACACGCCCCTGGTGCGGCTGCGCCGCGTCACGCAACATCTGCCGCCCGGCGTGGAAGTCTATGCCAAGGCCGAATGGTACAACCCGAGCGGCTCCGTGAAGGACCGCCCGGCCCTCAGCATCATCCGCTCTGCCGAGGCGGAAGGCGCGCTGACGCCCAACACGGTCTTGCTCGACTCCACCTCGGGCAACATGGGCATTGCCTATGCCACGCTGGCCGGCGCACTGGGTTATGCGGTGCGGCTCGTGATCCCAGCCAATGCCAGCCCAGAGCGCCTGAGCATCCTGCGCGCCCTGGGCGCCGAGTTCACGTTGTCATCGCCTCTGGAAGGCTCAGACGGCGCGATCCGCGCGGCGCGGGCCCTGGCCGCCGCCGAGCCCGAGCGCTTTTTCTACGCCAACCAGTATAACAACCCGGCCAACTGGCAGGCCCACTACTACTCGACGGGGCCCGAGATCATCGCTCAGACCGATGGCGCTGTTACGCACTTCGTCGCTGGCCTGGGAACCAGCGGTACCTTTACCGGCACCGGGCGCGCCCTGAAGGCCTACAACCCTGATATCGGCCTGGTAGCCTTCCAGCCCGATTCGCCTTTCCACGGTCTGGAAGGTCTCAAACATATGGACACGGCCATCGTGCCCGAGATCTTCGATCCCACGCTGGCAGACGAGAACCTAACAGTGTCTACCGAAGCGGCGCACGCGATGACCCTGCGCCTGGCACGGGAGGAGGGCCTGTTCGTCGGCGTCTCGGCCGGGGCGGCGGCGGTGGTCGCCCTGCACATCGCGGCGCGCTTGACCTCGGGCGTGGTCGTTACGCTCTTCCCCGATTCGGGGCACAAGTACGTCAGTGAGCGCTTCTGGTATGCTGACCATCGCTAGCGGCGTCCTGCGGGCCATCCAGGCGCACGGCGAGGCCGCTTACCCGAATGAGGGTGTGGGCCTGCTGTTGGGGCGGACCCAAGCGAATGGGAAGACCACGACCGACATTCTGCCGCTGGCGAACGGCTGGGAGGTCGGCGAGCAGTCTCACCGCTACCAGGTCAGCGGCGGCGAAATGCTGGCCGCTGAATTGGAGGCGGCCCGCCGCGGGCTCGACGTGCTGGGCATCTTCCACTCACATCCCGATCACCCGGCCGAGCCCTCGCGCTTTGATTACGAGTGGGCCACCTGGCCCGGGTATTCGTACGTCATCACCACGATCGAGCAGGGCCGCGCGACAACGACCCGTTCCTGGCAGCTGCGCGACGATCGCAGCGCCTTCGACGAAGAAGTGGTCGCCCTGCCGGCGTGACGTTTACCAGGAGATTGCATGGCAACGATCCGCATTCCAACCCCGCTTCGGTCCTATACCGGCAGCCAAGCCGAGGTCAGCGTGACGGGCGACACCGTAGGCGCCGCGCTGAATGACTTGACCCGGCAGCACCCAGCGCTGCGACAGCACCTCTACGCCGACAGCGGCGAGCTGCGCGCTTTCGTCAATGTCTTCCTCAACGAGGAGGATGTTCGCCATATCCGTGGAGCTGACACGCCGGTCAAAAAGCAGGACCGGCTTATGATCGTGCCCAGCATCGCGGGCGGGCGCTAGAGATAGCGGGGTGTCTACCGTGCTGTCGGCGGTCGATTACGCGGCGTTGCGCACGAACCAGGCCGCGATCGTCACGCTGCTGGTCGTCGTCTTCGACGTCTGGTGGTGGGCCGCGATGGTCATGTTGGTCATGGCCTTTGGCGCGCCTCGCCGGCAACCTGGGTTTCGCTTCATTTATGCGGGCTGGCTGCGGCCGCGCAGTTGGGTCAAGCCCGAGCCGTTGCGCGACAATGCCGAGCCTCGCCTGTTCGCCCAGAGTTTTGGCGCGGTGATGCTTCTGGCTGCCATGATCGCGCTGCTGGCCGGTGCGCCTGTGCTGGGTCGGGCACTGGTGTGGCTGGTGGTGGCGCTGGCCGCCCTCAACCTGTTGGCCGGCTGTTGCCCGGGCGGCGCGATGCAACCTTGGCTCAACCGCCTGCGCCTGCCAGGCTTTGTCAAGGCACCGCCGCCGGGTACGTCTCCTGGCATGCGGCCGAGCAGCCGGCCGTTGCCGACTGTTGGGGTGTCCTATCGGTGTCGACCACGTTCATCGTTGATCGGCACGGACGGCCTTTCGCCGTTACCTACGGCCTGGCCAGCCAGGCCAAACTGGAACAACAATTGACAAAGGTGCAGCCGCATACAGAGGCCGTGCCTGGCCGTGCCTGGCCGGCCCGAACTCGCCCACGTCAAGGTGGACGCTGAGCCGGTCGGCCCGAGGGTGTTACCATGAGCTTGATACTCGAACGAATCGATCCGCAAGCGATCGAACTGTCGCACGCTGAAATTAGCCGTTACAGCCGCCACCTCATCATGCCCGAGGTGGGGCTGGCCGGGCAAAAGCGCCTCAAGGCCGCCAGCGTGCTCTTGATTGGTACCGGCGGGCTGGGTTCGCCTCTGGGTATGTATCTGGCCGCGGCCGGTATTGGCAAGATTGGGTTGGTGGACTTTGACGTCGTCGACGCCAGCAATCTCCAGCGGCAGGTGATCCACGGCACTGCCAGCCTTGGCCAGCTCAAGGTCGACTCGGCCAGGGCCCGGCTGCTCGACATCAACCCGGACATCGAGGTAGCGACCTACAACGAGCCGTTCACGTCCGAAAATGCTCTGGCGATCGCCCGGCCTTACGACATTATCATCGACGGCACCGACAACTTCCCCACCCGCTACCTGACAAACGACGTCTGCGTGCTGCTGGGCAAACCCAACATCTACGGCAGCATCTTCCGCTTCGAAGGGCAGGCGTCGGTCTTCTATGCGAAAGAAGGTCCGTGTTACCGCTGCCTCTTTCCCGAGCCCCCGCCACCCGGCCTGGTGCCGTCCTGCGCGGAGGGCGGCGTGCTGGGTGTTCTGCCTGGCACCATCGGCACCATCCAGGCCACCGAGGCCATAAAGCTCATCCTGGGTATCGGCCAGCCGCTCATCGGCCGGCTGCTGCTTTACGATGCCCTCAACCTGACCCTGGAAGAAGTCAAGCTGCGCAAGAACCCACGCTGCCTGATTTGCTCGGAGAATGCCTCGATCAAGGAGTTGGTCGACTACGAGGCATTCTGCGGCGTGCCGGGCCACGATCACGAGGAGGAGAGCGCCGGCGCCGGCTGGGACATCACTCCTACTGAACTGGCGGCGCGGCTGGTGCAAGGCAACCACCTAAAGATCATCGACGTGCGCGAGCCGCACGAGTGGGATATTTCGCACATCGAAGGCGCCGAGATGATCCCCCTGGGGAGCCTGGCCGCCCGCATGCATGAGCTCGACTCGGCCCAGGATATTGTGCTGCAGTGCAAGACGGGCGCGCGTTCAGCACGCGCCCTCGAGATGCTGCGCACGGCCGGATTCCGCAAGCTCAAGAACCTGAAGGGCGGCATCAATGCCTGGGCGCGTGAGGTCGATCCGTCGCTGCCGACGTACTGACCAGCCGCCGCGAGGCCGCTTCCGCTTCCGCTGCGCCTGAGCCCGCTTTCGCGGGCTCTTTCTTTTCCGGCGCCCGGCCACTGACAATTGGCTATTGCCTTCGGCTGAAAAGCCTCTTATTATCGTCCATAGTCGCTTATAGTGTTTCAAAGTGATCCATGAACATCCAGGAGCCGCTGCTGACGACCGAAGATGTGGCCAAATATCTCAACGTTGAGGTTGTGACCGTGCGGCGGCTGGTTGGACGCGGCGAGCTGGCCGCCTTCCGCGTCGGCGGCGAGTTCCGCTTCGCGCCGGCCGACGTCGAGGCCTTCCTCAAGCGCCAGTATCTCCCTGCCCATCCCGCTGTGCCGAGCGTCTCTCCGGCCCCCGGTGCACGCTACTTCGGCGAGCCGTGGCTGTCGTTGTCGGCTGTTTTGAGCCGCCGGGAGCAGCATACCGCGCGCGGCGCAAAGCCCGCTCGCGGCGAACGGTTCACCGAGCGCGCCCAGCACGTCTTGGCGCTCACCCAGGCCGAGGCCGAGCAGCAGCAGGCCGCCGAGATCGAACCCATCCACCTGCTGCTGGCGTTAGCGGCGGAAGGCGGCGGCGGGGCCGCGCGCGCGCTGCGCGAGTGCGGCCTGACGGTCGAGACCTTGCGGGCAACCCTGGCGCAGCACCCCGACCTGGCCAGCGCGCCGCGGGCCGCGCTTGACCAACCCCAGGCTCTGGCGGCCGGTATCAAGCAGGCGCTAGAGGCCGCCGTCGGCCAGGCCAACAAGCTGCGCCACGACTACGTGAGCACCGCGCACCTGCTGCTCGGGCTGCTCGACGACGCCCAGAGCGCCGCCATGCGGCTGCTGACCCGCCTCAATGCCAAGCCAGAGGCCATTCGTAAGCGCGCGGTGGCGGCGCTGAAGGATGACCCGGGGCACGAGGCACCCCGGCAGTAGCCCGGCCGGCGCTCGCGGCGATGCGGCGTACATCGTGGCTGCTGCTGGGGTGCGCCGGGCTGCTTCATCTGGTGCTGCTGGCCAGCTGGCGCTGGCCGCAACCGCTAGTCCCCTACTTTTTCGACGCCACGGTCCTCAGCGGGGGGCGCGGCCTCGATTTTTACGCCATCTACCAGGCAGGCTACAACGCCCGACACGGCTGGGATATCTACGAAGGTGATCCCGCAAAGGTGGAGATCGTCGTGCCTTACTTCACGCCGTTCCGCTATCTGCCGATCGTCGCCTACTCCGCCGGGGCCGCGCTCAGCCTGCTGCCCCCGCTCACGGCTTTCAAGCTATGGGTCGTGTTGGTGGAGTTGACCTTGCTGGCCTGCGTGGCGGCGACTTACCGGGTCACACGGTATGATCCAGACCTGTTCGCCCGCCTGGCGGCCATGTGGCTGGTCTTCACGCCGTACTACCTCGAGCTGTTCATGGGCCAGTTCTCGCTGGTACAGGGCGCGTTGATCTTTGGGATGCTGGTCTTAGCTGCCCCGGCTGAGACCGACCAGGCCCAGACGCCGCGCTGGCGCCTTTTCGGCGGCCTGTGGCTCACCAGTCTACTCTGGAAAATCAACACAGTCGTGTTCGTGCCCGCGCTTGGGCGGTGGGGCCGCTGGCGCACGCTGGCAGCGGCCACCGCCGTTGTGGCATTGACTACCCTGCCCTACTTTTATGCCTTCCCCGCCCATGCCGTCGACCTGTTGGCCAATAACTTTGGCAACACCGTCAGCCGGCCGGAGTTGGGCAACCTCGGGTTTCGGCAGCTAGTCTTCACGGCGTTGAACGCGGCCGGCGCCGGCCCAGGGCTCCAGGCCTGGGCCCAGCGCGCCGTCGTTCTGGCCGTGGGCGGCTTGGCGCTGGGGCTGACTGCCGGCCGGCCGGCCGGGCGGCCGGCCGATCTACTTTCGCTGTGGCTGACGGCCTACTTTCTGGCCACACCCCAGGTGTGGGAGCACCACTACGTAATGATGCTGCCGGCTGTTATCGCGGCCTATCGCGTCGGGCCGCGCTGGACGTTGGCGGCGCTGTGGCTGCTCCTGGCGCTGCCCACTCCCTTCGGCTTCACCGGCCTGCAACCGCTGATTGCCGCAAATCACGACCTGCGCGCTTTCGCGCTCGAACCGGCCTGGCGCCCCCTGCTCCAGCATGCCTCGAAGGCGCTGCCCACGCTGGCCCTGTTCATTTACTGGGCTCATCGCGTTTACACCTCGTCGCCGCCTGGGCAGCTGGCGCCTGCTCTCTAGCCCAAGCGGCCACAATTCTCCCAACTCTGACCTGACCCGGTGGTATAATCTTCTTGCTGGGGATGACGCGCCTTACTTTATCTCCCACTGTCCGGCATAATCTGGAGGGCCGATGGATCAGGCCGAGCACTTGACTCTGTATCAACAGATGGTGGTCATACGCCGCCTGGAAGAAAAGAGCGCCGAACTCTACCAGCAGGGCAAAATCGGTGGTTTTCTGCACCTGTATATTGGCCAGGAAGCGACCGGGGTGGGCGCTGTCGCGGCCCGCAGCCCACACGACAATGTGATCACGGCCTACCGCGACCACGGCATCGCGGTCGCGTGCGGCATGGAACCAAAGGTCATCCTGGCCGAAATGCTCGGCAAGGTGACGGGCTGCTGCAAGGGAAAAGGCGGCTCGATGCACTTGGCCGACAAACGGCTCAACTTCTGGGGCGGCCACGCCATTGTAGGCGCCCACATCCCCCTCGCTACTGGCCTGGCCCTGGCCAATAAGTTCCGCGGCGAAGACTCCGTCACCCTGTGCTTCTTTGGCGACGGCGCCACAAATATCGGATACTTCCACGAGGGCCTAAACCTGGCCGCGGTTTGGGATCTGCCGATCGTCTTCATCTGCGAGAACAATCAGTATGGCATGGGCACGTCCATTGAGCGTGCCTCGGCCGTGCCCGAGATGCGCCAGAAGGCCGAGGCTTACGGCATGCCCAGCGCCCGGGTGGACGGTATGGAACTCCTGGCCGTGCACGAGGCAGCGGCCGCGGCCATTGCCCATGCTCGCGCCGGCCAGGGTCCATACTTTCTCGAGGCGCTGACCTACCGCTACCGCGGCCACTCGATGGGCGATCCGGAGCGCTATCGCAAACAAGAAGAAGTGCGCCGCTGGCAGAGCGATGACCCAATTGGCAAGTTTGAGGCGGTGCTGCTCAAGCGCGGCATTTCGCCTGATGACCTCAATGCCATCGAAGCCCAGGCCGAAGCGACCATCGCCGACGCGGTCCGTTTCGCCGAAGAATCCCCGTTCCCCCCGCCTGAAGAACTCTGGCGCGATGTCTACGCCGAGCCCGAGGCGGAGCCGCAGCCGGCCTGAGGCCGCTAGGATACTGCCATGCCAGTCATGACCATTCGCGAGGCGGTCTCCCAGGCGCTGTGGGAGGAGATGGAGCGCGACCCCAACGTCATCATCCTGGGCGAAGAGGTCGGCATGTGGGGCGGGACGTACGCCGTCACCAAGGGGTTCTACGACCACTTCGGCGCCGAGCGCGTGCGCGACACGCCGATCGCCGAGGGCGTGATCGTCGGCGCCGCGGTGGGCGCCGCCATGAACGGTCTCAAGCCAGTAGCCGAGATCATGACGATCAACTTCGCCTTTCTGGCCATGGACCAGATCGTCAACCACGCGGCCAAGATCCACTCGATGTTCGGAGGCCAATTCGAGGTCCCCGTCGTGATACGGACGACCTCCGGCGGCGGCAAGCAGCTAGGCGCTACCCATTCCCAGACCCCAGACGTGATCTTCGCGCATTTTCCGGGCCTGAAGGTGGTGGCGCCGGCGACGCCCGCCGATGCCAAAGGCCTGCTCAAGTCCGCCATTCGCGGGCGAGACCCGGTGCTGTTCATCGAACACTCGACCATGTACCAGGAGCGCGGAGAAGTGCCGGCCGACAAGGATTTCCTGCTGCCCATCGGCAAGAGCGATGTCAAGCGCCCCGGCAACGACGTGACCATCGTCACGTACTCGAAAATGGTGCAGATCACCATGCGGGCCGTAAAGCAACTGGAGGCCGAAGGCATTGACTGCGAAGTCATCGACCTGCGCAGCCTGCGGCCGCTGGATCTCGGCCCGGTGTACGCGTCTTTCAAGAAAACGAACCGGGCCGTCATCGTCGAAGAAGGCTGGCGCAGCTATGGTGTCGGCGCCGAAGTGGCCGCTCGCATCTACGAGGAGTGTTTTGATTACCTGGATGCTCCCATCCAGCGCGTGGCGCAGAAGGAAGTCCCCCTGCCCTACAGCGCCGACCTGGAGAAGAGCGCTATCCCCGGTCCCGCCGACGTGATCGCGGCGGTCAAGGCCGTTGTGTAGTTGTAGCGCGGTTCGCCAGTGCCAAGGGAATTGACCCATGCCTGAACTAGTCCCCATGCCCAAGCTCGGTTTCGACATGGCTGAAGGCACGCTTGTCCGCAAAGTCAAGCAAGACGGTGAGGCAGTCAAGAAGGGCGAAGTCCTGGCTGAGATCGAGACTGACAAGGCCACGGTCGAAGTGGAAGCGCCGGCGAGCGGGGTCGTGAAGGGCTGGGTGGTCGACGAAGGTCAGGCGGTTCCGGTGGGCGCGCTGATGGCCATCATTGGCGCGCCTGATGAACAGGTCGATGTGGCCGCCCTGAAGGCCAGCGCCGGCCATGCGCAGGACGGCACAATGGCCAAGGCCGCCGCTGAGGAAGTGCCCCAGGGCGCCGCCGGCGCTGCGGCCAGCCAGGCAGCGCCGCAGTCTGGCGCCGGTCCAGCACAAGTCGAGATCCGGCCCCAAAAGCAGAACGGGAAGCCGCCAGCCGGGGCCGGCCCAGAAATCGCGCCGGCCGCCGGGGGCGGAGCGCCGGCATCACCCATCGCGCGCAAGATGGCCAGCGAAGCTGGCGTCGATATCCAGCAGATCCCCGGCACCGGCCCCGGCGGCCGTATCACCAAGAAAGACGTCGAGCAGTATCTCAGCCGACCACAGCCGGCCGCCCCGGTCGCCACGCCCGCGGTGCCCACGGTCTCGAGTCAGGACCAGGAAGTGCCGCTAACGCGCCTGCGCCAACTCATCGCCCGGCGCATGACGGAGTCCAAGCAGACCGTTCCGCAGTTCTATGTCAACACTGAAGTCGACATGGCCGCGGCCATGGAACTGCGCCGGCAGTTGAACTCCTTCGTGCCCGAGGAGCGCAAGCTCTCAGTCAACGACCTCATTATCAAGGCCGCGGCGCTGGCCCTGCGCGACTTTCCTAATCTCAATGCCAGCTTCGGCGGCGATAAGGTCGTCCACAAGGGCCGCGTCAATATCGGCAATGCCGTGGCCATCGAAGGCGGGCTGCTCACGGTTGTGGTCAAGGATGCCGATCAGAAGTCGCTGGGCCAGATTGCGGCCGAAATGAAAGCAATGGTGGGGCGCGTCCGCGCGGGCAAAGTCCAGGGTGGCGATATCGAAGGCTCGACGTTCTCAGTCTCGAACCTGGGCATGTACGACGTGGACCATTTCATTGCTATCATTAACCCGCCCGAGGCCGCCATTCTAGCCACGGGCGCGGTCAAGCAAGTGCCGGTCATCAAGGACGGCGCGGTGGTGCCTGGCCAGCGGATGCTGGCCACGGTCTCGGCCGATCACCGCGTCACCGACGGCGCCGAGGCAGCCCGCTTCCTCCAAGCCGTCAAGCAATACCTGGAAGAGCCCATGCGGCTCTTGTTGTAACCCTTGCCCCAAGGAGCCTGTTCGCATGAGCGCCACCGCTGCCAGCTGGTTTTACCGCATGCCCGAGAAGGAGCCCTACCTTCTCGCGGAACGCGTCAACGGCACCTTCTGGGAAGCACGCCTGGGCGGCGTGTGGCTCCAGGTCGTGAAAGCTGACCCACCCTTTCGGATGGAGGGCACTTACAACGGCGCCCAAATCGCCCTGGAATGGGAGCCGAACAAGTGGCTGCGCGTGTCCAGCGCGCCAGCCTCGGCAGGGCTGGCCAATGCGCTCGCCAACATCGTGCGGCGGCGGCCCAGCCTACGCTACCAGACGCCCAGCGGCGACACGGTTTGGGAATGGTGGCTGCAGGGCGCCGACAAGCGCTGGCAAGAACTGCAGGGCAAGCCAGCCTACCGCAGCCCGGTCCGCCTGGACCGGCCGAGCTAATCCCCCCGGGAGGCAACAGGGCGACCAGTGGTCGCCCTGTGTCTAGTTTGATATGACTTATGAGGTGAATGGAGGCAGCGCGCATGAATGTTGCGCACGACCTGGCCGCTTTCAAGCATATGGCCGCCGAGCTTCAGGACTACCTGCTTTCTAGCACTCTGTTCTGGCAGATGCAAGCGTCGAGCGACTTTCCCAAGCTAAGCCTGGGGATGCTGCTGCTCACCCAGGCCCGGCTCGAGGGCGCCGACTCTCTGCTCAGCCAGACCCAGCGCGCTGAGCGCAATGCGACCGCTCGCCAGGTCGATGCCACCCTGGGAAATTGGCAGGTGGCGGCTGAGAAGAAAGCCGCGCAGGAGTTCCGCAGCCGCGTCAACCTGTGGGAACAGTATTGGAATGATTGCCGTGAGCAGCCCGTCACCTGCGCCGATAATTACCCGCAGGAGGTGACGCAGCGCGTGATCGCCGGGCTTCTGCTGCTCAAGTTTCCGCGCTTACTCGACTCGCCTGAGGCGCGCTCCCTCGAAGCGCTGGATCGCCTGGCGCGTGCCCGGCTGGTCGGCGGCCGGTGGATCTGGCCGCCTGACCTTCAACCCGGCTTCCCCGAGGCCGAGCACTGGTATCTGTACGGCCTGCCGGCCAGCCTGATCGGTTGAGCGCCCCCGGCAGCCTGGACCTGGCTATTTGGCAAGTTCCGTGGCGCGTGTCTCGCGGATGACGGTAACACGGATCTGGCCAGGGTAGGTCATGCTCTCTTCAATCTTGCGCGCGATATTCTTGCTCAGCAACTGGGCTGCCAGGTCGTCAACTGCATCTGGGCGAACGATAATGCGGACCTCACGCCCGGCCTGCAACGCGTAGCTTTGCTGCACGCCTTCGAAGGAGTTGGCGATTTCCTCCAGTGTCCGTACGCGCTTTACGTACTGCTCGTACGACTCGCGGCGGGCGCCCGGGCGCGCGCCAGAAATCGCGTCGGCCGCCTCGACGATGATGGCCTCGACCGAATCCTGCTCAGCCTCGTGGTGGTGGGCCGCAATCGTGTTGACGACCTTGGAAGGCACGCCATAGCGCCGGGCATACTCGGCCCCAATGGCGGCATGGGTCCCCTCCACCTCGTGGTCGATCGCTTTGCCCAGGTCGTGCAGCAGACCGCCCGCCTTGGCCACCGCCACATCGGCCCCCATCTCGGCTGCGATAACGCCGGCGATTTGGGCCGTCTCGATCGCGTGCGCGTGCTGGTTCTGCCCATAGGAAGTTCGGAACTTCAGCCGGCCCAATAGGCGCAGCACTTCGGGATGCAAGCCGGGCACGCCGGCCTCGTAGGCCGCCTGATCTCCGGCCTCGCGGATCGTCTGATCAACTTCCTTCTGGGCATCGCTGACCAGTTTCTCGATGTGCGCTGGGTGGATACGCCCGTCGACCACCAGCTTGGCCATGGCCCGCTTGGCGACCTCGCGGCGGATTGGATCGAAGGACGAGATGGTCACCGCCTCGGGCGTGTCGTCGACGACCACGTCGACTCCGGCCGCCTGCTCGAAGGCCCGGATGTTGCGCCCGTTACGGCCGATGATCCGGCCTTTCATTTCATCCGAGGGCAGGGGCACTACCGAGACGCTGATCTCGGACACGTGCTCAGAGGCGATGCGCTGGATGGCGGTCGCGATAATCTTGCGGGCACGGGCCTCCCCCTCGGCGCGCGCCTCCTCATCGATCTGGCGAATGGTGCGTGCCATATCGGTGCGGGCATCTTTTTCAACCGCCGCGACGAGCATGGCGCGGGCCTCGTCGCGAGTCATGGCCGCGATGCGCTGCAGCTCGGCCATGCGTTCCGCCTGCAGCTTGTTGATGTCGGACTCGCGGCGATCCAGCCCGCTCTGGCGTTTTTCCAGTTGGGCACGGCGCTGGTCGATCTGGTCGGTTTTGCGGTCCAGCTCCTCGCGCCGGCGCAGCAGGCGCTCGTCTTCCTTGTTCAGCTCGGCCAGGCGCCGAACCCCCTCCTCTTCTGCCTGGTTGCGAACCTTGAAGGCCTCGTCTTTGGCCCGCAGCACAACCTCGCGCGCTTCGGCCTCGGCCGTCTGAACCACGTTGCGCGCCTGAGCGCCCAACTCGGCCGCGCGCGCCTCAGCCTGGCGGCGCTGGTAAGCAAAGCCAGCCAGCGCCCCGACAGCCAGCGCCAGGATTGCCACGATGATGACGGTTATGATGACCGCAGGCACACTCATACCCCACTCGCTTTCCGTGTCCCCGCGCGGGCAAAACCCACCGGAGACGGCTATTCGTTGAGCGCCAGCGCTCAGGGCCCCGGATCGGGCGCGGCCGGCTGGCCGATCTCGTTCCAGAGGCGTTCCACGACAGGCTCAACGATGTCATACCCAAAGCCGCGCCGGGCCAGGAAATCGCCCAGCTTGCGCCGAAATTCGTCTCGCCCCAAACCAGCCAGACGGCCGGCACGCTGGGCAGCGACCTTGTGGGCGGCGCTAGCGTCATCCAGGCCGTCCAGCGCCGCGCGCACAGCCGCGTCGCTGAGCCCCTTCTGTCTCAATTCCACCCGCAGCGCCCGTTTGCTGCGCGGCCGAAAGGTGGCCCGGTTGTCGACCCAGTAGTTGGCGAAGGCCTGGTCGTCCAGCAAGCCGGCCTCCCGGAGCCGCTCGACGACCGTGTCGATGAGAGCGGGCTCGATGCCGTGCTGCTTGAGCCGGCGACGGACCTCGGCCTCGGACCGCGGCCGCGGCGCCAGAAACTTCAAAGCACGCTCGTAGGCCTGTTCCGCGTCATCCAGGCCGCGCAGGTTTGCCAGCGCCGCATCGTCGAGCTCCTGGCCAATCTGCAGGCGAGCCGCCACAACCTTGGCCACTCCAAAGGCGTACTTGCCATCAAGGTACACATTGACGCGCGTCTTGTTGCGGGACTGCACCCGCAGCGCCGTGACTTTCACCGTTCTCCGTCCAAAAACAAAACAGCCGTGTTCCGCCCGTCTGGGCGCACTCCACGGCTGTTGACTGGCATGGCCGCTCACTGACGAGCCGCCACGCCGGACTGTCTCAGTTGGCCGATTCAGGCCTGGGCGTGGCCGGCGGGGCCACAGCCAACTCAGGTTTGGTGCGCGGCTCGAAAGCAGGCCGTCATCCCCCTGGAAGCAGCGCCGCGCTGGAACACGTTCACGACCCGACCAAATGCCGCAGACTGCTTCGGTCCCCCGGTACCCTGAGTGAAACGATGACACCCGGCGGCGGGGGCAACGCGCTGACCCAACTCGGGCCTTCCGCCGGTGATTTCGTGGCAAGACTGAGACCGCATGTTAATTGGCCGTGGAAACCGCCCCTGATGGGCCAACGCCGCCAGGACCCAGCCAGCAACGGGCCAGCAGGATGGGTACCGAACGGCAGACGTTCTGCAAAGGTGGATATATAGCACGATCCAACTAAGCATGGGCCGAATTATAGCTGGGATTGGTTATTTATGCCAAATCCTAGCGCGGCAGCTGGAAAACCGTCTCGGCCGTGCTGTCCACCGGCAGGCGCTCGCCCGTGGCCAACACGTACAGGCCCACCTGGACCGTCGCGCCGGGGGGCAGGCTGAGCGGGCGCTGGTCTGTGACCCATTCACCCGGCGTCCAGGCCCGCGTTGGATACTGCCCGCCAACGGGTGGCCCGTCGGCGCCGGCGAGCGGGTTTCCAGCTGCGTCAGCCACGTGAACGAACACGATGTAGTTGTCGGCAGGCACGCGCAGTGCCTGCCAGCACAGCGTCAGGGTGTTAGCGTCGAAGCTGTAGCCGACTAGCCGGATCTGCTCGCCGAAGTCGACCCGCGTGGGCACTTGCGGGCTGCAGGTTGCCGCGGGTGAAAGTGCTATGTGTCCCAAGGTGACAGAATCTTGTCCTGGGCTGACCGGCCACAGATCTGCTGTCTCTGCCCGCACGCCCAGGGCCATCGCGACCAAAGCGGGCGAGGCCAGTGGCTCGTCGACCAGGATAGATAGGTCCGTCATAACCAGCTCACCCGGCTGCCACGCCGAGCTGGGATAGAGCGAAGTACCCAGCCGCGCTTCGCCTCGCCCAACCGCCCGCCCATCGGGCCGGATCAGGGCAATGACCGCGGACAGGTCGGGTAGGGCGAGGGTCACTGGACCGACAGCAGCATCCACCCGCCAATAAGTCGTCAAGCGCATGATTTCGCCTGGCCGGGCACGGGCGGGCAAGGGCGAATGGCCAACAAGCCGAACGCGACCGCCAAATACGGTCTCCGACGCTACCGCGCCGGATGGCATTTGCCCACCGGCGACCACCGGCCCCGCAAACGCTGGGCGAATGAGCGCTATAGGCACGGCGGCGCTTACACCCCACAAACCCGCCGTGGCGGCGATCAGTAGCCACCGGCCAGGACGCGGACCAAAGCCGCTGAGCCCAACTGCCACAACCACGCCCATCACGGGCAAGGCGGGGTGAAGCAGCCGGCCGTGGATTTCGGTGACCACGAGGCCGTAACGCACCGCCGAGGCCAGGAGCAAAAGGAACATGCCGGCCGCCAGCGCCAGGCCAGGCCAATAGAGCGGCGGCCAGTCACGCCGCACCAGACGCCGCCCCCACCCCACGCTTGCCAGGAAAACGAGCGCCCAGAATCCCCAGGCCCAGTGCCGGTCCACTCGCAAGCCGAAATCAACCCAGAATGTGCCGAATAGCCCCAGCAGGTCAGCCAGGAATTGGCCCACGCTGACCGCCGGGCGGCCAACACCGGCCAGCGCCTGCCATTCGCGCCACGCCAACGGGTCGCCGTAGAGCCACCAGTTGCGCAGGTACCACCATCCGGCTACCAGAACCGCCACACCATAAACGCCAGCCATCCGCGCCAGAGCGAGCCGCAGCCGGGCCTGGCCAGTTGGTCGCTGCTCGATCGCCCACGCGGCGGGCCAGGCTGCCGCCAGACCCATCGCCAGCGCCGGGAGCGGCAGCAGCGACACCATTCCGATCTTGGCGAGCAGCGCAGCGCCCAAGCCCAGTCCGGCCAGAAACACCCAACGCGCCTGCCCGGTCTGCATCAGCGCGACCAGCGCCGCCAGCGTGCCAGCTCCGGCCGCCGCCGCCAGGGCATCATTATTGATCAAGCCCACGCCGTACACGAACTGCGGCACGCCCGCCGCCAGCGCCGTGGCCCATAGCGCCAGGCCGGGAGCCAGCCGGCGGGCCGCCGCCCAGGTGAACCAGACGGTCAGCGCCCCGAACGCTATCGACACCAACCGGCCAAGGTGGACGGCGAGGGTCGTTCTTCGAAATGGGAAGTTCTCGGCGCCGGTGTGGATGAGCAGGTTGGGACGATCGCTGCGGCTGCCCGGCGTGATGTGCGGGCTGGCTAAGTTGAAACGAAAACCCACAGGGAAGTCGGATCGATCGATCGGGGCGATAAGCGCCGCCACCGGAAGGTAATACAGCGGGGGATGCGCGGCATTGCGCAGAAGAATATTGGGGTTGTCCGCGTCGAGCATCGGCAGCCCACCACCGTCAGCCAGGTGGGCGGCGAAGGCGAAGTGCCAGATTTCGTCTGGCCCTTCGAAGATGGGCGTATTCAGGCTATAGAGGCCCGCCAGGACCGCCAGGGCGGCGGCCAGCGCCGCGTAGGCCGGCGGTGGGGCCGGCGCTCGCCGGCCCGGGAGGTGACGCTCATACTTAGTCGTCGTCGCCCTCGTCATCGCGCACGGCGGCTGGTTTGGCGTGAGCTGGACCGGCGCCAGTTTGGGAACGGACCTCCGCCTCGATAGCGGCTGCCACTTCGGGATGCTCCTTGAGGTAGGCCTTGGCGTTCTCGCGGCCCTGGCCGATCCGCGTATCGTTGTACGAAAAGAAGGCGCCGCGCTTGGTGATGACGTCCAGGGCGCTCCCCAGGTCGACGATGTCGCCCTCTTTGGAGATGCCCTCGTTATACATGATGTCGAACTCGGCTTCGCGAAAAGGCGGCGCGACCTTGTTCTTGGTGACGCGCACGCGCGTACGCGAGCCGACCACGTCGGGGCCAGTCTTGATCGCCTGGATCCGGCGCACGTCGAGGCGCACACTGGCGTAGAACTTGAGCGCCATGCCGCCGGTGGTGGTTTCGGGGTTGCCGAACATGACGCCGATCTTCTGGCGCAGTTGATTCGTGAAGATCATAGCCGTGTTGGACTGTTTGATGGCGCCCGAGAGCTTACGCAGGGCTTGCGACATCAGACGCGCCTGCATGCCCATGGGAGCATCCCCCATGTCGCCTTCGATTTCGGCCCGAGGCACCAGGGCAGCCACCGAGTCCACGACGACGACATCCATAGCCCCCGAACGGACCAGCGCCTCGGCAATCTCCAGGGCTTGTTCGCCGGTATCGGGCTGGGCAATATAGAGGTTGTCGATATCGACGCCACAGCGCGCGGCGTAGGAGGGATCCAGGGCGTGTTCCATATCCACGAAGGCACACAGGCCGCCGCGATCCTGGGCTTCTGCCACGATGTGTTGACAGATCGTGGTCTTTCCGGCTGATTCAGGCCCGTAGATCTCCGTGACACGCCCGCGGGGCACACCGCCGACTCCCAGTGCCAGGTCTAGCGACAGCGACCCGGTCGGGATCGCTTCGACTGCAAGGTGGGTGGCCTCGCCCAGGCGCATCAGAGCACCATCGCCAAACTGCTTCTTGATCTGTGTCAGCGCCGCATCCAGCGCCTTAGCCTTCGCGCCACTCGTCATGGTCTCACTCCTGAACACCCGGGCCAGTCTACCTGAGCCACAGTCTTAATGCAAGCCTTTGCTACCGAAATAGGGCCGGTCGTGCTATAAACAACCTATGTTTGTAGGGCGGAGGACCAGCGCGCGGCCTGCCAATCTCACCGATCGCAACGCTGTCATTGCGCTGGTCCGTTTTGAAACCTACGTCCATGCGCACCTGGATTGGAAACCGCCCGAAGATTGGCTGGGAACACAACCCTACTGGCTCGCCGAATGTGGCCGGCGCGTCATTGGCGCCCTGGCCTGCCCGCCCGACCCACCCGACACGGCCTGGCTGCGCTTGTTTGCCGCCGTGGATGATGTGCCCCGCGGCGACGTGTGGCAACTGCTCTGGCCCAAGGTCCAGATTGCATTGGTCAACGCCGGTGTCAGACTGGCGGCGGCGCTCAGCCTCGACGCCTGGCTGGGAGAACTGTGCCAAGCCGCTGGCTTTGTGGAGGCGCATGGGGTCGTCGTGCTGGGGCGGCCCAGGGGCGCGCTGCGCGGCGGCCTGACCAGCCCCGTAGCGATCCGCGCGGCCGGCCCGGCCGACTTTGGCGCGGTCGCTGCCGCCGACCTGGCCGCCTTCGCGCCGCCCTGGCAGATGTCGGCGGCCGTCCTAGCCGACGCCATCCACCGCGCCGACGTGATCACGGTGGCCGAGGCCGGCAGCCAGATCATCGGATATCAGCTGACCACGCCAACCCAGTTTGGCGCGCACCTGGCTCGGCTGGCTGTGCTGCCGGCTTGGCAGGGGCACGGCATCGGGACCGCCCTGGTACAGCACCTGGTGGACTATGCCAATCGGCGCGGCTACCGCGAGCTGACCGTGAACACCCAGGACAGCAACGCCGCCTCGCTGGCTTTGTATCAACGCCTCGGTTTCACGCTAACCGGCGCCCGGTATCCGGTTTATCAACTTAGCCTGGTCTAGAACTGGGGAGTGCTATAATCGCGCTTGAGTTCCTGCTATGGTGGACAATTCGTCTCGGGCACTTCCCAATGCGCGTGTGCGCCGCGTGATGTCTGCCATTCAGGATGTCATGGGCCTGAGCGGCCTGGCCACGATCCTGCGCCAAGCCGGTCTGCAGCGCTACACGAACGCGCTGCCGCCCGCCAATTCCGATCCAGGGCTGCGCGCGTCCGAGTACGCGGCTCTGATGCAGGCCATTGAGAACTACTACGGCCGGGGCGCTCGCGGCACGCTGACGCGTATTGGCTACGCCGCCTTTGAGCGGCTGGTGGCCGAAAAGCGGCTGGTCGCCTTGGGCTACCGGCTGTTGTTCCGGTTCCTGCCGCTGCAGACCCGCAAGCTGATGGTGCTGCGCTGGCTGGCACACGAGATCTCTGGCGCCGGCGGCGATGTCACGGTTCACCTGGATGACCAGCACGTTCAGCTGGTTGACCACGAAAGCGACGCCACCACCGGACGCCAGCGCGATACCGCCATCTGCTGGGAAACGCTGGGCGAGATCCAGGAGGCGCTCAAGTGGGGCACGGGTCGGGAATATGAGGTGGCCGAGATGAACTGCCGGGCCAAGGGCGATTCCACGTGCCGGTTCGAAATCGGCGACCCCATCGGCTGAGACCTCGCCGGCCAGCGTTGCGCGAACGCCTGTGCCCGCTATAATGCCCCTAATGTCCGCCCACTCTCGGTTGCGGCTTGTGGCCGGCTATGCCTTCGTGTCGGCGCTGGTGGCCCTGGTCGTGCTGCTGATCGTGGCCCGCCGGCCCGTCGGGCGGCCGGTTCAGCTGCAGCCTCTGCCAACCCGGGTACCGCTGCGGGTGCACGTGATAGGCGAGGTCGCCGTTCCTGGCGTCTACGACCTAGCGCCAGGCAGTATCGTGGAAGATGCCATCCTGGCTGCCGGTGGCGCCAGGGCAGCGGCGGACCTGAGCAATCTGAACCTGGCCCGGCTGCTGCAGGACGGCGACCAGGTGATGGTGCCGGCAGAGTCGGCCACAGCCGCCCCTGGTCTCGACGCCGGCCAGACCAGCGCCACCGCGCCGCCTGTCACTGCCAAGGTTCCGAGCGCGGCGTCCGAGGCCTTCCAGACACAGATCAACGTGAATAGGGCGACGGCGGCCGAGCTGGAAACCCTGCCCGGCATCGGCCCGGCCTTGGCTGCGCGCATTATCACCCACCGGGGCCAGCATGGCCCGTTTGCCAGTGTCGAGGATCTGCTTGACGTCGATGGCATTGGCCCCGCCAAACTGGAGGCCATCCGCGAACTGGTGGTCACTCATTGACCCGAAGCGCGGTGTCCCGGCCGCCCTGCCCCGCCAACCCGCTCAATGCCTCGCCGGCGTGCGATCACGCGCCCCTGGCAGCGGCGCGTGATCGCCGAAAACCGCCGCTCGCTCGACGGCCTGTTGGCGGCCTTGCGCGCCGAACTGGTGTGCAGGACTACGGCAACCGGCACCACTCACCAGAGGCGGGAGGCCGTGACCGCTTTCTATACCGGCCAGTTCAACGGCATGCCAATGGACAACCGGCAGCGCCCGCTCGGGCTAGGCGACTGACGTGGTCGCGGCTTTTCACCGCCAGGTGCTGCGCCGCTCGCTGAGCGCGCGTGTATCAGGGCGCGCCCTATCTGCAACCTCGGCCAGGATTCACTGCGCGGCTTGCTGCGGTTTGCCCGCCAGGTCGTCGAGGCCATCGATGGCCTCGATCCGGCGCTGCTGTGCCATCCCGAACTCCGCTCAGGCCGCGTATACCTGCCCTGGGATTGCGCCGCTTTCGTTCCGCTCCTCAGACCGCTCGCCAAACGCCTGGCGCCGCGCGACGGGCAGGCCTGGATGAACCTGGACGCCCCCGACAGCGGCCCACTGTTCCCATATTCGCTGGAAGCAGCCACCCAGCGCACCGGGGCAGAATTCGACCGCACGCTGGCGGCCATCGGCCAGGCCAGCGGCCGGGCGGCCGTGCGAGCCTTTCTCGACCAGTAGCCCCGTCACAATCGGCGCGCGGCCGGTGTTATTATGATAGAAGGCCGCCGCACAGCAACGGCGCGGACCACTCAAAGACCGTGGCCCAACATCAGGCACTTGACTGCCGCGCAGCACGGGCTGCACGAGCCTGCCCGCCATTGGCACAGACCGCCGACCGCGAAGCCGCGTTCGAAGCAGCCTTCTCCGAACACTACACCCGAGTCTATGGGGTGCTGTTCCGCCTGTTGGGCGATCGGGCCGTGGCCGAGGACCTGACCGTGGAAACGTTCTGGCGCCTGTGGCAGCGCGCGCCGCGCCAGGTCGACAACATGGCGGGATGGCTGTATCGGGTGGCGCGGCGACTGGGCCTGAACGCCCTGCGAGCGGCCCGGCGCCGAGCACGCTATGAGCAGGAGGCGGGCGCACAGGCGCTGGAAGACAGCGCCCCGCCCGACCCGGTCCAGGCCGCTGAACTGGCCGAACAGCGGTCGCGGGTCCGGGCAGCGCTGCGCCAGATGCCTGAGCGCGACGCGCACCTGTTGACGCTGCGCAGCACTGGATTGTCGTATAAGGAGCTGGCGGCGATCCTCGGCGTCGCGCCGAGCTCGGTGGGTACCCTGCTCGCGCGGGCAGCCGAGGCCTTTGAGCGGCACTACGAGGCGTAGAAGTCGCGGCCGGCGCAAGGAGACACGCCATGCACGTAAGCCATGCTGACCTGCGGGCCTTTGTTGACAATGAACTGCCCGGCGCGCAGCGGGCCGGCATCGAGCAGCACCTCAACCAGTGTCCCGATTGTCGCGCGCGGCGCGCGGCCGTCGCGCGCCGGGCCGAGCGGGTTAACGCTCAGTTGGCAGTGCTGGCGCCCGGCCCGGCCGAAGCGCCGCAGCCGATACATCGGGCGAGGCAGAAGGTTGAGGATCGTGGAAGAAAGGATCTGGTTGATATGCTTAGGTCTTGGTTAGCGAAACGTCCGGTATGGGTAGGGCTCACGGCTGTCGTCGTGGTGGCAGTGGCGTTCAGCTTTGCGCCCGTGCGGGCCTGGGCCGGGCAGTTCCTGGGCCTGTTCCGGGTGCAGCGCATCGAGGTGCTGCCGGTGGATACCACGCGGCTGGCCAGCCTGAGCGGCGACCCAACGCTCGGCGAGCAGTTCGGGCAGATCTTTGCCGACTCAGCGACCGTCACCAAGGAGCCTGGCGAGCCTACCCTTGCCGCCAGCGCCGCCGAGGCCAGTGCGCTGGCCGGCTTTGCGGTGCGAGAATTGAGCGCCGCCCAAGGACAGCCGGTGATCTCCGTGCAGGGCGGAACGGCCTTCGAGATCGTGATCGATCGCGATCGGGCTCAGGCGATCCTCAACGAGGCCGGGCGCGGTGACCTGGTGCTGCCCGAGGCGCTGGATGGCGCCCACGTGGCGATCGATATCCCCACGGCGGTCACAGCGGCCTATGGCAGCTGCCCGGGAAGCGCGCTGGGAGCGTACGGCCATGACCCGTCGGATCCGGACAATCGGCGCAGCTACATCGATCCATCCGAATGCGTCCTGCTGGCCCAGGTGCCCAGCCCCACCGTCGAGGCGCCGCCGGATCTCAACCTGGCGCAGTTGGCCGAGCTCGGGCTGCAGTTTACGGGCATGTCGGCCGACGAGGCCCGCTCCTTCAGCCAAACCGTCGATTGGACGACGACCCTGGTCGTGCCTATCCCGCGCAATGAGGCCGACTACGAGCAGGTGGCGGTTGACGGCGTCACCGGGACACTGGTGTATGCCACAGGCGAGCACGACTATCAACCGTATGTGGTCATGTGGGTCAAGAATGGCATCGTCTACGCTCTGAGCGCCTTTGGCAATCCCGCCGAGGCCGTGGCGCTGGCCAACTCGATCGAGTAAGCTACAATGGCGTCTGGCGCTGCCCAATTGGGGATCGAGCTGCAGTGCAGCCCGATCCCCAATTTGCGTTACTGACCCGGTCCGGAGCCCCATGGTCTCGCCCAGCTTCGCCATTCAGACCACCGGCCTGCGCAAGGCCTTTGGCGACAACGTCGCCGTGCGCGGGCTGACACTGGAGGTGCCAGCGGGCGAAGTCTTCGGTTTCCTGGGCCCTAACGGGGCCGGCAAGACCACGTCCATCAAGATGCTGCTGGGGCTGGTGGCGCCCACGGCGGGCACCGGGCAGGTGCTGGGCGCCCCGGTGGGTGACCGCGCGGCGCGCACCCAGGTGGGCTTCCTCCCCGAGCACTTTCGATTTCACGACTGGCTGACGGCGGAAGAATTCTTGACGCTGCACGGCCGCCTCTACAACATGCCGGCGCCACGCCTGCGCGCCCGGCTGAGCGATCTGCTGGAGAGGGTGGGCCTAATGTCCTTCAGGCGCAAAACTTTGCGCACCTTCTCCAAGGGCATGCTCCAGCGCATCGGCCTGGCCCAGGCGCTGATCAATGACCCCGCCCTGGTGTTTCTCGATGAGCCCACCTCCGGGCTGGACCCGGTGGGCCGGCGCCTGGTTCGCGACATCATCCGCGATCTCCGCGCGCGCGGCACCACGGTCTTTCTCAACTCGCATCTGCTCAGCGAAGTCGAGATCACCTGCGACCGGGTCGCCTTCATCAAGCATGGCGAAGTCGTGCACCTGAGCCCGCTCAAGACCCTGCTGGAGGGTGAAACGCGCGTCACCGTACGGGCCGGCCGCCTGACACCGGAGATCCTGGCCGGCCTGGCCGGCCTCGGCAGGGATATGCGCGCTGACGGATCGCAGGTGACGCTGACAATCGAAGGCGAAGCGGCGCTGCCCGGGTTGGCACGCTACTTGGTCGAGCAGGGCGCCGAGCTGTATGCTCTGACGCCGCAGCGCCTGGCGCTGGAAGATCTGTTTATTCAGATCGTCGGCACGGATGGCGGGCTGTAGGCATGGCCACCTTCACGATCATGCGCCTGACGTTTCTGGAGGCGGCCCGGCGGAGAATCGCGCTGGCGGCCTTTCTCCTTGGAATCGCGTTCTTAGCGCTGTTTGCCATTGGCTTCCACTTCATGCGGACAGAGACGGGACTGCCAACCAGTGAAGACCCGGGGACCACGCTCCTTCGCAGCCAGGTCTTCAACTTCCTGGGCCAGATGGGCCTTTATGCCGTCAATTTCCTGACCATCGCCATGGGCGCGCTGGTCTCCGCCGACACGCTGGCCGGCGAGATCGCCTCCGGCACCATTCAGGCCCTGGTGACCAAGCCAGTGCGGCGGGCGGAGATCGTCCTGGGCAAGTGGCTGGGGTTCGCCGTGCTCCTGGCGGTTTACCTGACACTGATGGATGGCGGCTTGATGGCGGCGGTCTATTTACAGTCGGGCTACGTCTTCCCCAACATCGGCACCGGCCTGCTGCTCACCTACCTGGAGACGCTCGTCGTCATGACGCTGACCCTGGCGTGCAGCAGCACGTTCTCCACTCTGGCGACGGGGGGCATTGTCTTTGGGATGTGGGGCCTGGCATTCATCGGCGGCTTCGTCGAGCAGGTCGGGGCCTTGCTCAATAACGCCACCGCCGTCAACATCGGCATCGTCTCCAGCCTGATCCTGCCCACCGAGGCCGTGTTCCGGCGCGCCCAATATGCCATGATGTCACCGGTCGCGCGGTCACTAGGGTTCTCGGCCGGACCGCTGCTCGTGGTCTCCGTGCCCAGCCTGGCCATGGTGATCTACGCCGCGCTGTACCTGCTGGCCTGGCTGGCATTGGCGGTCCGGCAATTCAACCGGCGCGATCTATAGGCTCTGGATCTGGGCGATGGGGCGGCCGAGCCCCCGTGCTAGGC
Source organism: Anaerolineales bacterium (assembly GCA_020845955.1). Classification (GTDB taxonomy): domain Bacteria; phylum Chloroflexota; class Anaerolineae; order Anaerolineales; family UBA6663; genus JADLEU01. Next base: position 43,547 of record JADLEU010000100.1, read on the forward strand.
CAGGCGACCTGGCTGGAATCCTGCGGTCTGGCCACCGCGCCGCGCCAAGAAATCCACTACCCGCGCCGACCACTCCTCAGGGCGCTCGTCGTGCACATTGTGCCCGACGCCCTCCGGCAGCCAGAGCTCGGCCCCGGGAATATGTTCGGCCAGGTAGTGCGCATGTCGCCCGGTGGCATTCACGCGGTCGTTGGCCCCCTGGATGACCAGCACCGGCCGGCGCACGCCGTCCAGGTCCGCTGGCGTGTAGTTGGGTTCACTGATCAGCTCCTGCACTGTCAGGCGCAGCAGATCGCGCCAGTACTCCGGACCGTGGGTGGGGCCGTGCAACGCCTGCATCTCTTCCATCCAGGCCGGCGCATCCCGCGCCACGCGCTCAGCATCGAACAAAAGGGGTTCCTTCTCAACCAGGTCAGCGCTGACGTAGCCGTTGGCGGCCTGTAGGACGCAAGCCTGCACCACGTCCGAATGTTCTATCAAAGTCACCAGCACGACGTTGCCCCCATTGCTGTGCCCAATGCAGTGCGCGGTGCGGAAGCCGAGAGCCGGCACCAGCGCCGCCAGATCATCCGCAAGCTCGCGAAAGGAATAGGTGCGGAGCGGGTTCTCGCTCTGACCGTGGCCGCGGCAGTCGGGCACGATCACCTGGTAGCCGCTCGCGGCCAGGCGCGGCGCCGTCGCGCCCCAATCGCTAGCCCCGGTGCGAGTCGATCCATGGATCAGCACGATTGGCGCGCGGCCCGACTGGGCTACGCCAAACGTCTCGAAGTGAAGCCGTGTGCCGTTGACCGTGACAAACGCCATGCAGGCCCCGTTTCTTTTCAGGCTGATGAGGCAGCCCGGGCGGCCATCAGAAGATCCGCTTACCCAGCAGCGAGGCGGCCAACCCTACGCTCAGACGGGCAGTTCGGTTGCGGTCGTCCAGGATCGGGTTCACCTCCACAATGTCGAGTGACCCGACCTTTCCGCCGTCCGCTAGGATTTCCATAAGGAGATGGGCCTCCCGGTAGGAAAGCCCGCCGGGCACTGGCGTCCCAACGCCCGGCGCCTCGCCAGGGTCGAGGACATCCATGTCGAGACTCACGTGCAGCCGAGGCAGCCCGCCGAGCCGGTCGAGCGCCAGCCCGGCGGCCGTCGCCACGCCTATCTCGTCAATGTCGCGCATCGTGATGACCAGCATACCGCACGCGCGCAGCGCCTGGCGTTCGGCCGAATCCAGGTCGCGCACTCCAAACAAGACTGCCTGAGCCGCGCTCAGCTTGGCTCCGGTCCGGCCGATGTTGGTTAGCTCAGGCGCACCGTATCCCAACAACGCCGCCAGGGCCATGCCGTGCACATTGCCGCTCGGCGTGATGTCCGGGGTGTTAAAGTCACCGTGGGCGTCGACCCACAGCACGCCTACCGGCTCCCCCTGTGCGGCCATGGCCGAGACCGTGCCGATGCTGATGGAGTGATCGCCGCCGAGGAAGATCGCCGCCTCGTGCAGCGCGGCGCAGCCTTGAGCCGCCGCGTAGACGTCCTGGCAGACACCGGCAATGCTGAGCAGATGGCGCGCCCGGCTGTTGTCGGGAGGCTCATTCTCCGGCAGTGGCACCGGTAGATTGCCGTTGTCGATCACGGTGTGGCCCAGTTGGCGCAGGCGCTGATCCAGGCCGGCATAGCGCACGGCGCTAGGTCCCATGTCGACGCCGCGCCGCTGTTGGCCCAGGTCCATTGGCACGCCAAAGATGCGTAGAGTCTTGTTCATCCGAACTGTTCCGAGCCAAGCACGGCCAACAGGCTGGCGAAGAGCCAGGCTCCCATGGGGTTGGTGGCGAAGGTATCGGGCTGCCGGCCCAAGCCGCCCTCCAGGCGCAGGCTGGTGATCAGCAGCCGGCCCGCGCCGATTTGCACTGCGACCACGTACTCCGCCCAGATCAACTGGCGGGCATCGAAACGCCGCCACACCGGCTGGCAGACAGCCTCAGGCCCCAGCAGCGCCTGGAGCGCCGCCAGGTCAAGCGCCATATCGGCAGCGACGCTGAAGAAGCGCAGATCGGCATAGCCCGCGTGCGGCACATGCCGCCACAGCGGGTGCGGGACAAAGACATGGATCGCTTCGCGCCAAAAAGGCAAGCTGCGCGAATAGCGCGCGTCGGGTCGCTGCAGCCAGACCAGGCCAGATCCGCCTTGGCGGGCGCCTTCGAGCACGCCGGCGGACAAATCTCCGGCGACAAAGGGCGCCGTCTGCGCGGCCGGCAGAGCCTCCACGACCTCCACCTGCCTGTCAAGCCGGTCAAAAGCGCGCGCGTAGCGCAGGGCGCCCGCCACGGGCAGGTGGCGCGGCAGGCGGGGATGCGGCACGACCCACAGCCTCCAGCAGTTGCGCACGGGCTGCAGTTGGCTGCCCGGGAATTCGATCTCAGCACTCAGACGGACCTCGGCCAGGCGGTCCTGGCCGGCGGCCAGGACCGGTGTGAGTACTGCCACCTCGGAAACTTCGCCGGCGGGCAGAGCAGGCGCAGCGCTCTCGCCCGAGGCCAGGACCTCCCCGCTCTTACTGGTCAGAGCCCAGCGTAGAACGGCGCGTTCGGCCGCGCCGAGGCCGTTCGAATAGAGCACGTGCAGCTCGGCGTGCTCGCCCGCCCAGAACACGTAAGGATCGCGACAGGCCGGGCGATCCCCGCCCACCCAGCGGCGGCGGCGCTCGCGGTCGAGCAGCAGCACACCATCCGCGTTGAACATCCGCCAGGCCTGCGGCTCAAACTTGAGCGCGCCCCGGTCATCCACCACGCCGGCGGTCGTGATCGGCGTGTCGGTCCACCCGGTGATCACATAGCCGCCGGTGGCGGAATGAAGGCGCGTGAGCTCACAAACGAACTTGCGAACGGCGTTGGCCTGCCGGCGCGCGGTCCGGGACAGGGCGGCGGCCCCGTCTATGACGCCGGCCGCGGCCAGCCGCTGGCGGTACGCGCGCATATGCAGAAAGTCATTGCGCTCCAGGCGGACAGGGTCGGTGAGCCACCAGGGCGCCGGCGCCAGGGCGGCGAAGTCGCGGCAGGTATCGGCGTCACAGAACTCGCCATACAACCAGGGTTTGGCGGGCCGATAGCCTCGATGGAAATGATCCACCAGATCCTGAAAGAAGTGAGGCTCGGCATAGAAGTGGTAGTCGTAGAAGTCGCTCAGCGCGGTGACCGCGCCGCCATAGGCCTCGGCCGAGCCGCTGTTGTCGCAGTGTAGCGCATTCGGCAGCCAGGCGCGCGCCAGACCGTGCAGGCGCTGCAGGAAACCGGCATCGGCCTCCGCCCCCAGCTCGCAGCCCAGGCTGACCACGACAAGAGATGGATGGTGATGCAGACGCCGCAGAAGCGCCGCGTACTCGTCCAGGGCCAGCGCCCGAAGCGCGGGGGTCACGCGCGGCTGCCACATCGGCAGCTCTAGCCACAGCAACATCCCGGCTTCGTCGGCCGCCTCGAAGGTGGCAGCGTCGGGCACGAACAGGCATAGCTTGACCAGGTTGAAACCCAGGGCGCGCGCCTGCGCAAACTGGCGCTTAACGCGCTCACGGGGCGGCGCTGGCGCGATCAGATCGGGATGCCAGCCCCAGTCGAGCACGCCGCGCAGATGCAGCGGGCGCTCGTCGATCCACGCCGCGCCGCCGGCCACGCGCACAGCGCGCAGGCCGATGCGGCGCTGAGCGCACACGGCGCGCCGGCCAGCCAGCCAGGCCGTGATGGTGACGGTATGCAGCGCCGGCGCGTCTGGCCGCCAGCGCGCCAACCCGGCGGCGGGTAGCTCGGCGGCAAAGCTGCCGTCCGCTTCGGGCATCACCTCGACTGCCAACGCTCGGTCCGCTATCTCCATCCGAACCAAAGCAGGCGCAGCGCCCGCCGGGACCGCCGGCAGGCTCAGTAGCCGTCCGCGCACGACCACCGGGCCGTCTGGCTGGGCCAGCACCTGGAGGTCGGCCAGTACGGCGCCAAACAGGCGCAACCCCAGGCTCTGCCAGGGCCCGCCAAACGCGGTAGCAACGTCGGGCAAGAAGCCTGACAACGTCTCGCGCAGCGGAAAGCGCTCGCCCGGCTTCCAGACCTCCAGTTCGAGCGTGTTGGCGCCAGGGCGGACTAGCTCCGAAATGTCGAGTTGGAAGGACGACCACAGCCCGGCGTGTTCGCCGGCCAACCGCCCATTGACCCGCACGGCCGCGTGGAAGCTGATGGCACCCGCCTCGAAGATGATGCGCCGCCCGTCTAGCCACTCAGCCGGCAATGCGAACTCACGCCAGAAGCGGGCAGGCCCATCCGGGCGCTTGTCGCGAACGTATACTTCCCAGGCGGCAGGCACTCGAATGGCAATCGCCGGGCTGCCCGCTAGTGAGAACGACCACTGACCATCCAGCGGCAGGTAAGGGGCCAGCACGTCCTCGTAGAACAGGCTCGCGGCAGCCACGGCACTCACGCCAGGACGGCGGCCACATCCGCCGCGCGGGCCGGCCTTTCGCGCTGGCGTGAGTGGTCAGCGCACACACCGCCAGATTGGGGCGGCAGCATCGCTGCCAGCGTGGTCATGATCTCGCCGGTCGGTTCATCCCGGTCCGCGCCCTTGGGCCGGTCGTTGGATACCAGGCGAAAGGGCAGGCCGATGCGGCAAGTGACGGCCGAGCGCCGTGGGTGCCGCCGGGGGCAATGCCGAGGCGGCGCCATTTGTCGGCCCCAAACATCACCAGGCGCGTGGGCGGGTTCATATCGCGTTCACGGGCGGCCCTCAGCCACGACGCCAAAATGATCCACCGCAGCCCCCAGTACGCCGGCGGTCACGCGGAAGTCAAGCGCCTCTCCCGGCGCCAGGGGCCCGGCCAACGCCTGCTTGCGATACCCGGTCAGGCGCCCCTCGGCATCATACAACGACAGCGCCACCCAGACCGCGCTAAGCGGCTGATCGACCGGGTTGCGTGTCCGGCCAGTCGCGCTCCAGCGGCTGTCGAGCAGTTCGCCGGCTGCGTCGAACACTTCCATCGCTACTGGCTGGCCGGCGGCGGGTTCGCTGATGAGGTTGCCGGTTAACACCTCAACGCCAGTGGCAGCGACCGGCGCGCTTGGCGCCGGCTGAAAGAGCGCCCCCATCGGAGCGGCGCCGCCCGGCGGGATCAGATCCAGGGCGGCAAAGAGCACGGTGTTGGTCAGCGGCAGGCCATCCGCGCCGGCCAGTGTCAGACGGGCCGACACGTTTTCCAGCGGCTGCTCACCGGGATTGCGAGCCTCGACCAGGCAATACAGACTGCTGGGCAGCAGCGGGTAACAGGCTGGCTGGCTCAGCAGCACTGGCGCCGGTGGCGGCGGGGCCAGGTTCGTCGCGGCGATGGCGAAGCCGCCCTCCGGCGGTGGAATGATCAGTAGCGTGCCGATCGAAAGGAAACGCACCTGGACCGCCGGATTGGCGGCCTGGAGGGCCTCGACCGAAACGCCGTAGTCCAGCGCAATTCCCAGGAGGGTCTCGCCATCCTGCACGACATGGGTCACGGGAGTTGGCGTGGCTGTCGGGGAGGCAATAAGCACCGGAGTGGACACCGATCCTGGCGTGGCGCTCAGCGCCTGGGCCGGGGCCGGGGTGCTCGGCATGGGGCGCAGCGACGGCGCGGCCGTCGCCGGGCGGGCCGGCGTGCCTCCGGCGTCGCAGGCAGCTACCAACCAGACCAGCGCCAGGAGCAGCCTGAGCGTTCTCACGGTCATTGGCGGCGATTATAGCATTTGCCGCTGTCCCCAGAGCACGGGTTAATTTTTGGTTTGGCGGTATTCGTGCTAAACTCCCGGCTCCATGTCGGACGAAATGTACAAAGCAGCGGTCCAGGCGCTAAAGAGTGGCCAGCGTCTGCGCGCCAAGGACCTGCTCACGCGCCTGCTCAAGGTCGACCAGTCCAACGCCGACTATTGGCTGTGGATGAGCGCGGCCGTCGACTCTGAAAAGGAGCAGGTCTACTGCCTGCAGAATGTCCTCAAGCTCGACCCGAACTCGATCCCGGCGCGCCGCGGCCTCGTAGTGTTGGGCGCCTTGCGCCCGGAAGACGCGGGTCTGCCGCCGGCTCACATCCTGGAAGACCTTCCGGTCGTCCTACCCGAGTTGTCGCCGCAGGGCGGATTGGGACGGCTGCTTGGCAAGCGCCGCAATATTGAGCTGGCCGCCATTGGCGGCCTGAGCGCGCTGGCCTTTGTCGTCCTGACAGTAGCGTGCCTGGCGGTGTTCCGCCTGGGGCCTTTCCGCCCGGCCCGCAACGTGGTGGTCGTCACATCCACTCCAGCGCCAACCCGGCCCCCGCCGGCTACAGCCGAAACTGTCGTGGTCACTTCCGGCCCCTGCCTGTTACCGTCCAACCCCAACCCGGCTACGCCCCTGGCCGCCTACCTCTGCCTGCAGCAAACTCCCACCCCGGGCCCCGTGCCCACTGAGCCGTCGCTGTCGGAGGACTACACCAGCCTCAAGAACGCCTATCGCGATGGGCTGTGGGACCGCGTCATCGAGCGTGGAACCATCGTTGCAGCCGACCCGACGCTGGCACAGAGCCCGCGCGTGTACTTCTACATCGCCGAGGCCTATCGCCACACCGGCCGCGGCGAAGAAGCCCTGCGCCATTACGGCCTCGCCCTACAGAAGGATGCGGGTTTCGCGGCGGCTTTTTGGGGCAAGGCGCTCGTGGAGCTAGGACAGAACAGCCGCACGCAGGCCATGGCCGACTTCGACCGGGCTCTCGCCTCCGACCCCGCCTTTGTTCCGGCCTACCTGGATCGCGCCGCGTATCTCGCGGCGACGGGCAATATCACGGGCACCATCGCCGACCTGGAGCAGGCGCGATTGTTAGCGCCAACCAATGCGCTCGTGCAAGCCAGCCTGGCATTGGCCTACGTGGAGGCAGGCAACCCCCGCACAGGGCAGTCGGCCGCAGAGGTCGCGCTGGAGCTCGACCCAGGGCTGGCGCTGGCCTACTTCGCTCGCGGCCGGGCGGCCCTGGCCTTGGGTCAGGCCGAAGACGCGGAGGGCGATCTGTCGCTGGCATACCGCTACGTGCTCGACCTGCCCCACCCCCTTCCCGCCCAGTGGCAAGCCAGCGTGCTGGCCGCCACGGCTGCCGGCCAGACCGCGGTCGGCAACGATACCACCGCCCTGCCCCTCTACACGCGGGCCCTTGGGTTGTATGACCGCGATCCGGCCATCTGGCTGGCGCGCGGCCAGCTTTACCTGCGCGGCGCCAGGTTCGAGCTGGCGCGCAGCGACTTTGGCGCCGCCATCGCGCTGTTTGATCGCAGCATGCCGGCTTCACCGGCGCGCGTCGACGCCTATCTTGGGCTCGGCGAAGCGCAGCTGGGGCTAGAGCGCCCTGCGGAGGCGCTGGCGGCCTACCAGGCGGCGCTGCGCCTGGCGCCTGAGAGCTTCACAGCCCTGCTGGGCCTGGGCCGGGCGCAGCTCGGCGCGGGCCGAGTTGATGACGCCATTGCCACGCTGAGCGCGGCGGTGGAGAGCGCCGAAACGTCGACCGAAGCCTCGCAAGCCTACTCCTGGCGCGCACGAGCCTACCAGGCAGCTGACCGGCCAGCCGACGAGGCAGCTGACCTGGCAGCGATCGAGGCGGTTCGTAATGTCGACGAGGCACTCGCGGGCACGGCCGCGGCTCGGCTGACTGAAATTGGCCCGCTGCCGGCCGCGACGGCCCCCGCCAGCCCGACCCGTACGGCCAGTGCTTCGCCCGCCGCCACCGTCACGCGCACCGCCACCGTCACGCCGCGGCCTACGGCCACCCGCACGCTCACCCCGACGGCAGCGCCCACGGCGACTATCGTGGCTACCCGCACCCCAATACAGACTGCCTCCGCGACCACAACGCGCACCGCCACCGTCACGCGCACGGCCACGACCAGGCCCTAGACATTCGGCAGGGGGTAATCGTGGCCGGCGCGCAATCCGCGTCTGAGATGTGCCAGCCGGCCCGGTTTGGAATAGAATCGAGAGCATGGCCCGCGGCCTGGCTGCCCGTCTCGGCCAGCGCCCGCGCCTCAATCGCTATTGGTCACGGGCGGTCGAAACACGCTGCCAAAGGAAGGAAGCCCAATGTCAAGCCAGCCCGCCGGCAAGGAGACGTTTGTCAGTCACCTCAAACCGGGCGACCGGGTGACCAGTTATTTCCTGGTGCGCCAGAAACAGTTGGAGCCTTTTCGCGATCAAACCAAGGGCGAATTCTTGACTCTGTTGCTGGCCGACCGCACCGGCCAGGTCCTGGCGCGCGTGTGGGAAAACGCCCTTGCCATCGCAGAGCTCATTGCGGTGGGTGACGTGGTCAAGGTCGCCGGAGATGTCGAGGCCTACCAGGGGCGGACACAGTTCATTGTCCACCGCCTCCGCCGGGCCGCTGACGGCGAGGTCAACCTGGCCGATTTCCGCCCGGCGACTGCGCGGGATATCGAGCAGATGCAGGCCGAGTTGCAGGCAGCCGTCGCGCGGGTGAGTGACCCGCATCTGGCGGCCCTGCTGCGCTATTTCTACGACGACTCCGACTTTGTAGCCCAGATTGCGCAGGCGCCCGCAGCCCGCCGCCTCCACCACGCGTACGTCGGCGGCTGGCTGGAGCACTTGACCCAGGTCTTATCCCTGGCCGAAACGGTGCTGGCGCTTCATCCGGAGATCAACGCGGATTTGCTGCGCACCGGCGCGCTGCTGCTGTCGGCCGGGAAACTGCGCGAGCTCACCTGGGCGCGTGACATCGACTATACAGACTCCGGCCGCCTGCTCGGCCACGTAGTGCTGGCCGATGAGGAGGTATCGCGCGCCCTGGCGACTATGCCCGATTTCCCGGCCGGGCTGGCCCTGCGGGTGCGCCATATATTGGTCAGCTACCGCGGCCGCTACGAATGGGGCGCGCCGCGCCAACCGATGACGTTGGAAGCCATTGCCCTGCACCACATCGACAACCTTAACACTCAGATCAGCCGCTTCCGCGACGTGCTGAGCGCCCGGCGCGATCCCAGCCAGGCGTGGACCAGCTACGACCGCCTGCTGGGACGTTACCTGTACGCCGGCGATGAAGAACCGGCTGGGACCGAGGAAGCCGACCCGGACGACGAACTGGCGCGTTAACGCAGCGCTGATGCCGGTCTGCTATCATATTGACGGCATACCGGCGGGTGCTATAATTCCGTGACGGCCCCGCTAGACCAAGAGGTGATCGATCATGCCGACTTACGCGTACCAGTGCCAAAGCTGTGGTGTGCAGTTCGAAAGAGTCCAGAAGTTTACCGATAAGCCATTGACCCGATGCCCGGAGTGCCGGAAGGGCCGAGTGCATCGCGTCGTCCAGCCGGCGGCCATCGTGTTCAAAGGTTCGGGTTGGTATTCTACGGACAGCCGCTCGGCGTCCGGCACGAAGCGCGCCGCCAAGTCAGACAAAGGCGAGAGCGGCGGCGCGGCGAGCAGCCCGGGCGCCAATGACGTCAAGGCCGAGGCCAAGCCGGCCAAGACCGACACGGGCGGCGCCTGACGCGCGTTCAAGAGCAAGCGAATAACAAAAGGCCCGTCTCGCGGACGGGCTTTTTTGTTTGGGCAACCGGGCGCGGCGGCTAGAGCTGAAAGCCGCCCGAAGCCTTGATGACCTTTTGGTCGAAATCCTCGACCAGACCCAGCAACTGGCCCTTGAGGGCCTGCCATTCCTCGGTCTCTAGGATCTGGTTCATCGTTTTGAGGTTCTTCGCCGTGCCACCAATCATGATCTGCGGCGACGACCCGTACATCGTATACCAGGCGTCAGTAGGCTCAAGCCCCAGCTTTTGCAGGCCAGGCACCCATTCGCGCACCTGGAACTCGAAGAACTCGGCCTCGCGGCCCGACTTGATGTTCCAGGTCATCAGCAGTTTGACCGGCATCGGCCATCCTCTCCCGGCCGGGCTAGGCCGTTTTGGTCTCCAGCATCACCACGCGCGTCTCGTCCGGCAGGCTAGACCTGGTGACCTTGAGACCAGGCTCGGGTTTCATCGCGCCGAGCCCCATTTCCTTCAAGAATTTGCTGACGGGTTCTAAGTCGCGCGAGCCGGCCTCAGTACGGTAGTGCATGGGCACCACTAACGACGGCTCAATCAGCGAGATGACTTCGGAGGCCTGCGCAGCAGTCAGGCCTCCGCCCCCGCCGACGGGCACTAAGGCCACATCCACCGAGCCCAGCGCCTCAATCTGCGCCTGTTCCGGCACGTGGTCGAGGTCGCCAAAGTGGCAGACTGTCAGCCCGTCAAAGTCGAAGACGAAGATCGTATTCACGCGATTGGCCGCGCCGCCCTTCTTCTTCTTGTTGGCGTCGCCATCGGGTTTCGACGTGGCAATCCCGGTGATGAACACGCCACCAATCTCGTATTCGCCGGGCCCGGTGAGTGCGCGCCGCTCGCCTTTCACCGCCTCAATGTGACTGTGGCCCGGGGCATCGTGGCTGACGGTTACAATCTCCGCCTTTAGGCGCAGCGTTGGATACCCCAGCGAGGCATCGTAGGGATCCGTGACGGCGGATGCCAGGCCGCGTTCCGCCAGCCGAAAACAGGAATGTCCAAACCACGTAATCTCCATCCGTTCCTGGCCTCCTAACGATGGGAATTATATCAGAACATCGAATCGACCTGATATACTGCAGGCATGTTGGCGTCACTAGAAGCTGGCGGGGGGCAGGTCATGTATGACGCGGCATCCGGCCGCGCGATGTTGCAGGCCCCTCCGACCCCAGCGCGGCAGTACACCGACGCACAGCTAGACGACTATCACGCGCCGCGCGCCGGCGGCCGGCGGGCGCGCCTCCGCTTTGCTCACCGGCCGCCACTGCGCCTGTCACTGCGGGCGCGCGCCTCGCACGCCGCGCCGGCCGGCACGCTTGGGTTTGGATTTTGGAACGAGCCCTTTTCCGTGTTGGGCGCCATTGGGGGCACGCCAAACGTGGCCTGGTTCTTCTACGCGGCGCCGCCGTCTGATATGGTCCTGGCGCCGGGCGTACCTGGCCGCGGCTGGAAAGCGGCCACGCTGTACACGGGCCGGCTGCCGGGGTGGCTGGTCGGGCCTCCGGTCCTGGCGGCGATGGCGCTGGCCCGCGTGCCTGGGCTGGGACGGCCCATCTTGAGCCTGGGACGCCGTTTTGTAACCGCCTACGAAGCCTTGCTCGACGATGTGGCGCTCGATGCCTGGCGCGAGTATGTGCTGGAATGGCGGCCGCGCGAAGCCCGCTTTTTGGTCGATGGCGTCGAACGCCTGCGCTCGCCGGCCCCGCCGGTCGGCCCGTTGGGGCTGGTCATCTGGATCGACAACCAGTATGCCGTCGCCTCACTTGACGGGCGCCTTGGGTTCGGCGTCACACCGCTGGCCGAGGCCCAGACCCTTGAGATCGAGGGATTACGGCTGGAACCTTTGGTATAATGCGGCCCGTGATCTACGTGACCCGGTTAGCCCAGGCGATGCTGTGCGTGGGGATGCGCGGTTCCATCGTCCGCCGTCCTGCTTGGATTCCGCCTGCTGCCTGCTGGCTAGGCTAACCGCGTGCCATCCCGGCGCGCACCTGATCCGCCGCAGGCCCCGCCTGCGGCGTTTTGTTTGTCTATGGAGCCTTGCCATGATTGCGGTGAGCTTTGCCAACGTTAGCCTTGTCCTGGGAGCACGCCCCATTTTCCGTGACCTCTACTGGGAAATCCAGCGTGACCAGCGGGTGGGCTTGATTGGGCCCAACGGCGCGGGCAAATCGTCGCTGTTGAAACTCATTACGGGCGAGTACACCCCCGAGCCCGGCGGCCAGGTCGTGAAGACGCGCGGTTTGAATGTCGGCTACCTGGCGCAGGAGCCTGATCTCGACCTGCGGCAGACGGCCCTTGAGGCGGCCCTGGCCGGCAATGCCAGAGTCGCCGAGCTGGAGGCCGAATTGGACCAGGTCGAGCAGCGTTTGGGCGACCGGGCCGTCTACGGCGATGAGCGCGCGCTGACGCGCACGCTGGAACGCCAGGAGCGGCTTCTGGACGAATACAAGGCCCTGGGCGGAGCGGGCTACGCCGAGCGCGTGGCAGCGGCACTGCGCGGCCTGGGGTTGTCGGAAGCAGACTCCGCTCGCCCCATCGGGGCGCTGAGCGGGGGACAGAAGAAACTGGTCGGCCTAGCCCGCCTGCTGCTGGCCCGGCCGGACGTGCTGCTGCTGGACGAGCCCGACAACCACCTCGACCTGGCCGGCAAGGCTTTCCTCGAACAACTCATCAACACCTATAGCGGCGCTGTCGTCATCATCTCGCACGACCGCTACCTCCTCGACGCCGTCGTCACGCACATCGCCGAGATCGAAGATGGCCGCCTGACGACCTTTGCCGGCGTCTATTCCACCTACGTGGCCGAAAAGGAAGAACGGCTGGCGCGCCTGGACGAGCTATACCGAGTGCAGCAGCGCAAGATCAGCCGCATCGAGGCCGCCATCAAACGCTACGCTGTCTGGGCCAAGGTCTACGACAACGAGAAGTTCGCCAAACGCGCCCAATCTATCCAGAAGCAGCTCGACAAGGTCGATAGGATTGAGCGCCCGGTGCTGGAGCGGCGCCGGATGGAGTTGGCTCTGCGCGGCTGGCGCGGATCCAGCAAAGTGCTCGAAATGACCGGCGTGGAGAAGCGCTTTGGCGCCGAGGCGCCGCTGCGGGGCGTCGACCTGCTGCTGCGCCACGGCGATCGCGTCGGGTTGATCGGCGCCAACGGCGCAGGCAAATCGGTCCTGCTGCGCATCATCAGGGGCGCGACAGCCCCCGACGCCGGCCAGGTCAAACTTGGTCCCAGCGTGCAATTGGGCTATTACGCCCAGGAGCATGAGACGCTTGCCCCGGAACAGACCCCGCTCCAGGCCGCGCGCCGCGCCGCCGCGATCTCAGAAGACGGGGCTGTGGCCTTCCTCAAACGTTATCTGTTCTCATACCAGCAGGTTGCGCAGCGGATTGGGGCGCTCTCGGGGGGCGAGCGCAGCCGCCTGCAGATGGCGCTGTTGGTGCTGTCTGGCGCCAACTTTCTGCTGCTCGATGAGCCCACGAACAACCTCGACATCGCCTCGGCGGAGGTGCTGGAGGACTCGCTGGCAGACTTCGAGGGCACGGTGCTGGTCATCTCGCACGACCGCTACTTCCTTGACCGCACGGTCAACCGGATCGTCGAATTGGAGGCTGGGCGTTTGACCGAATACGTGGGTACCTTTGCTGACTACACCGAGAAGAAGGCTCAGGCCGGACCCAGCCGCGCGCCTTGAGGTCGGGAGGGCAGCGGACATCGCCTCGGGCGGGGCCGATGCGATGCGCCTCCGAGCGCTAACGCAAACGGAAGACGAAGGGGCGCTGGTTGGTGCGGTTCATGTAGCCCTGGCTGTCGCGCACAAAGACCTTCCACGCATAAGTGCCCGGTACCAGATCCGGCGTCTGCCAGCAAGTCTCGGCGATCCAGCCGCTGTCGGCGGCGATTGGACCGGCCACGCGCGCGCGGAAGAGCAGCGGCGGCGGCCCGGCGCTGGCCGGCTCGCTCCAGCAAAGCCGCGGGGCTTCTGCCAACTCCGACCAATTGGCCGGCCCCACGAAGATTGGGCTGATCCACACAATCCTGGCGCCCGCGCCGGTCACAGGCGGCGCGCGGACCGCAAAGCGCAAGCGCAACGCCCGGCCAGCCGCGCGCCCCCCCCAGGCGCTGCTCAGCTGCAGTAACCCTGCATACTCGCCGGTGGCGGCGGGCGCCGCCACCGGCACGATAAAGACCTTTTGGGTCTCGGTCTGCGCCACGGCCGTCAGGCGGCGCCCCGCGTAGGCAACGCCGCCCCGCATCAGGGCCGTGGTCCTAATAGCCACTGGCAGTCCCACCGTGGTGCCCGGCGCCAAGATCAGGCGCTGCGGGAGCGCGGCGGATTCGAGCGCCGCCGCGTTCAGGAGCGGAAGCCAGCTGGGCAGGCCATCCGGCGGGTCGACCAATTCGAGATCGGTCCAGGCCAGGTTGTACGATCGGACCGTCATCGCCCGGAGGTCGGTGTCGTCGAGCGTATCCAAAGGGAGACAGGTGCGTTCCACGACATTCGGCTGCACGTGAAAGTGCAGGTGCGGGCGCGTGCTGCTGCCGCTGTTGCCGGCGTAGGCCACCACCTGACCCTGGATCACGCGTTCGTCGGGGGCGACGACAATCCTGGCCAGGTGCATCAGGGCGCTGACGCGCCCGTCCGCGTGTTCGAGCATTACGGTCAGGCCGGAATCGCTGCGGGTGCCGACAAAGAACACCTGGCCGGACTGCGGGGCCAACACCGGCACGTTCTCCATGCTGCCGACCATGGGCGTCAGGTCTAGCGCGCAGTGATCCTCATAGTAGCCGCACTGGTGAGTGAACAGCCCACCCGCGCCGCACGGCCCGCGGCTGATCCGCCACTCTCCAGCTGGTAAAGGCAAGTGCCAATCGGCGAAGTCTGCCGCGGCCGCGGCTCGCGTAGAGCGCGCTCCGCCAGGCCAGACCCCCAAGCACCCGAGCAGCACTGCCAGCCCCAACCGCACTGCCCGGCTGGCCCACGTGGACAAAGTCGATCACGCTCCTTTGGTATAATCCTGAGGCGATGATGCTTTCGCGCCGCGATTTCTTGAAGCTCTCGGGCCTGGCGCTCGGCGCTGCCTGGCTGCCCCCGCTGCCCCCCGACGAGGGACCGCGGCGCCCGGCCTTGCTCGGCCGGACGATCTACCTGAACTACATCTATGACCGACCCAGCTTCAACGGGCGGCAGGTCGGCCTCATTCCGTCCGAGTCGGTCTTCAGCATCTACAACACCATTCAAAGCACGGACAACTACTACAATCGCACCTGGTACGAGGTCCAGCGCGGCTACGTCCACTCGGCTTCCGTCCAGCCCGTGCGCTGGCAGCTCCAGACCCCGCGGACGGAACTGCCGCCCGACGGGTTCCTGGGTGAGGTCACGGTGCCATTTACGCTGGCTAAGGCCGGGCCCGGCGCCAACTATAACACGGCCTATCGCTTCTACTACAGCACCACGCACTGGATCACCGACGTGACCGTCAACGAAGATGACGGGCAGGTGTGGTATCAGGCCTTCGACGATCGATTCCATGAGTACCACTGGGTGCGTGCCGATCACATCCGGCGCGTACCGGCCAGCGAGCTGGCGCCGATCGCGCCCGAGGCCAGGGACAAGCGCATCGAAGTTGATCTGGACACGCAGACGTTTCGCTGTCTTGAGAACGGCCAGGTTGTGCAGGAAACCCTGTGTTCCACCGGTCCCTACCTGCGCACCGAGAACGGCCGCCGCCTGTTCGGCACTCCCACCGGAGCATGGTTAATCAACCGCAAGCGCCCTAGCCGCCACATGGCCGGCGACGACCTAGCCGCCGACGACTTCTTCGATCTGCCAGGCGTGCCCTGGGTGAGCTACTTCCATTGGTGGGGTGTTTCCATCCACGGCACCTACTGGCACAACGACTACGGCCGGCCGCGGAGCCACGGCTGTGTCAATCTGCCCTCGGACGTTGCCAAGTGGGTCTATCGCTGGACCGTGCCGGCCGGCAATGTCGCCGAGCGCGAAACCAATGGTGACGGCACCCCCGTCATTGTTATCGTCGCATGAGCCGGCGAGGACTGTTTGAGGGTCTGGTCGTCGACACGAACGGGCAGCCCGTGGCAGCCAGCGAGGTTGGTGGTGAAGCCCAGTACGTGGTCAGTGACGGCGGCTTCAGTTTCCACGTGCCGGCCGAGCCGGTCGACCGGGAGGTCCTTGGCCAGCTGCGCGCCCAGATCCTGGCCAATCAAGAGGCCGTTACACAAGGCACCATGAAGATGCTCGGACAGGACGACCTCTTTACCAAGGCCATGATCGACTCCTCGCTCAAGAACATGGATGAGCACTTCACGCGCCTGATTGAGCACGGTCTGCCGGCCGAGGCCCGCGCCTATCTAGGGATGCTGGGTTTTCGAATTGTTTTGAACTACCACGGCGAAGTCGTCAGTATTGACCAGCCAGGCATCGCCGGGCCCGAGGAGGATTGACATCGACCCCCGGCCCGCGTGCGTCGCAGCGCTGCTGGTGGTTGCGGGCCTGGCTTGCGGCGGCCAGCCCGACATCAACGCGACCGTCAACGCCGTCGGCACGTCGGTTGAGCTAACTCTGCTGGCCATGACACAGCCCGGTGGGACAACGCCGGCGATCACGCCCGCGCCGCCCAGCGCCACGCCCCCCGCCACCCTGGGCATCGAGCCGACTGCCGCTTCGCCCAGCCCCACGGGACCACCGCCGGCCATCACGCCGCCCGCGGCAGCCTCCGCCACGGCCACACTGGAAGCAGTGGTGCGGCCCAACGGCGTCTTGGTGCACGCTCAATACCGGGCGACCGCACCAACCATCGACGCCCAAGGCGAGGACTGGAGCGCCCCCCTGCCCAACTTCATCGATCAGATCGTTTTCCGGCCCGAAAATTGGTCTGGTCCCTCCGATCAAAGCGCCAGCTTCGCGCTGGGCTGGGACGCCAACTCGCTTTATCTGATTGCCGTGGTGAGCGACGATATCCACGCCCAGTCCGAGCACGGCGAATTGCTCTACCGCGGCGACAGCCTGGAACTGCAGCTTGATGTCGACTTGGCGGGCGACTTTCAGGAAGCCCGCTTGAACAGCGACGATTTTCAGCTTGGGCTGTCGCCCGGCAGCAATCGCAACAATCCGGAGGCCTACCTGTGGAACCCCGCCGAGCGGCGGGGCGTGCCGGCCGGCCTGGCGCTGGTCACGCGCGCGGCGGGCGAAGGCGGGGGCTACGTGCTGGAGGCAGCCATCCCTTGGTCAATGTATGGCATTACGCCCAGCGGCGGCCTGCGCCTGGGCCTGGCCCTCAATAGCTCGGACAACGACAACCCGGCCGCCGCCGAGCAGCAAAGCATGCTTTCCAGCGTCTCCACGCGCACGCTCTTGAACCCCATGACTTGGGGCACGCTGCAGCTAGATCCCTGACCCGTCATCGCGGCTTGCTGGGCTCGGTGCCCAGCCGCCAGCCAACTGCTCTACCACTCCCAAAACCGCCGTGCCGGCCCAGCGAAAGCCGGCCTCGCTCAAGCGCTCGGCTGAGTCGGACGGCGTGTGCACCGATCGGACGGCTGCACCAGTCGTCACCAGCGAAATCGCGTCCAAGCCTGCGTCGGCGAACGGCAGATGGTCGTACAACGTGCCGACCAAGGGCAAACGTTGCAGCTGCCAACCTCGGGCTGCGCACACGGCCCGCACCGCCTGGGCCACTGCCGCATTCGCGCTGCCGATATAGGCCAGCGGGCCATCGGTGCCGATGCCATCGAGGTTCAGCACCCGCACCCGCTCTGGCGCATCCCATTCGCCGCGCGCCGCGGCCGCCTGCACGAACGCCGCCGCGCCCTGCAAGCCAAGCTCCTCAGCCCCGGTAAACACGAACGTCAGCCGCACTGGCGGAGCGTCCTGGCAGAAGTGCTCGGCCAGGTGCAGGAGCAGGCCGGCGCCAGAGGCGTTATCGACGGCGCCGGGCGAGGCGTTGCCCGCGCCGGCCAGGTAGAGTAGCAGCACCGGCGCGCCTGCGAGCAGCGCGATCAAGCCGCTGACCGCCGCCGCGGACGTCACTGCCGGCCATACCATGCGGAACAGCGTCAGGACCTCAAAGACGCTGGCCGCCGCCACGGCCACGGCGATCAGGCCTATGCGGACCACCAGCGGCAGGACCTGGCTCTTGCTGTCCCAATGCGCGACTAGGTAGAGGTGCGGCGCGGCAGCCGCGGCAGGCGGCTGCCAGCGCGCGACGAGGTTGGCCGTGGCATAGCGCCGCCCCAGTCGGCGCGGCCACCGCAGAGCGGCCAGCATCAGCCCCAGGAGGGGCGACTGCCCCGAACCGGTCTGCGCTACATCAACTGGCCCGGCCGCCAGCCGCGTGGCCGCGCGGCTCAACCGGCCGGCGAAGCCCACTAACAGCAGGAGCAGCAGCGCCGGCAGGACTGCTAAACCCGGCCAGCCGGACCAGGCCCAGAAAGTGAGCACGATGAGGACTTGGGCCGCACCCAGCAGCAGGGCAATGGCGATATCGGGACCGGTCGAGCATTCGAACGGCTGCTCCTCGACCTCGCAGCCCAGCATCCGCAGGCGCCGGTTCAGGAAGGCGCGCGCCCGCGCTTCGCCGGGCGATCCAACCCGGCGCGGATAGGACATTGCGCGCGCCTCGTCGAGGGCCGCGAGAGGATCGAACGTTATGCGCGGGTTGTGAGAGGCAGATGCAGCCACGGTTCGCCCTGAGCTTAGGCGCGCGTCCGGCCGGGCGGGACGCCGCGCGTCAGGCCGCCTCCCTGAGAGAAAGCGCAAAAGCGCCCAGCGCGGCTGGCAAGAGAGCACCCGGCTGCGCGAAGATCAGCGGCGCGCCTTGCGTCAGGGCCAGCGGCTGCTGGCGGTCATACGGGATCACCAGCCGGGGCGGCCCGCCGAGGGCCTTCTCCACCGCCGACAGGGGCAGGTTATGCTCTGGCGAGACGTGGTTGAGGACGGTGTAGGCCAGGCCGCCGCTGGGTCGCGCGCTGGCCAGGACCTGCAGGATGCCCACCGCCGTGTGCACCGCGCAGACCTCGGGGGTGCACACGACCAGGACCTGCTCTGACGCGCCCAGGGCCGTCCAGGTCGCTTCATCCAGCGTCGGCGCCGCATCGACAATCACGTCGGTGAAGAACACCAGCAGCGCGTCCAGCACCGCGCGGAACGTCGGCGCTGCCAGGCCGGCGCGCACGGGCTGGGCGGGCGCCGCCAGCACTAGCAATCCCGAATCGTGCCGGAGGAGATGATGGGCCACGGTGGTGGAATCAGGCGCCGCCGGCAGGTTGGCCCAGCTCACCGGTACAGGCAACCGTAAGTGCAGCGACACGTGGCCGCCCGACGGCGATAGGTCGACCAAGCACACCCGCCGGCCGGCGCGCAGCCGAGCGCCTGCCAGGGTGATGGCGCAGGTTGTCGTCCCGGTCCCGCCGCGCAGCCCAATGACCGTGGTTACCCGGCCCAGGTTGGCCTGGGCATTGTGGCCAGGAGCGGCTTGGCGCCGTTCGGCCGACTGCTTGAGCAGATCGGCGACGCGCCGATAGAGGATGTCCGCATCATAGGGCTTGGCCAGGTAGCTGTCGGCCCCAGCTTCCACGGCCGCGTCAAAGTCGGCCGTTTGGGCGCGAGCGGTGAGGATGAGAATGGGCGTGTTCTGCGTTTTGGAGTCGGCCCGCAGCCGCCGCGTGACCTCGTGGCCGTCCAGGTCCGGCATCATTAGGTCAAGCACAATCAGATCGTAGCTGTCGCTGGCAGCCAGGCGCAGGCCTTCCTCGCCGCGCGCGGCCAGGGTGATCTCATGGCCAAGCTTGGCGAGCGTCACCCGCAGCAGCCCGCGCACGTCGGCATCGTCGTCGACAACCAGCAGTTTCGCCATCAGGCGGCCTTGCCGTGTGCGGTCTGGGCAACGAGCTCGATCCGGGCACGGTTCACCAGGATCACCCCGCCCGAGAAGCTCGTTTCCCCATGCAGGGTCGGCACGGCCGCAGCGTTGTACACCTGAACGAAACGTCCGATGCCTGCCACCAGCAGCTCAACCGCGTCAAACTGGCGCACGACTTCGACCGTGCCCTGCACCTCGTACTCCGGCGTGGTCAGGAGCACCGGCACCGGGAACACCCGCGTATACCCGCCGCGCGCCAGGCCTTGGGGGCCGAGATCTTCGCGCCGCGCCAGCACGATCAGCGTCACCTGGGCCTTGACCAGGTGCGCGGCCTCATACTGGGCCACGATCTTGGCCGGCTGCTGCAGACGCGAAAAGTACACATCCTCAATTTCAAGGAGCGATGTGGTGGCATCATTGAGCAACCCGATCAGCCCGTGCGGGCCGACCGCAACCCGGCAGGAAATCCGGTGTGCTTCCGTCAGCATATCGGCATTAACAAGGTTGCGTGAGGTGAGCATGCGCCCTCCTGGCGCCAGTCGAGCGTAACCTGTGGTTAGACCGAGACACACCGGTTAACGCAGCCAATTCTATGCTAACCGTCGCAAATGGCAATCGAGCCGCCTGGCGCCCGCGGCGCAGCGAAAGGAACGAATGCGGCCGGCCCTCGGTAAAGGGTAGGTGAGCTTTCCAGATCGGCTGTTGACAATTGACCTATCTCGACTAAAACTAAACTGGAGACGGCCGGCCGCCTGCGAGGCCGGAGCTATGGAAATTTTCCAAGGAGGTGCGCGGCGCAAAGTCCAAGAGCAGCCCAGTCGTGCAGATCAGAGCCTTTTTGTGAGGAGAAAGAAGATGCTCGTACGCAAGCCAGTTTGGATCGTCGCCAGCGGCCTCGTCGCGCTGGCACTGCTCGTTGGGGCCTGCACACCCGGTGCCGCCGCCGTGCCCACCCAGGCGCCCCAGCCGACGTCGGCGCCGAGCAACACCCAGGCGCCCCAGCCTACCACACCCCCGGCGGCCCCCGAATTCAGCGGCTCGGCCACCATCACCTTTGTGCAAGAGCCCGACACCCTGAACTACGGCATGTATTCGACCATGTGGTTCTCGCAGATCGCCCAGCAGTTCTGGTCGAAGGGCCTGTGGTCGTTCGACGAAAACTCGGAGCCCGTGCTGGAAATCGCGGCCGAAATCCCGTCGGTTGAGAACGGCGGCCTGAGCGAGGACGGCCAGACGATCACCCTCCGGCTGAACCCAGCCGTGACCTGGAGCGACGGGACCCCGTTGACCTCGGAGGACTTCGTCTTCACTTACGAAATGGTCATGTCGGATGCCAACGTCGTTCTCTCGCGCTCGCCGTACGAAGAACACGTCGCTTCGGTGGAGGCGCCCGATCCGCAGACCGTGGTCGTGCACATGACTGACTCCTACGCCGCCTGGCTGACCACGCTGTTTACCACGGTGCTGCCCAAACACGTGCTGCAGCCCGTGTTTGAATCGGCGGGCACGCTCGACGGCGCCGAGTGGCATCGCGCGCCTACCGTCGGAGTGGGGCCATTTGTCTTCTCAGAGTGGGAACCCCAGAGCCACTTGATCTTCACGGCCAACCCGAACTGGATCCGTCCGCCCAAGCTGGAGCAGATCGTCATTCGCTTCACGCCTGACGACGCCGCGCAGGAGGCCGCCATCCTGGCCGGCGACACCGACATCGGGGTCTTCCTGGATGCCAGCCAGGTGGAGCGCCTGGAAGCGGACGGCACCATAGACGTGGTCGGCACGCCCGGCGGCTTCGACGAGGCCTGGTTCCTCAACGTCAATGCTGAAACCGCGCATCCCGCGATGCTGGACGTAAACGTCCGCAGGGCGCTGGCCTTGGCCACGGATCGCTTTTCGATCGTGGAAGACTTGCTCGACCCGGAAATCAACCCGGTCAACGTGACCTTCTGGGACAACACGCCGGGCTACGAGACCAGGACGCTTGAGCCGCTGCCGTACGATCCGGATGAAGCGGCGCGCCTGTTGGACGAGGCCGGCTGGGTGGACACCAACGGCAACGGCACGCGCGACAAGGACGACGTGGAGCTGGTGCTGCGCTACATTACCAACCAGCGCGAGCTGCGCATGAACATGCAGGCCGTGGTCCAGCAGCAGCTGGCCGCGGTCGGCATCGGCACTGAGCTGGTCAATTACTCGTCCGACGTCTTCTGGAATGGGTACAACGACGAGGGTCCGCAGGCCAAGGGTGAGTACGACATCGCGCAGTACTCCAGCGCCCCCTTGGGCCCGCCCGATCCCGAGGCCTCGGCCAACTGGGAGTGCGACCAGATCGCCAGCGCCGACAACCCCGATGGCGCCAACTGGCAGGGCTACTGCAACGCTGACCTGGAAACGCTGCTTGACGAGCAGGCGGTTACGGCCGACCCGCAGGCGCGCCGGGCGCTCTACGAGCAGATCCAGCAGATCATGTTCGACGAAATGATCTACGTCGGAATCTGGAAGGACCCCGACCTGTGGTCGATCCACGAGAGCATTCAGAACGTCCGGCTGTCTGGGCCGACGCCGTTCTGGAACGCGCACGAATGGACGGTCACACCCTAGCGTAGTTCACGGCCGCGGGGCGGAAGGGCGCTTCCGCCCCGCGGCTCTGACGAGCCGCCATGGTCACCTACGTCGTTCGCCGCTTTCTGCTGGCCATCCCCCAGCTGCTGATCATCAGCATCGTATTGTTTGGCCTGATGCAGGCAATTGGCGACCCGATTTCCACGCTGGGCGCGCGCACCCCACCGCGGCCGGAGGAAAAGGCCCGCCTGCGCCGGATGCTGGGGTTGGACCAGCCCATCCACATTCAGTACCTGGTGTGGCTGGCCGGCAATGACTGGCTGCTGCTCGACATGGACGGCGATGGGGTCGGGGAGACGCCCGGCCCGCGTCGTGGCATCCTGCGCGGCGATCTGGGCAATTCGCTGGTCACCCGGCAGCCGGTTGTCACCATGATCGCCGAGCGCCTGCCAAACACCTTGCTGTTGATGGGGACGACGGAGATCGTCATCATTGTCTTCTCGCTGGCGATTGGAGTCTACTCGGCGCTGCGCCAGTATTCGGCGGGGGACGCCGTCATCACCGCCGCCTCGTTTATCGGCTACTCCATGCCGGTCTTCTGGCTGGCGTTGATGATGATGTACTTGTTCGCGGTTAACTTCAAGCGCTGGGGCCTGCCCTACCTGCCGACCGTGGGCATGTACGATCCGGCGGTTGGCGCCGAACCGGTCGAAATTGCCCGGCACATGATCATGCCGGTCGCCACCCTTTCCATCATCAGCGTCGCCGGCTACAGCCGCTATGTACGCTCCAGCATGCTCGAGGTGCTGCACCAGGACTATATCCGCACCGCCCGCGCCAAGGGCGTGCGCGAGTGGTGGGTGATCTTCCATCACGCGCTCAAGAACGCAGCTCTGCCGTTTGTCACGTTGATCGGCCTGGATATCCCCTTCCTGCTGGCGGGCGCGGTTGTGACCGAGCGTATTTTCGCCTGGCCAGGCATGGGCCGCATGTTTATCGACCACGTCGATCGCAGCGACTATCCAGTGTTGATGGGCATTCTCATGTTCATTGCCCTGGCCGTGGTGGTGTTTCAGTTGCTGACTGACCTGACCTACTCTGTCCTCGATCCGCGCATCCGCCTGAACTGACAGCCGCGCGCTGCCTATGGCTCCAGTTACCTTACCGTCGGCCGCCGAGAGCACAGACCGCACCGCGGTCGTCGACCTGGGCCTCAAGCCGCTGTCTCCGACCCAACTGGCCTGGCGTCGCTTCCGGCGCCACAAGATGGCCATGGCTGGCCTGGCGACGCTGGTGCTGCTGACGTTGTACACGTCCCTGGGCGGCATGCTCTGGTCGCGCGGCTACTGCGCTCCCATCCGGGCCACACTCAGCGGAGAGGCCTGGGCCAATTGCAACGACACCAGCCTGAAGCTCCAACCGCCGTCGCGCGAGCATCCCTTTGGCACCGACGTCATCGGGCGCGACATCTTCGCCCGCACTATCTACGGCGGCCAGATTTCCTTGCTGATCGGGATTACGGCCACGATCCTGGAGGTGCTGCTCGGCACGGCGGTGGGCTCGCTGGCCGCCTACCACGGCGGCTGGGTCGACAGCCTGCTGATGCGCTTCACCGAGGCCATGCTGACAATTCCAAGCCTGTTCCTGCTCATCGTCACTGCCAAGTTCTTTGGCGGGCGGTTGCCAGACGTGATCCTATTTGGCCGTGAGCTGACCGGCAGCGTGCTCGTGATTATCCTCATCATCGGGGCCACGTCGTGGATGTACCTGGCCCGCATCGTGCGGGCCAACGTGCTCTCGCTGCGTGAGATGGACTACGTGGCGGCGGCGCGCGCGCTGGGCGTCTCCAACGCGCGGATCATCATCACCCACTTGCTGCCGAACACCTTCGCCCCGATTATTGTCTCGGCCACGCTTGGGGTGGCGGGCGCTATCCTCTCCGAGGCCTACGTCAGCTTCTTCGGGCTCGGCGTACAGGTGCCGACAGCCAGTTGGGGCAATATGCTGGAAAGTGCCTACAAGTACCTCGAGTCGGCGCCCTGGCTGTGGTTCTTCCCCGGGATGTTCATTTTGCTCACCGTGCTGAGCATCAACTTCGTCGGCGACGGCCTGCGCGATGCCTTTGACCCGCGTACCCGCTGAGAACACCTAGGCGTGATGATCCACCCGATCCCGGA
This sequence comes from Anaerolineales bacterium, assembly GCA_020845955.1. Classification (GTDB taxonomy): domain Bacteria; phylum Chloroflexota; class Anaerolineae; order Anaerolineales; family UBA6663; genus JADLEU01. Next base: position 67,722 of record JADLEU010000100.1, read on the forward strand.
CCGGGATGGTGCGAAACTCGCGCAGCATCTCCACAAAGCGCGTTGCCGTCGTTTCCCACATCAGGGCTCCGAACTCGGGCGTAGCCGCGGTCGCGTCCCCGCAGACGCCTTCGGCCGAGAAACGGCTCCACCAGTCCTGCCAAGCATAGGCGCTGGGCTGGGGATGATCCCAGTTGAAATACTTCAGTTTCAACTGGCCGATGTCGCGCGGAGCGCGATCCATTTGCACGTGGCTGGGGAGCGCGTTCAGCATCATGGCCGTCTCGTACTCGCACGCGTGCCCCACGCTGCCCGGCCCGCCAGCCCGGTGCGTGTCGAGCACGTCCGCGACCAGGGCTGGGCTCACGGCGGCGTTGACCGTCGTCGCCGCGCAGATGCAGCCGGTCGCCAGCACGCACTTGCGCGCGGCCAAGTCGCAGATCGATTGGTTCGAGCCGTGCCCATTCACGATGAAGATATGTGTGAAGCCGTGGCGGGCCACTGAGATGGCCGCCTGCGCCACGTAGGCCAAGCAGGTCTCCATGTCTATCGTAATGGTTCCTGGGAAATCCATATGGTGCTCGTCCAGGCCAAAAGGGATGACGGGAGTGACCAGCAAGTCGCCTCCAGCCCGGCGGCCCGCCTCGGCCAGCACCGACTCGAGGATATCGTTGTCGGTGGACAGCGGCAGATGCGGGCCGTGATCCTCCACGGCACCGAACGGAATGGCAACTACCGGCTGCGGGCGGCGCGCCAGCGCCAGCTTCATTTGGGGCCACGTTAGGCGATCGTAACGCCACTCGGGATCGGCTTGCATACGGCCTCCTGGGACTATAATGAGTGCCCAAGCCGCTAGCTGGGCAGCCCGCAGTGTACCCGGCTCGGCGCGTTTGCTCAAATTGCCTGCACGACATGCGAATTCAACTGCTTCGGCTGCCCCTGGCGTTTAGCCTGGCGGCTGCCGCGCTCTGGCCTTGGGTCAGGCCATCCACGGAAGCTTCGGGGCCGGCGGCCATCAGCGCCAGCGCGCCGATTGGCACGCTGACAACCGCTCAGCTCACCCTGGATAATTTCGATCAGCCGGCCGCTGAGGTCCAGCTATTTGAGGGCCTTGACGCGCCTTCGCAAGTCATGGAGCGCGTCGCGCGTCCCTGGCGCGTGCCGCTGCCCGCCAGCCCAAGCCGGCTGGCGCCAGACCTGGCGGCCGCTTTAAGGACCGCCCCTGACCACCAGGCTGAAATGCTGGTCTACCTGGCGGACCAGGCCGACCTGAGCGCGGCGGCCGCGCTGGGCGATTGGAACGCGCGCGGGGCCGCCGTGGTGGTGGCGCTCCAAGCCCAGGCCAGCCATACCCAGGCGCCGCTGCTGGACGCGTTGCGCGCCCGCGGTTTTTCCCCACGGCCCTACTGGATTGTCAATGCCATTGCGGTGCGCGGTGATCAGGCGCTGGCCGAGTGGTTGGCCAGTCTTCCAGCGGTCGGCGTATTGGCTCCTAACCGGGTGCACACTCTAGAAATGGACCCAGCCTCAGCAGCGCCCGATGGGCAGGCTTCGCCTGCCTGGGGCCTGGCGCGGATCGGCGTCCCAGACGTGTGGGCCATCTGGGGCGTACGCGGCGCGGGCACGGTGGTCGCTAATCTGGACACGGGCGTCACGTTGACGCACACGGCCCTGCTCAGGAGCTATCGCGGTTGGTCGCCCACCGGCCTGAGCCATGACTACAACTGGTTTGATGCGGTCGGCGTTCCGCCCGCGGCCTCTCCGATCGATGCGGATGGGCACGGCACCCACACAATGGGCACCCTGGTGGGGGGACCGGCCGGCTCGTACAGCGCCCTCGGGGTTGCCCCGCAGGCGAAGTGGATTGCGGTCCGCGCCTGCCTGGGCCTCTTCTGCTCCGATGAGGCGCTTCTCCAGGGGGCCCAGTGGATTCTGGCGCCCACCAATCTGGCCGGCCACGCGCCGCGGCCCGATTTGCGCCCGCATATTGTCAGCAACTCCTGGGGAAAATTGGGCGATGACACCTGGTACCTGGGTTACGTCACGGCCTGGAATGCGGCGGGCATCTTCTCCGTCTTTGCGGCCGGCAACAGTGGCTTGTTCGCCGGGTGCGGGTCGAGCACCACGCCGGGCAACTACTCCGCGAGCTTTTCCGTTGGCGCCACCGATAGCGAGGACCAGATCGCGGATTTTTCGTCGCGGGGGCCCGCCGGCGGCCTGCTCAAGCCGGATGTGGCCGCGCCCGGCGTGGCGGTGCCGTCGGCCTGGCCCGATGGCTCGGTCGAGCTCCTTAACGGCACGTCAATGGCGGCGCCGCACGTGGCTGGGCTGGCGGCGCTGCTCTGGTCGGCCAACCCGATCCTGATCGGAGACCTGCCCGCCACAAAGGCGATCCTGACCCGCAGCGCCGTGCCGATCTCGACAGCCGAATGCGGCCTGGGCGGCACGGCCGTGCCCAACAATGTCTATGGCTGGGGGCGGGTCAATGCGCGCCAGGCGGTTGCGGCGGCGCGCGTCGACGTATCCTGGCTGGCCGTGCCGCCCGGGGTTTCGCTGCCGGCCTTTGGCAGCAAGACGGTGGAGATTGCGCTGGACGCGCGCCAGGTCAGCGCCCCAGGCGCTTATACCGCCCGCATCCTGATCGCCCGCGGCGGGGGCCTGCTGTCGATACCGGTGACGTTTGCGGTGCTGGCGGCGCCGGCCACTACGTTGCTGACCGGCCGGCTGACCGATCACTGGCAAGGCAGCGGCGTCTACGGGACCGTGCTGATTGATCCTGGCCCCCTGCTCCAGACTGATTCAGCCGGCTATTTCACGGCAACCTTGCCGCTGAGCTCGTATCGGCTGACGGCCTCCGCCCACGGATATGTCAGCGCCGCCACGGCTATCTCGCTGACGGGACCGAGCACCGCCAACCTGGCGCTCATGCCCAACCTGCCGCACGTCCAGGCGGCCACGCCGTCAATCAGCGCCACGCTGGCATTTGGCGGACGGGCTCAGGTGCCGATCGCGATCGCCAACCTCGGGACGCAGCCCTTATCGATGACGGCACAGGCGCCCCCGCTGGAGTGGGCCCTTGAGGTCAATGGCGAACTAGGCACGGCACTCTTCGACCTCGGCGCCATGCCGGTTATCAGCCTGACCGACGACATGATCCATCCCGAGCCGCTCAGCCTTGGGTTTGAGGTGCCCATCAACGGCATGCTGGTCAGCCAGCTTTACCTCAGTTCCAATGGCTGGGTCAGCGCCATCCCGCCAGGTTCGCCAGCGCCGTGGGCGCACTGCCTTCCATCCGCCAGCGTGCCACGCGGTACGCTGGCGCCCTTTTGGACCGATCTGGACCCCAGCGCGGGGGGCGCGGTCCGCGCCGGTCCAATTGACGGCGAGACATACGTTGTGAGCTTCGAAAGCGTTCCTCTCTGGCAGGAGGCGCCGTCGCCCGAGGCGCCAGCTTTTACCTTTCAACTTGTGCTGAAGGCCGGTGGCCAGGTGGAGTATCGCTACGGGACTATGGACTCGCCCCCGGCGCGATGGAGCGTGGGCATGGGCTTTGATGGGCAGCGGGGACAGGGGCTGGCCTGTTACAAGTCTCCCACTGATCTCAGCGGCAAGCTGTGGCGAATGCACAACCAGCCGTTGCCGGGCCTTTGGCTGACCAGTACACCCACCAGTGTCACGGTCGCGCCAGGCGCCGCGACCACGATCACGGCAGTTCTGTCGGGCTTCGGCTACGTGGCCTGGCAGCCAGGGCCCTTCAGCGGGGTGCTGCGTCTCACCACCAACGATCCCAGCCAACCCGCGCTCAATCTGGCCGCGTCCGTCATAGCCGGCCCGCCGCCCCACACCCTGCGGTTCCCGCTGCTGCGGCACTGAGATCAACTGGCGGAGGCGGCGAACGCCATCAGGAAAGTCGTCAGTGATTTCTCCAGCGCCCGGAGGCCCGCCAGCGAACACCACTCGTCGGGGCCATGACTGCCGGACGCCGTGCCCAAGCCACCCCAGGCAAAGTCTAGGCCGAGCACGTCGGTGAACAGGTAGTAGGGCGTTGCTGAAGGCTCCATCGGGCGTACCAGGGGCTCGAAGCCATGCGCCTGGTAGGCCTGGCACAAGGCCTGCACGACCGGCGCCGCCAGCGGCGTGCGCGCGGCAGGATAGCCCGAATCCATCGTCACCTCGATATCCTCGAAGCCGTGGCAGGCCAGGTGCCGCCGCACCGCCTCGTAAGTCTCCGCCACCTTCATTCCCGGCGCCATGCGCAGATCGCATAAGGCGCGCGCCGTGTTTGGAATAATGGTGTGGCTGCCGACGCCCAGGTAGCCGGAATGCAGGCCGTTGATGTTGAGCACTGGCGCGAACTGATCTTGCCGCAGCAACTCGTAGGGTGAATAGTCGCGCTTCAGGCGGTTGGTTCCCAATTGCGCCCGGTACTCGTCCGGGTTGATCGTCGCGGCCATCGTCCTCAGCAGTTCGTCATCTCCGGGCAGCATCTCGCCCAGGGGGGGAATGCCCTCCACCACAAGTTCCTGCTGCCCATTGACCAACGTCGCCAGGGCCTGTACCAGCCGCCAGGCCGGCGAGCCAAGCAGCGTGCCCGCGCTGGAGTGGACCACTCCGCGCGGGCCGCCCCAATCCCCGGCCCGGCATACGACTTCCAGCCCGATGACGCCTTTGGTGCCCAGCGTGACACGCGGCGCGCCGCCGGGCTGAAGTTGGCTCCAGAACGGCTCGAAGGCGGCATCGGCCGCCAGCATCGACCGGTGCGTCTGGTAGAACTCTGGCAGCGCCAGGCTGCCGATCTCTTCTTCGCCTTCGATCGTCCACTTGATGTTAACGGGCAGCCCCCCGGTGGCCCGCAGCGCCTCGATGGCGTGCAGGCAAGCCATAAGCGGGCCCTTCGAGTTGCAGGCGCCGCGTGCCACCAGGCTTTCGCCGCCCGCGGGATGATGCCAGATCTCCGCTGCGAAGGGCGGGGTCGTCCAAATCTGATCATCAACGGGCTGAACATCGTACATTCCGTAAACCAGCAGGGTCTTGCGCGCGCCGGCGGCCCACTCGGCGTGAATGATGGGCTGCTGCGCGCTGCCGTAATAGCTGACCTGCGCGCCACGCGCCTCCAGCCAGGCGCGCAGGCAGTCGGCCGTCTCGCGTAGACCGATGCTCTGAGCCGAGATGCTCGGCTGGCGGAGAAATGCACGGGTGCGATCGAGATGCTCGTTCCAGTGGTCGTCCAAATAGGCGTGTGTTCGTTCAGGCTGGGGCAGCGACATAGCACCTCCGGTCCGGTTGCGCATCACCCGTCAGGGCGCCAGCGGCTTAAACCCTTCGCCCAAGGCTTCATGGGCCTGGCCAATCACAACGAACGCCGCCGGATCGGCCTCGTGGATGATGGCTTTGAGTTGGCTGACTTCGGCCCGGCTGACAGCGCAGTATAGGATTTGACGAGGCTCGCCCGAATACATGCCAGTGCCTTCCCACATGGTGACGCCGCGCAGCAGGTCGCGTAGGATAATATCGGCGATGTGTCTCGGGCGGCTGGTCACGATTATGGCCGTGCGCACGACCGCGGAGCCTTCGGTGGCCAGCTCTGCGGCCAGGCCCGACACGTACAGCGCGACCAGGGCATACAGCGCCAGTTCCCAGCTGAACGCCAATCCGGCCAGGAGCACAATCGCGGCGTCGGTCAGCAGATAGCTCTGGCTGAGGGGCACGCCGCGCCACTGCCCCAGCAGGCGCGCCAGAATGTCAGTGCCGCCGCTGGTGCCCTGGCCGCGAAACACCAGGCCCATGCCAAGGCCGCCGATGACGCCGCCGTACAGGGAATTGAGCACCGGGTCGGCCGTGAGGCCGTCTGGCACGACATAGGCCAGAAAATCCAGCAGGGCAGCGTACAAGACGACAGCCGCCACGGTGCGCGCCATGAAGCGCCGCCCGCCCAGAAAGCGCCAGCCCAAAATCAGCAAGGGCAGGTTGGCCAGAATGATCATGAGGCCGATCGGCCAGCCCGTATAGCGGTTCACGATTTGAGCGGCGCCGCTGACGCCGCCGGCGGCCAGGCGGCCCGGCACCAGGAACAGGTCCATGGCCAGCGCCTGGAGCACCGCACCGGCGGCGATAAACGTGTAGTCGCGCAGCCGGGCCAACATCAGCCGGCCTCCGGCAGAAACAGCCCCATGTGGGTACTCGGCTTGAACCCCGGCGCCGCGCAGGGCGGCTTTCCGGCTTCGCTGGCGTGGAGGATCATCAAGTCCAGATTCCGGGCGCGACACCAACCGAGCGCG
>JADLEU010000101.1 GCA_020845955.1 Anaerolineales bacterium
CCAGGTCGCGGATCAAACCCAACTCGATGACGTTGAGGCCGATTTCGGGGTCGATGATTTCGCGCAGGGCGTCGCGGACGGCCTCCGCCATGGCCGGCTCCTGCGACTCGGCCTGCCAGATGAGATTTCGGGAATCAGTAGTCTCAGACATGGCAATTCTCCAGGGGCCGCCGGTCAACTATTTGGCGGCGGGTTCACTAGATTGTCGACTGGGATCGTGGTGCTGTGGCGCGGGGTGATCACGAAGACGCAGTGATTGCCGCCTTCCAAGACACAGGTTGTTTTTTCGACGCTGGCGTCGAGCACCTGCCGGATAACGGTCTGGTCGAGGGCGCAGACCTCGGGGTGGCGCTGGCCTATGGCCAGGTAGGGGCAACTGTATTCGGTGAGCGATATCGTCTCGCCGGTCCGGTTCCACTGGGCCATGAAGCCTTCGGTGCCGAGCAGTTCGATCAGCAATTCCAATTTCGCTTCCAGCGGCTTGCCCTCGAGGCGGGCAGCATAGTCGGCCACCATGCCTTCGGCCATGCGCGTGAACATGTCCTCGATGGCCTGCGGCGGCAGCGACGCCTTTAGTTCATCGAGCAGGCGGTCGCTTAGGCGCATATAACGCGCCGGAAACCGCTCCTGGGCGGCCTCGGTAAGCGTATAGGCTAGGTGAGGCCGCCCGACGCCATGGCGAACCTCGGTGGATTTGACCAGTCCGTCGGCCTGAAGACTGGAGAGATGATGGCGCACGGAGACGGCCGAAATTCCCAAAGCGTCGGCCAACTCGGCAATGGTTGACTGGCCATGAGCCCTGATCGTGCGCAAGAGCTGCTCCCGGGTTGTGCTCATTCCGTGCTTATTCCTGTCCGACCACGACACACAAATCCAGCCTAAAACACCGTCACTTGTGTGGGCTGGGCCAGAGTATAGCACTGCAGGCGGGATACTGTCAATAATAGAGATAATAATCTAAAATATTGACACTTTCTCGTGCGCAATGGTATAATGCCGCTGTAGTGCCCAATGTGGTTGATTACCGGCTGCACCGCCATCGGCGCGGCGGCCGCCCCTAGGAGACTACGCAGCAATGACCTCGGCGCTCGAAATCCGCAATTTGCACGTTTCGGTCGAAGACAAGCCCATCCTCCGGGGTGTGAACCTGACCGTGAAGCAAGGTGAGATCCACGCCCTGATGGGTCCCAACGGCACGGGCAAGTCGACATTGGCTTACACGCTCATGGGCCACCCGCACTACACCGTGACGGCTGGACAGATTATTTTCAAGGGGTTCGATCTCTTAGAGATGGCGCCCGATGAGAGGGCGCGGGCAGGCCTCTTCCTGGCCTTCCAATATCCGGTCGCGATCCCGGGTGTGAGTGTGGCCAACTTCCTACGGACGGCCATCAACGCGCGGCGCCGGGCCGTGAACGGCGGCGATAAGGGGATCCCTATTCCAGAGTTCCGAAAACTTCTGCGCGCCAAGATGGACCAGCTGCAGGTGCCGCAGACGTTTGCCGGCCGTTATCTGAACGAGGGCTTCTCGGGCGGCGAGAAGAAGCGCGCCGAGATCCTGCAATTGGCTACGCTCGAGCCAGAGATCGCCGTGTTGGACGAGACGGACTCGGGCTTGGACATTGACGCGTTGCGGATTGTCGCGTCAGGCGTGAACGCGTTGGCTGGACCGCAGCTGGGAGTCCTGGTGATCACGCACTATCAGCGCATCCTGAACTACATCAAGCCGGATTTTGTGCACATCATGTTGGGCGGCCGGGTCGTGGAGACTGGCGGCGCTGAACTGGCGCTGCACCTCGAAGAGAAGGGCTACGACTGGGTGCGCGAGAGGCATGAGGAGGTAGCCGATGACTGATAAGATCCTGGCCGAGAGGGCGATGGTACCAGACAGCAAAGAGCGCTACGCCGAGCAGTACGGATTCCACGAGGAAGAGCGGTACGTCTACAAGGCCCGCAAGGGGCTCAGCGACGACGTCGTCCGCGAGATGTCGCGGATGAAGAGCGAGCCCGAGTGGATGACCGAATTCCGGCTGAAGGCGCTGGAGATTTTCCTCAAGAAGCCGATGCCCACGTGGGGCGCGGAGCTGAGCGGCATCGATTTCGACGACATCTACTACTATATTAAGCCGTCTGTTGAGAGTGCCGGCTCCTGGGACGAGGTGTCGCCAGAGGTGAAGCGCACCTTCGACCGCCTGGGAATCCCCGAGGCCGAGCAGAAATTCTTGGCCGGGGTGGGGGCTCAGTACGAGTCGGAGATGGTCTATCATGCCGTCCGCAAGGATCTGGAAGACAGGGGCGTGATCTTCCTCTCCACCGACGATGCGCTGCGCGAGCATCCGGACCTATTCAGGCAATACTTCGGCACGATCATTCCTGCTACCGATAACAAGTTTGCCGCGCTGAACAGCGCTGTTTGGTCGGGCGGGTCGTTCATCTACGTTCCGCCGGGCGTGCACGTGGAGATGCCGCTGCAGGCGTACTTCCGCATCAACGCTCAGAGCATGGGTCAGTTTGAGCGCACGCTGATCATCGTCGACGAAGGCGCCTACATGCACTACGTCGAAGGCTGCACCGCGCCGATTTACTCGAGTGATTCGCTGCATTCGGCGGTGGTGGAGATCATCGTCAAGAAGAACGCGCGTTGCCGGTATACAACCATCCAGAACTGGTCGACGAACGTGTACAACTTAGTCACCAAGCGCGCGGCAGCGTACGAAGGCGCTACCATGGAGTGGGTTGACGGCAACCTGGGCTCGAAGGTGACGATGAAGTACCCGGCGGTCTACCTAATGGAGCCGCGGGCGCACGGCGAGATCCTTTCGATTGCCTTTGCCGGCAAGGGCCAGCAGCTCGACGCCGGCGGCAAGGTGGTGCACGGCGCGCCGAGGACCACCAGCAAGATCCTGTCGAAGTCAATCAGCAAAGATGGCGGGCGGGCATCTTACCGCGGCCTATTGAAAGTCTACAAGGGCGCGGCCGGCGCCAAGTCGACCGTGGTATGCGACGCGCTGTTGATCGACGACCGCTCGCGCTCAGACACCTATCCGGTGATCGAGATTGACGAGGATAACGTGACGATTGGCCACGAAGCGTCAGTCTCGAAGGTGGGCGAAGAGCAGTTGTTCTACCTGATGAGCCGTGGCATTCCCGAAGAGCAGGCCGAAGGATTGGTGGTAGCTGGCTTTATCGAGCCGTTGGTGAA
>JADLEU010000102.1 GCA_020845955.1 Anaerolineales bacterium
ATGACCTGGCACTGGCGCGGGTGCTGGCCAGCCCGGCCGCCGGCCTGAGCCAGGCGCAGGTAGCCGGGCTGCGGCGCGAGGATCAGCGCGGCTTGTGGCCGGCGATATTGGCCCCGGCTGCCCTTGCACCCGACACGGCCCACCGGCTGGCTCGCCTGGTGGCGTTCTGGAACGAGGCCCAGCTCCAGCGCTGGCGGCTGCCGCCCGCTGCTTTTGCCGGCTGGGCGCTGCGGCAAAGCGGGCTGGGCCGGCCGGGCACCGCTACCGGCCAGCGCGCGCTGCAGAAGTTGCTGGCGGTGGCGCACGCTTTCGCGGGCCAGCATCCTGATCAAGGGCTGCGTGAGCTGGTTGCCTACCTGCTGCGCCTGGCGGCGAACGATCAGCCGGCCAAGGTGCCCGAGCTGAGCGGGAGGGCAGGCGCTGTGCCGGTTATGACCGTGCATGCCAGCAAAGGGCTGGAATTTCCAGTTGTCATCGCGGCCGACTGCCGGCAGGTGCTGAACCCGCGCCGCGACCTCCAGCCTTTTCACGATCTTCAGGCCGGCCTGGTCCTGCCCCGCGACGACGAGGACGACCCGGCCTTTGTCGAACGTGTGCGCCGCGCGCGCAATGAAGCCCGCTGCCTTTGGTACGTCACCCTGACGCGAGCCAGGCGGCGGCTGATCATTACCACTACCAATCCTGCGGCCCTCGCCGAAGGGCGCTATCCTCGGGAGACGACTTTCTTTGAAGAGCTGTGGAACCGCCTGGCTGACAATCCGGTCGAAGGCGTTGTGCTCGAGCCACCCGCGGCAGGCAGCGCCGGCCCCCTGGCCGCGGCAGACGCCCAACTGTCTGGTGCGGCCATCGCCAGCGGCCCGCGAGCGCCCGACTCAGCCGTGCGGGTTGCCGCCCAGGCGCTCCGCGACCGGCTGCGCGCCAGGCTGCAGAAGAACTGAAGCCCTAATCCCGCGCCGCCCACGGCGGCCGGCTGTCTGGACGGGCCGCCCTGGCGCTGCCTGGTTGTCGATGACGCGCTGGCGGGCGTTCAGGCAGTGCGCCGCGCCGGCAGCCGGCCACCGCGCTTGGCCTGGCTGGTGGACCGGCACGGTGCGCAGATCCGGCCGGCCGTTGGCCGGCCTACAGCTGGCCCAGGATGTCGGCCTTCTTGGCCTCGTAGTCCTTGCTCGTAATCAGGCTGGTGTCGAGCATTTCTTTGAGCTGCTTGAGCTTGTCCAGTGCCGAAGACGGCGGCGCGGCTGGCGGCGGAGTTGGCTCGGGCGTGTGTGCCATGCGGTCAATTACTTCGCGCGCCCACCTGGGGGCGCCGCCGGTTTTCTCGCGCAGCAGTTTGGCGGCCTCGGCTGGCCGGCCGGCCGAGACGAGCAGCCGCACGGCCTGCTCGGTTTCTGAGGCGAGAGGCCGGGGCGCGCGGCGGCCGCTGCCAAACTGCACCGTCAGCCCGACGGCCAGCGCCGGCAGCAAGAACAGGGTGAAGTAGGTCCCCATCATGACGCTCAGGGCGCGGTTGCCCGAAAGCGTCCGCAGGCCGGCGGCGCTCTCGCAGTAGATGAACTGCGTCAGTGGGCTGGCCGCGCTGCCGGCGGTTTCGACGTATTCGTACGCAATGCGCTGTCCGCTGGGGCAAATCAGGCGTTCGAACCAGCGGAGCGTAGCTGGCGCGGCCAGGCTGCCGGGCCCGGCGCACATGACGGCGTTGAAAGCCGCGACCAGCACGGGCACCACGATGCGCCACGACCTGAACTTACGGCGTTCTTGGGCACTTGGGCCGGTCTCGAAGGTGGAGGTCAATGTGGTCATTCTGCCTGCTCCCGGAGACGGGCCGCGCCAGATTGCGCGGCTGCGCCCGGTACCTTACAAGAATTGTGCCAGCCCGGCCGGGATTAGGTCTGATTCTTGGCGCCGACGATCTGGGCCATGATCGACAGCGCGACTTCCTCCGGTGTGGTTGCGTTCAAGTCCAGGCCAATCGGGCCGTGCAGCCGGTTCAGGGCCTCCTCCGTCAGCCCGTCAGCCAGCAGCCGCTGCCGGCGCTTGGCCTGGGTGATGCGGCTGCCCAGCGCGCCCACGTAGAAGGCAGGGCTGGACAGAGCCAGCTTCAGCGCCAGGTCATCGAGCTTAGGGTCATGGGTGAGCATGGCAACGGCAGTGGTGCGGGTCAGTGGAATCTCGGCCAGGGCCTCGTCCGGCCAGGCCTGGACCAACCGGTCCACGCTGCCAGGTGGAAAGCGCGCCTCGTTGCCGAAGGCTTTGCGCGGGTCGATGACGACGGTGCGGTAACCGAGGGTCTTGGCCAGGGCCACCAGGGCAATGGTAATGTGGGCGCCGCCGATGACAACCACGGTCGGCGGCGGCAGCACGACCTCGGCAAAGGCCTCGACCCCCTCGACCAGGGGCGCGCGCCGGGTCTGCTTGGCCGCCAAGGCCCCGCGCCCCAAGGCTTCGGCCGGTTCGGCCAGCGGGCCGGCCAGGTTGGACCATCGCACGCCGGCCTCGTCAACCAAGAGCGCCTGGCCCAACTGCTCACCAGGGCCTTCCACCAGGGTGACAATGGCGAACGGCGTCTCGCGTGCCAGGGCTGCCCGCACCTGGCTGAAGTGCTCGCGGGACAAGGGCTGGACGAAGACGTCGATGCTGCCGCCGCAGGCAAGGCCCACTTCCCAGGCCGTTTCGTCGGCGACGCCGAAGTGCAGCCGGCGGCATCGGCCCTTTGCCAGCGCTTCCACGCCGGCCTCAAACACCGCGCCCTCCACGCAGCCGCCGCTGACCGAGCCGGCCAGCGCGCCGCCGGGCGTCAGGGCCATCTTGGCCCCGGCCTGGCGCGGCGACGAACCCCAGGTCTGAATGACGGTTGCCAGGGCCACCGGTTCGTCGGCGGCCTGCCACTGCTCAATGGCGGCCACGACGTCGCGCATGCTATCGCCTCCGTTTATCGCCCAGGTTGGCCAGGTGCTCGGCCAGTTCTTCGAGGCTGGCCAGGTTGTGCACGGGCAGGAAATCGTCCACGAAGGGCAGGGCGGCCTGGATGCCGCGCGTCAGAGGCTCGTACGCGGGCGAGCCCAAGAGCGGGTTGAGCCAGATCAACCGGTAACAACTGCGCTGCAGTCGCGCCATCTCGCGTGCTGTCAGCCCAGGGTCGCCTCGATCCCACCCGTCGCTGATGATAACAACTACCGCGCCGCGCCCGAGCACACGCCGGCCCCAGATGAAATTGAACTGCTTGAGGGCCTCGCCGATGCGCGTGCCCCCGGCCCAATCTGTGACGCTGGCCGACACTTCGCGCAGGGACTGCTCGACGTCCTTGGAACGCAGTTGGCGCGTGATGCAGGTCAGGCGGGTGCTGAAGACGAAGGTCTCCACCGGCTGGCCCAACCCGCGCTTGAGGCCATACATGAAATGCAGCAGCAGCCGCGTGTAGCGTTCCATCGAACCGCTGATATCGGCTAGCACGATCACCGGGCGCGGCTTGAACTTGGGCTCGCGCAGCGACCAGTCCAGCACCTGGCCGCCATAACGCAGGCTGTGCCGCAGGGTGCGGCGCAAGTCAAGCCGCCGTCCTCGGCCTGGCTGCTGCCGGCGGGTGCGGCGCTGGCCCAACCGCCAGCGCAGTTGCGCCATCAGCGCCTTGATGGCGGCATGCTCGTCGGCCGTCAACAGCGAAAAGTCCTTGCGCCGCAGCGCCTCCTGGGCGCTGTAGGTCCGCGTGACCTCGACGATGATCTCAGCCTGCTTGGAGACCTCGGTCGCCGGCGCTTCCGGCGGCGCTTCGTCTGGCGGGCGCGGCGGAGCTGGCCGGAAGCGCACCGGCGGCCGGCGGCGCGCGCTGAAGGCTGGAATGCCGATCCAATGCCCCTGGCTCGGAGCCTGCCAGTAGTGGTTGAAGGCCTGGTCGAACAGCGCCAGGTCTTCCAGCCGGTGTACCAGCAGGCTGCGCGCGGCGTGATAGAAGTCGCTGCGGCGGCCAAGCTCGATATGCCCGAGCGCCCGCAGCAGATCCAACATGCGGCCAGGGCTGACGTCGAGCCCCAGTCCGCGCAACAGCCGCCCAAAGAGCAGCAGGTTGTGCACCAACTGGCCGCCGGCCGGCGGGGCGGCGGCGGGCAAGGGTTCGTTCAGCAAGGCGCACTAGTCTCCAACAGCCACACGGTTGAGAATGGCGCGGGCGTGCTCGCCCTTGATCTTCTCGACGTCGTCTTGATATTTCAGGATGACGCCCAAAGTCTCGTCCACCACGGCCGGATCGAGGGCTTGCTGGTCGAGCGCCACCAGGGCCGTCGTCCAGTCGAGCGTCTCGGCCACGCCGGGCAGCTTGTACAGGTCGGCCTGGCGCAGGTCCTGGACGAAGGCCGTGATCTGGCGGGTGAGGGCGGCGGGCGCGTCTGGAAGGCGCGTGCGGACGATCTCCAGCTCCTTCTCGAAGCTTGGGTACTCGATCCAGAAATATAGGCAGCGGCGCTTGAGGGCGTCGTGGACCTCTCGGGTGCGGTTCGACGTCAGCACCACCACCGGCGGCTGGGGGGCCCTGACCGTGCCGATCTCGGGGATAGTGATCTGGAAGTCAGACAGCACCTCCAGCAGGTAGGCTTCGAACTCCTCATCGCTGCGGTCGAGCTCGTCCACCAGCAGCACCGGCGGCGGCTTGTCCCCGTCGCGGGCGGCAATAGCCTGCAGCAGCGGGCGGCGCAGCAGGAACTGTGGGCCAAATAGCTCGCTTTCGTCGGGCCGCTCGCCGCGCGTTTCCGCCAGGCGAATGTGCATCATCTGGCGGGCGTAGTTCCACTCGTAGACTGCCTGATTGACGTCGAGGCCTTCGTAGCACTGCAGCCGGATGAGGTCGGCGCCGAGCAAGTGAGCTAACACCTTGGCCACTTCCGTCTTGCCCACGCCGGCCTCACCTTCCAGAAACAGCGGGCGTTTGAGCTTGAGCGCCAGGAAGATGGCGGTGGCCAGCCCCCGGTCGGCCACGTATTGGTGTTCGCGTAGGGCAGCCTGCAATTCGTCTATTGTTTGAAAGGTGGCAGTCGTCATCGGCGCTTGGCGGCCTCGGGTCGAAGCGGGTGTTTCGGCTTAGTATACAGCAGTGCGCTCACCGTCCGCTCCTTTCAGCCGGACGGACACGCAAGGTCCTAACAACGCCCCGGGCCCTGGCACATCTGTCGCCCGGGCCCGGGTTTTGTTCTGCCGGCTGTCTTGGGCTGATCGCCTACCGCTCCGCCGCTCTCTCGGCCGCCGTCACCAGCGCCCGGCGGGCCAGCACTGTCGCCAGTTGGCGCCGGTAATCGGCGGAGGCGTAGTGGTCGCTCAGCGGGTTGGGCAGCGCCTGGGCGACCTGGGCGGCGGCGGCGGCGATGGTCGCCTCGTTCAGCGGCTGTCCTTCCAGCGCTGCCTCGCTGGCCGAAGCGCTGACGGGGTTGGGTTGCGCGCCGCCGACCACCAGGCGGGCGCGCGTGCAGCGGCCGTCGCTGACCGTGACGATGGCGGCCACGCCCACCACGGCATAACCCGAGGCGGGATGCCGGTGCTTGGCGTAGGCGCCGCCCGTGCCTGCGCCATAGGCCGGAACATTGACGCGGGTGAGCACTTCACCCTCGGTCAGGGCCGTGGTGAACAGGTCCACGAAACACTCGCCGGCGAGGACATCGCGCGGGCCGGCGGCGCTGGCAGCGGTCAGCGTGCCGCCCAGGGCGACGATGACAGTGGGGAGGTCGGCGGCCGGGTCGGCGTGGGCCAACGAGCCGCCAATGGTACCGCGGTTGCGCACCTGCTGATCGCCAATCAGGCTGGCGGCCTCCGATAGGATGGCGCAGTGCTCGCTAACCACCGGCGAGGCGGCCAGCGCGGCGTGAGTGGTGGTCGCGCCGATGCGCAGCATCTCCCCGTCCAGCGTGATGCCGCTCAGCTCGGCCGCCCGGCTAATATCCACCAGCGCGGCCGGCTGGCTGACGCGGAGCTTCATCTGCGGCAGCAGGCTGTGCCCGCCTGCCAGCAACTTGGCGCCCGGATGGGCGCGCATCAGCTCGACCGCTTCGGCCACCGAGGTGGCCCGGTAGTATTCAAATTCGGCGGAGTACATTGTTTGCCTCCTGACTAGGCTTGCGCAGCTTGCATGGCCTGCCACACTTTTTGCGGCGTGAGCGGCATGTCCAGGTGGTGCACGCCCAGCGGCGCCAGGGCGTCCAGGACGGCGTTCACCACGGCCGGCGTGGCTGCTATGGTGCCCATTTCGCCCACCCCCTTGACACCCAGCGGATTGTGCGGCGAGGGCGTTTCGATGCGGCCATGCTCGATGGCCGGGAACTCTCTGGCGCGCGGCAGGGCGTATTCCATCAGGTTGGTGGTGAGCAGTTGCCCGGCCTCGTCGTACACCGCCTGCTCCCACAACGCCTGGCCGACCCCCTGCACGATGCCGCCAACGAGCTGCCCGTGCACGATCATTGGGTTAATGACCTTGCCCACGTCATCGACGGCGACGTAACGCTGCAGCGCGATTTCGCCGGTCTCACGGTCTATCTCCACCTGCGCGATGTGCGCGCTGTTGGGGAAGGTGAAATTGGCTGGATCGTAAAAGGCGGTTTCCTCCAGGCCGGCTTCCACTTCGTCTGGAAGGTTGTGGGCCGTGTAAGCGGCCAGGGCGATCTCCGCAAACGACTTGGAGCGGTCTGGCGCGCCGCGGACATAGACTTTTCCCGTAGCCTGGTCGTAGACCATGTCCTCATCCGCCGCCTCAAGTTGGTGAGCGGCGATCTTGATGGCTTTTTGACGGATCTTGCGGGCGCTGCTCACCAGCGCGCTGCCGCCCACGGCGGCGCTGCGGCTGCCGTAGCTGCCCATGCCGAAGGGCACGCGCGCCGTGTCACCGTGCACGATCTCCACGTCTTCGAAGGCCACGCCCAACTCATCAGCCACCACCTGGGCGAAAGTCGTCTCATGGCCCTGGCCGTGAGCGTGCGAACCGGTCATCGCCGTGACCTTGCCCGAGGGGTGCACCCGGATGGCGCCGCTTTCCCAGAAGCCAACTGCCGAGCCTAACGCGCCGGCCACCCGCGAGGGCGCCGGACCGCTGGCCTCGATGCAGCCGGCCACGCCGATGCCCACCAGGCGGCCCTGCTGGCGCGCCTGGGTTTGGGCCTGGCGCATGGCGGGATAGTCGGCCATCTCCACCACGCGGTCGAACAAATGGTGATAGTCGCCGCTGTCGTAGGCGAAGGCGACCGGCGTCTGGTAGGGGAACTCATCTTTGGGAATGAAGTTCTTGCGCCGGAATTCGATTGGATCCTGCCCGACTCTGGCTGCTGCCAGATCGGCCAGGCGTTCAAGCAGGTACGCTGCCTCTGGGCGACCGGCGCCGCGATAGGCGTCTACGGGCACCGTGTTGGTAAGCGTGCCCCACATCTCGCCGTAAATGCCCGAGACCTTGTAAAGACCCGATAACAGAGTCAAGTATAGGGCCGTGGGGATAAGCGGCGCGAAGGTAGACAGGTAAGCACCCTGGTTCGACCAGGTTTGAACGTGGATGCCCGTAATCGTGCCGTCATTCAGCACAGCCATGCGGCAGTGGGTGACGTGGTCACGGCCTTGCGAGTCGGTCATCGACGCTTCACTGCGCGTTCCCACCCACTTCGCCGGCCGGTTGAGCCGGCGCGCGACCCACGGCGTGATGATTTCCTCGGGATAATGGAAGATCTTGCTGCCGAAGCCGCCGCCCACGTCAGGCGAGATGACCCGCAGTTTATGCTCGGGGATGCCCAAGGTGAAGGCGCTCAGCAGCAGCCGGATCGGGTGCGGGTTCTGGCTAGTGGTCCAGAGCACCATTTCCTCGCTGAAGGGGTTCCATTGGGCCGCCGCGGCGCGCGGTTCCAACGCGTTGGGGATCAGGCGCTGATTGATCAGCTCCAGGTCCACGACATGGTCCGCCGCGGCAAAACCCTGCTCCATCGCCGCCTTGTCGCCGATGGCCCAGGTATAGCTAACGTTGCCGGGCACGTCGTCGTGCACCAGCGGCGCCCCCGGCTCGGTTGCCTTGCGGGCATCCACGACGACGGGCAGCGGCTGGTAGTCCACCTCGATCAGGTCCAGGGCGTCGGCGGCGATATAGGCCGACTCGGCGGCCACGACGGCCAGGCCGTCTCCGACGTGCCGGGCGCGATCGACGGCGAGCGGCCAACGCGCCGGCACCTTGATATCGGGGACATTCCAGCCGCACGGCAGCTTACCCACGCCGCCGTCGATCAAGTCCTGGCCGGTGAATACGCCAACCACACCGGGCAGCGCCTTGGCTCGGCTGGTGTCAATCCGCCGGATGTGCGCATGGGCATGGATGCTGCGTTTAATTGCCAGGCTCACCATCCCAGGCAGTTGGATGTTGGCGACATAGTTGCCCTTGCCCTGTATGAAGCGCGGGTCTTCGCGCCGTTTCATTGGGGTGCCAACGTATCGAGCCATGCCCGCCTCCTATGACGACTGCTCAGCGACGCTGCGCACGGCCTTGACGATGTTCTCGTAACCTGTGCAGCGGCATAGGTTTCCGTCCAGGCCGGTTCGGATTTCGGCTTCGGTGGGGTCTGGATGGCGGCGAAGCAAGTCGGTCGCCGCCATGATCATGCCCGGCGTGCAGAACCCGCACTGCAAGGCGTGGTTGTCCCAGAACGCTTGCTGAAGAGGGTGAAGCTGCCCGTTCGTGGCCAGGCCCTCGATAGTGGTGACACTGCTGCCATCTGCCTGCACCGCCAGCACTGTGCAAGATTTCACCGCCTGGCCATCGAGCAGCACCGTGCACGCCCCGCACTGGCTGGTGTCGCAGCCCAGGTTGGTGCCAGTGAGCCCCAGCCGCTCACGGAGAAAGTGCGCCAACAGCAGCCGGGGCTCGACCTCCTGAGTGTGCCGTTGCCCGTTGACGTTGATGGTGACGGATTGCCTCATGCCGAACCTCCTTCGTTAGATCGCTGCGCCAGCCAGCCGCTGGCCGGGGAAACAAAAACCCCAGCGTGCCATAGGCAGACTGGAGTCTTGCCCGCGAGGGCGCCAGGCGCAGGCGCAGGTCGGGAGAAACTGCTCTCCGCGCCAACGCCATTCTGGTCGGCTGCCGCTCACGAGCGCTCAATTGACCTCCGCGCTTGTTGCGCGTGTGTCGGTGACTCAGACTATATCGAGGTCAGGCCCGGAAGTCAACTTAATGGATTAAGAAGGCCTCAGCTGGCCCGGTCGCGGGGCATGGGGCGTTCGGGTGCCTCTTCCAGCAACCCGCCGTGGCCCAGGGCGCTGATGTCGGCCCGGGTCAGGTGGTCACCGGCCAACAGCCGCGGCAGCACCCAGTCGACGATGTTCGTCTTCCGGCTGCGGGCGCAGCCCGGCGCCCCCACCACGGGCACGCCGTCCAGGTAAGCCACCATCAGCAAATTGCCCGGATCGACCGGAGCGCCCAGGGCCTCGATCTGCCCGCCGGCCCGTTCGATAGCGCGGGGCACAATATCGTGCCGATCCATGATGGCCGTTTCGCCGGCTAGGACGACGATTTCGCTGCCGGCCGCGCGGCGGTCGGCCAGGGTCCGTGCCAGGGCGGCCTCGCCCGCGTCGTCGTCCAGCGAGACGAAATCCAGGCTGACCACCGGCGCGCCCAGCCGCTCCAGGCGCTCCAGCAGGGGGGCGAAGTCGGCGACCAGCCGGTCGCGCAGGGCCGGTGCGCCTGAGAAGATGACGCTGGCCGCGCGCGTGGGCAGCGCGTCCACCCGCAGCAACGGGCCGCCCTCGGCGGCGATCGCCTCCGCGGCCGCTACGGTGGCTTCCGGCAGGGCAAACGGGATGACTTTGACGGTGGCCGCGATCTGGTTGGGCCGCACCGGCGAGTGGCCCGCCAGGCTGGCCACGGTGAGGCCTTCGTGCTCGTTCAGCCGGCCGAGGCGGCCAGCCTCGACCCGCAGGATGCCTAGCACGGTAGCCAGGGCGTTGGCACGCCCCGAGGCCGCGCCCGGCAGCTTAAGCCCTGGGCCGGCGACGGCGCGCGCGACGCGCCGCGCGGCGCTGTTCTCATCCACATCTTCAGGCGCCAGCGCGGCCACATAGACGGACTGCCGGCCCAGCGCGGCCAGGGCCGCCACGTCGGTGGCCGTCAGTGCTTTGCCCTTGCGCAGCCGGCGCCGCCCGTCGCGCCCAGCGATGTTGTGGCCCAGGATCTTGCCCTCGGCCTCGACCAGGGGCACTGGCCCGAATTTCATGTCTTTCTGCTAGGAGTCAGGCGCTCTCGGCCGGCGGGGCATTGGCTGGGGGCGAGGCTGCGACCGTCGCCTCGGACGCGGGGGCTGGCACGGCCGGCTGCCCGGCGGCCTCGATCTTGCTGCGCACGCAGTCGAAGAACACGCCGGTCAATTTCTGCGAGACGGTGCCCATCAGCCGGGCGGCCAGACTCGCCAGTTGCCCTACCACGCTCACGTCAGCCGTCCAGCGGAGCTGGGTGCCCCCTCCGGGCTCGTCGCTCAAGAACATCTCGCTGACTACGTCGGCGGCGCTGCCGGGTGCGGTTCCGTGCGCCTTCATTTTGGCCCGGTTGGGTGCATCAAGCTCAAGCCATTCGACGTCGCCCGAAAAGCGCGCCTTGACCGTGCCAAAGCCGATGGCGGCGGTTGCGCGGAACGTGTGACCGGGCACAGTTACCTCGACCTTTTCGAGGCCCGGCGCGCACTGCGTTACCTGGTGCGGATCAGTCAGAAACTCCCACACGCGCGCCTGGGCGGCCTTGATGGTCACCGTGCCTTCGAGATGCATGCCAGTCTCCTTAGTCAAACGCTTGCGCGGCCGAGGCTGCCTCGCGACAACGCCGATCCGGAAGTGCCTCTTTGTAGCATGGTTTGCCGGAATAGTAAACCGGAGGAGGCGCTTCTAAGGTCCGGTATTGCTTTACTTGCCAACCGATTCAAGGCATAATGTGAATCTGGACCAAATGTTCTCCTATGCCGGCCGCTGTGGCGGCCGGCCGCTTGTTGAGGGATAGATCCTTTGTGACAGCCCCTTCACCTGCCAAAGCGAGCGCCCCCGAGCGCCGCGCCGAGTTTCGGCTCGACCTGGCCCTCACCACGCGCGCCGCGCGCGATGTGCTGGGCCTGTTGGGCGGCCCGGCCGCGGCGCGAGACGGAAACGGTGAGTCTGCCGTCACAGGAGAAGGTCGCGGCCTGAGCGAGGCCGAAGCGCGCGAGCAGGCGGCCTCGGTCCTCGCGAGTTGGCTGGAGCCGCGCTCAGTCTTCGACGTCTATCTGCGCAATGGCGGCGTCAGCCACGACACCGACCAGGTCGTCGAATTGCGCCTGGCCAGCGATAGCCAGCATGTCCCGAATGCCGGCCTGATCGAGCGGCTGGCGGGCAAGTCGCTGCTGCTGGTTGGCGCTGAGAAGCCAGACCGCCACACCGGCGACAGCCAGTTTCTGCTCTTTAATGTCCGTGCCATTCCTGAGGTCTGGGCCCAGAAAGATGGCCTCAGCCTGCCGGGCCGGGCCAGCTTTAGCGTCGGTGGTTTCGCAGGCGGCGATGATGGCGGCTTTCCTGTGCGCATGCTGGCGGCCGTGGCCAGGCTGCCGGAAGCCCGTGTCCAACGCGAAGGCGTGCAGCGCCGGTTGGCCGACTGGCACCGTTTCCTGGGCATCGTCGAGCGAACCGCCAAGGCGCGGCAGTTTACCGTCACCTATCAGGCTTTTCGGCGCGGTCCTTCGACCTCGCTTCTGACCTTTGCGCTGGATACCGGTCGAGAACCCCCCTGGGACAAGCTCCGCAATGCGCTGGACGAGCCGCTGGAGGCACGCGAGCGGCGCGGCCTGGCCCGAGGCAGCGGCAGCGCTCCGCCCGATGAGGAGGA
>JADLEU010000103.1 GCA_020845955.1 Anaerolineales bacterium
CTTGCACGGTCCGCGGCTGGCACGCCTGCGCCAGGATCGCCTGGCCCTCGCGGCGGCGGGGCCGGTGGCTGGCCCCTAGCGTGGGCGGGCTTGGCCAAGCGGTCCGCCACGCGCGGGCCGACCTGTGCACGCTGGCCGGCCTGGCGCTGCTGGCCGGCGTCTTCTTTTGGCCCGTGACCCTGGGACTGGGCTGGATCCCGCGCGGCGGCGGCGACCTGGTCTCGTTCCTGTGGCCGACCTATTCCTACGCCGCCGAGGCCCTGCGCGCTGGCCGGCTGCCGTTGTGGAACCACAGCCTGTACTCCGGCGCCCCCTTCGCCGCCGACAACCAGTCCGGCCTGTTCTATCCCATCTATCTGCTCGTCTTCCTGCTGCGGCCTGGACTGCCCTACCAGGTCATGGAGTGGCTGGTCGTCGGCCACGTCTGGCTGGCGGGCGCCGGCCTGTTTGTGCTGGTCCGCCGCCTGCTGGCCGAGGCAGGCCAACCGCCGGCCAGGCGCTGGGCGATCCCGGCCGCGCTGGCCGCCGCCGCCGCGTACATGTTCTCGGACGTGTTCGTCACACACGTGGGAAACTTGAACATCGTGGCCGTGTCGGCCTGGCTGCCGTGGGTCTTCTTGGCGCTCCACCGCGGGTTGGAGCAACGCTCGGCAGGCTGGTGCGCCGCGGCGGGACTGGGGTTTGGCACAGCGGCGCTGGCCGGCCACGCGCAGATGACGCTGGCGCTGGCAGCGGCTCTGGGGCTCTATGGCCTGTGGCACCTCGCGCGGACGCCGCGCCAGGCGCCGCGGCTCGCGGCGCTGCTCGGCCTGGTCTTCGCCGTGGCCATGGGGGTGAGCGCGGTGAGCGTCGTGCCGGCCGTGGAGATGATGGGCTATACCGCGCGGGCGCGGCTGGCCTACCCCGAGGCGGCCGAGTATTCTCTGCCGTGGGCCGGGCTGGCGGGCTTCGTGTCGCCGCTGATTTTCGGGCGCGGCGCGGCCGGGTTCTGGGCGCCATGGGCGCGCGTGGGGTTGGGCTACGCCGGCGCCGTGACGCTGCTGCTGGCGGGGTTGGCCCCGTTCCGCGCGCGCTGGGGGCTGCCGCGCTACCTGCTGTTGTTGAGTGCCTTTGGCCTGCTCGTCGCCCTGGGGGCGAACACGCCCGTGCACCGGCTGCTGTATCTGGCTGTGCCGGGCTTTGCCAGCTTGCGCGTTCCGGCGCGCTTCGTGCTGCTGCCAGACTTCGCGCTGGCGGTGCTGGCCGGGCTGGGACTGGCGCGGCTGCCCACGCTCCCGGCGCGGCGGGTGTGGGCCTGGGGCCTAGGACTGGTGGCGGGGGGGCTGGTGCTGGCGGCCACCGCCTGGGCCACGGTGCCCGGCCACCAGGCGCACACACGGGCCCTGGGGTGGGGGACGGGGCTGGCCGGGGCGCTGCTGTTGGCCGGGGCGGCGGCAGCGGCACGGCGGAGCGGGCGCTGGACGCCGGCCGTGTTGGTGGTGCTGGCGTGCGCCGACCTGGTCGGGCACGGCGCCTGGGTAGAGGTCGAGCGCAATGATCCCACGCGCGGGTTCCAGCATCCAGGCGTCGTAGCCTATCTGCGCGAGCAGCCCGGCCCGCTGCGCATCGACAACGCCTCGGGGGCCTGGTCGCCGGACGCGGCAGCGCGGTTTGGGCTCGAAGACATTGGCGGCATCTCCAACCCGTTGGCACTGTCGGCCTATCAGACTTACCTTGGGGCTGTCGGGCCGCGAGGCTCGCCGCTGTACAACTTCCTGAACGCGCAGTTTGTGATCGCGGACAAGGGCCAGCCACCGGGCGACAGCGCCTTTGTGCCCGTCTTCGCCGAAGACCCCCAGGTGGACGTATATCTTAACACGCTGGCTCAACCGCGCGTACGCCTGGTCCAGGCTGTCGAGGTCGTGACGAGAGGGGAGCAAGCGTTTGGCGCCATCCATGCCCCCGATTTCGATCCCGAGGGCGTGGTGGTGCTCGACGCCACCTCGGCCGCCGCGCGGCCACCGGTAGTGCTGGCCAGCGCCACGGCAGCCGGCGAACGGACTCTATTCTATACGGCCTATGCCCCGGAGGCCTATCGCGTGGTGGCGCGCACGCCCGGTCCAAGCTACGTGGTCTTCAGCGAGGTGTGGTATCCCGGCTGGCGGGCATGGATCGACGGGGTGGAGACGCCGGTCTACCGCGCCAACTTTGCCTTTCGGGCGGTGCACGTGCCCGCGGCCGGCGAGCACACGATCGTCATGCGCTTCGACCCGGCCGCCTGGAAGCTGGGGCTGGCAATGACGCTGCTGACGCTGGCCACGCTGGGTGTCTGGGGCGGCGCCCGCCTGGCGCGCCGAGCCTGACAGCCCAAGGCTGGCGCTGGTATTCTCCATGACGCGCGCGGCTGGAGATTTTGGGCGTGCGCCGCGAGATGACAACAGTGTTGGGCAAGCTGAGCAAAGCCGAGATTCCTCGGAGAAAACCGCATCCGATTGACAATTTGGGGCAGTTCCAGGTTGGGAGGCAGACAGCTGGTGGTCGATCGCGCGAGGCCAATTGAGATGCGACGCCGGGAGTGGGTGGCGCTGGCGGCGATCCTGGCCCTGGCTGCCGGGCTGCGGATGCTGTGGCCGGGCGTGACCGAGTTCAAGCAGGACGAGGCGCATTTGTACGCGCTGGCCCTCGACCTGGCTGAGCTAAAGGCGTTTCCGCTGCGCGGCATCAGCAGCTCGGTGGGTGTGCCGAACGCGCCGCTCAGCGTCTATCTGTTCGCCCTGCCCCTGTTCGTGTGGCCAAGCCCGCTGGCCGCGACGCTCTTCACCGGCCTGCTGAACACGGCCTCGGTTGGGCTGGGCTACGCGCTGGCGCGGCGCTACTGGGGCCCGCGGGCGGCGCTGGCCTCGGCCGTGCTGTACGCCGCGGCGCCGTGGGCGGTACTCTACTCGCGCAAGATCTGGGCCCAAAACCTGCTTCCGCTTTTCGTCGTCGCCTATGCGGGTGCGGCGCTGCTGGCGTTCGTGGAGGGGCGCCAGCGCTGGCTGCTCGTCCATCTGCTGCTGCTGGCGCTGATCATCCAGATCCACCTATCGGGGTTGGCTCTGGCGCCCGTGACGCTAACGCTGCTGTTCGTCTTCCGGCGCCAGGTGAGCGGCCGCTGGCTGGCTTACGGGCTGGGCGCGGCCGCGCTGGCGCTGCTGCCCCTGGGCGTCTACGCCCTGACGCGGGTGGGCGAACTGCGTGGGGCGCTGGAGCCCGCGCTGGCTTGGCTGCGCCGGCCGGCCGCAATCTCGGCCGACGCCCTGGAGCTGGCGCGCATGGTGATGCTGGGGACGCAGGTGCGGGGCCTGGCCGGACCGCGGGCGTTCCGCGCGTTCGAGGCCACGTTCCCAAACCTCGACGTGGTGGGGTGGGCCGGGGGGCTGCTGATCGCGGCCGGCGCGGTGCTGGCGGCGCGACGGGCGCTGGGCGGCGGCCCGCGCCGGCCCAACGCTAGGGCGGGCGTTCTCGTGCTGCTGTGGCTGGCGCTGCCAATCCTGTTCTTTGTGCGCCACAGCACGCCGGTTTACAGCCACTACTTCATTCTGCTCTTCCCCGCGCCTTACCTGCTGGCGGGGCTGGCGCTGGACGCGCCCCTGGCGCGTTGGCGCGTGTTATGGCTGCTGCCGGTTGGGCTGGCTGCCGCCCAGGCCGCGCTGGTCATCGCTTTGCTGCGCTTCATTGGCACGCAGGCCACGCCCGGCGCGTTTGGCACGCCGTTGAAGATGCTGCTGGAGACGGCGGCCGCGGCGCGCGCGCTTGGCGCACCGGAGGTGATCGTGGCAGCCGAGGGGAGCGAGCCGGGTGTCGACCTGGCGCCGGCCGTGTTTGACGCCCTGCTGCGCGACACGCCGCACCGCTTCGTCGATGCGCGCACGACGGCCGTGATCCCGGCAGCCGGGGCGGCCGTCGTCATCTGGCCAGCGGCGAACAGGGCGGCGTGGCCCTTGGCAAACCTGTATCAAGGATGGGGCGGGGGGCATTGGGATCGGGTGGTGGCGCTCCGCGCGGGCGAGGGCCAGGCCTGGGTGACAGCCGGCGCCAGCGAACGGCCGCGTGCGCCCACGCCTCGGCTGGCCTCGGCCTTGCTGGCGAATGGCGTGGAAGTGCTCGGCACTGGCGCGATAGCCGGCGGTTGGCAGCTGTGGTGGCAAGCGCCTGGCCCGCTGCCGGGCGAGGCATACCACCTGTTCGTCCACCTGATCGCCGCCGATGGCCAACGCCTGGGCCAGGTCGATGCGCCAACCTACCCGGCCGAGGACTGGCGGCCGGGCGACCTGGTCGTTAGCCACTTCGCGCTGCCGGCTGGCGGCGCGGCGGTGCGGGTCGGCATGTATGCCTATCCGTCACTGGCGCCGGTGCCGGTGCTCGACGCGGCCGGCGACCCCGCGGGCGAATGGCTGGAGTTCGAGCGCTGAGGCGAAGGGTTGGAGAATGCTGAAGTCGATCGTGATCACGGGCTGTTCGAGCGGATTCGGGCGCGCGACGGCGCTGCGCCTGGCGAGACAGGGCTGGCGCGTGTTTGCCACTGTGCGCAAGGAGGCCGACCGGGACAGCCTATTGGCGGAGGCGACGGGGCAGGCGTGGCAGGAGCGGTTGGACCCGGTGCTGAGCGACATCACCAGGCCGCAAGACGTCGAACGGCTGCGCGAGGTGGTGGCGGCCCAGACACCCGCGTTGCACGCGCTGCTCAACAACGCCGGCACGGGGTATCCCATGCCGCTCGAACTGATCGCGCTGGACGACCTGCGGGCGCAATTAGAGATCAATGTTGTGGCCCAGTTGGCCGTGATCCAGGCGCTGCTGCCGCTGCTCAAGGCGGCGCGCGGCTGCGTGATCAACGTGAGCAGCATCGGCGGCCGCATCGCCTACCCGATCAATGGCCCATATCACATGAGCAAATTTGCGCTGGAGGCGATGAGCGACGCGCTGCGCGTGGAACTGGCGCCGTTCGGGGTGCGGGTGGTGGTGGCCGAGCCGGGTTCGAGCCCGACGGCCATTTGGGAGACCAGCCTGCGGCGCTCGAACACCGGGGCGGCGCGGGCGGGCGCCTACCGGCCGCTAGCGGCGGCGGTGAAGCGCGCCGCGTTGGCGGGCGCCGCGCGCGGCTTCCCACCCGAGGCCTTTGCCGGGCTGATTGAGCGGATCCTGGCCAGCTCGCGCCCCGCACCGCGCTATCCTTTCCCGGCCAGCACGGCCTGGATGATCCGGCTGCGACAGGTTCTGCCAGACCGGGTGTGGGACTGGGGCGTGCGGCGGGTGTTGAGGTGGTGAGGGCGCCTCAGCGGAGGCCGAGAATGCCGCGCGCGATGACGATGCGCTGGATCTCGCTGGTGCCTTCGCCAATGGTCATCAGCCGCGCGTCGCGATAGATGCGCTCCACGGGGAACTCGGCCGAGTAGCCGTAGCCGCCATGGATCTGGATGGCGTTGCGCGTCACGCGCTCGGCCATTTCGGTGGCCAGCAGCTTGGCCTGGGCGGCGGCCACGGTGAATGGCTGCCCGCGCTGCTTGAGGCTGGCCGCACGATAGACCATCAGGCGGCCGGCCTCGATCTCGCTGGCCGCGTCGGCCAGCATGAACTGGATGGCTTGGCGCCGGGCGATTGGCTCGCCAAAGGTCTCACGCGCCTGGGCGTATTGCAGCGCTTCCTCAAAGGCGGCCTGGGCCAATCCGACGGCCAGCGCGCCGATGCCAATGCGGCCCCCGTCGAGCACGGCCAATGTCTGCGCCAGCCCCTCTCCCTCAACCCCCACCAGGTTTTCGCGCGGCACGCGCACCTCATCGTAGGTCACGGCGTGGGTCGGGGAGCCGCGCAGACCCATCTTCTTCTCGGGCGGGCCGATGTGTAGGCCGGGCGTGCCGGTTGGCACCAGGATCAGGCTCATGCGGTCCCGGTCGGTGCGGCAGAGGGTGACGATGACGTCGGCGATGGAGGCGTTGGTGGTCCACATCTTCTGGCCGACGATGATCCACGCCTCGCCTTCGAGGACGGCCGAGGTGCGCACCCCACCGCCCAGGTCGCTGCCCGCGCCCGGCTCGGTGAGCGCCAGCGCGCCCAACTGGCCCTGGCCGCCGGCCAGGCGCGGCAGCCAGCGCTGCTTGAGCGCCTCGGACCCAAAGAGGGCCAGCGGCGCGCAAGCGAGGCCGTTGTGGGCGGCGATGGCCAGCGCGGTGGACCCGCAGGCCCAGCCCAATTCTTCGATGGCGATGGCGGCGCTGACGGCGTCGATCCCGGTGCCGCCATACGCCTCGGGCACGTTGAGGCCCAGCAGCCCGAGCGGACCCATTTTGCCGACGGCCTCCCAATTGAACCGGGCGTGCTCATCGGTCTCGCGCGCCCGCGACTTGACCTCTTTGGCCGCGAACTCGTGGACGGACTCGCGCCACATCTGCTGCTCGCTTGAAAGCTCAAAATCCATAGCACCTCGGAGGGGCTGCGCCGGGCCGGCGCAGTTTGGTTGGAGGTCTCAGCCGGCAGGGCCGGAACGCCGCGGCGAGGATAGCGCCAAACGGGGCAAGTGTCCAGCGCGCTGCTCTCCCGCGCCCAGCCTCAGCTCGCGACGCACATAAGCGAACCGATCCCGGCACTGACCCGGGGTGTGGTGATTGTTTGCCCTCCTGGCCGCTCAATGGCGGAGGGAGAATGCCGGAGTTGGGCGGTGTGGTGGTTTGCCTGCCAGACCCCTACCTCGGCGTCCTGCCCGGTGGCTGGCCTTCGGTTGGGGTCGCTTTCTGAAGCTCTTCGTTGACTTTGCGCAGTGCTGCCAGCAGGTCGTTGCGGAGCTGCGATTCCACCTGGCCGGTGCGCACGCGCTCGGAGAAGTCTTCGACCTCGGCCTTGATGCGCTGGCCGGTCTCGCCGCTGGTCACTTCGGCGGACGCCTGTCTGAGGCCGGCCTCCAGCGCGGCCAGCCCGACCTTGATCTCCTGGCGCAGTTTCTGGCTCTCATCGCTCTCCCAGGCGCTGCGCGCGGCGGCGACAAGGTTGCGGCCCAGCTGGCGGAATTCAGCCAGCAGGTCATCTTCGGGGGGCGGGGGGGTTGTCATGGGTGTCTCCTTGGTTTGTGCGCTTCGCCGATCAGCCGTGTTTGCGCCGGGGCGGCGTTGTGCTAGGATACGCGGCCATGGTGCGCCGCCCGCTGACCGCCGCCGAGATCGCCGAGGCTCGCCTGGTGTTTGGCCGGGGCCTGAACTACGCGCGCGCCATTGTGGCCGAGAACGCGCGCTGGCCGGATTGGGTCGACTGGATCGGGGCCAAGCTCCAGAAACGCATGCGGCACAAGGGCGAGCAGAACGCCATCACCCTGGGGAACACCTCGTTCTTCCCAGTCGCGCTTAAGACGGGCGGTGAGGCGGTTGCCGGCGGCGACCTGCGCGATATCGGCTGGCTGATCCACGAATTGGTCCACCAATGGCAGTTCCAGCATTGGGGCTGGCGCTATCTCACCGGCGCTCTGTCGGTCCAACTGCGCGAGGGCCGCAACAGCTATGACTACCGGCGCGGGCATCCATCGCAGGAAGCCGCGCTGAAGGCGGCGCACCTGGCCGGCTGGCGGCTGGCCTACTTTAACCCCGAGCAGCAAGGCGACCTGGCCCGCGACTTCTACTTCCGCCTGAAGCGCGGCGAGGACTGCTCGGCCTGGGACCCCTTTATCGTCGAGTTCCGCTGACGCCGGCCTGCTTGCTCCACACGCCCGTCCACTCCGGCAGCCGCGCCCAGCCGTTGGCCCGGATGGCCTCGGCCAACTGGGAACCAAAAAAGAACTCGGTGCGCGCCACGGCCTCATCCACGCTGGCAAAGACATAGTCGGTGCGGATGATGCGCCGCCAAAACCCCCACTCGCGCTCCAACCAGGCGTAATACTCCGCCAGTTCGCCGGTCGGCGGGGCCGGCGCCAGGCTGCCGGTGGTCAAGGTCTCCAGGATCACGAGCAGGCCGCCGGGCGCGACCACGCGATGCATTTCTTCCAGCACGCGGCCGATGCGGCCCTTCCAATCTGCCGGATACCACCCGCGCAAGTGGCCAATGGCCCATCCCGCGGTGACCAGGTCGGCCCAGTGCGAACACATCGGTACCCGCCCCATATCGGCCTGTACCAGGTCCCAGCGCGCTCCGGCCTGGTCGCGTTGGGCGATGTTCTCGCGCAGCATAGCACGATGCATATCCAACCCCACGATGCGGGCCGCGTGCGGCGCCAATAGCCGCGCCAGGCGGCCGGTGCCGGTGCCTTGGTCGAGCACGCGCCAGCCCCCAGGCCGGTCGGGGAGCGGCAGGGCCAGCAAGGCGTCCAGCAATTGGCCATCGGCGTCTTCAGGCGCGATCATGGCCTGATACTCTGCGGCGCGTGAGGTGTAGATGAGCTGGAAATGCTCCATAAGCCCCGCCGGGAGCTACTTGGCCAGTTTGATTTCGGCCACTGATCCTGGGTTCTCGAGTGAAGACGTGTCGCCCAGGGGTTGGTCGAGGTAGGCGGCGCGGATCAGCCGCCGCATGACCTTGGCGTTGCGGGTCTTGGGCAGATCGCGCACGAAACGGATCGCGCGCGGCCGGAGCGGTTTGCCGAGCGCCGCCGTCACCTGGTTCATCAGGGCTTCACGCA